>NZ_JBHULB010000016.1:0-311464 GCF_042684265.1 Croceitalea marina | reverse complement strand
AGACAAGTGGTGTAGAGGGCAAGTTGGGTCCGGGATTGTTTCTGTTGATACTCCATACTTAAAGATAAAGAATATCAAACCCTACAAGGTAAAGCTAACTTTAAGTTTTGAGACAGTCTGACGGTCTCGTATAACCGTCAGTTACGGGTTTTAGGTTACTGTTTTTCGGTTAAGCACAAACGTTAGCAATTCTGAGTGGATTCGGACGTAGTCGAATCCGCCGTAATTGCGGTTATACATTGTTGTGCAACGTTTTTTATTCATAATCAGGGATATTCATTCCTAAAATCAAATTCCTGTTCGCTGTCCAAATTCCATTTTCTTCTTCAAGTTTTATAATTCCAGAGCCACCTCTGTTTTTCTGGGACTTTCTTTTTTCAGCCGTCAGTTTTGGGTCGCTTTCAAAAAAATAACTGTCAATATAATATGGGACAGTATTTGGTTCTTTCACGTATATGTGAATATGTTCAGGTTCTTGAACTTTAGGATATGGTGCAGGTCTAAAAGTTTGAAAAGTAAATTTTCCGTCTTTGCCTGTTTTTAACCATCCACGGTATTGTCCGTGTGTTTTTTCCCAACCAATCGGATTATCACTTGGTTGATAAATTCCGTTCCTGTCTGTGTGATATACGTACAATATTATGTTTTCCGCAGGCGTTTTTCCGTCTTTTTGAAATACAGTTCCTGTTATTTTTACTTTCGGTTCGTTATTTTCAAATTTCGGTAAAGTAACCGTTGTTTTAGGTTCTAATTCCAACAATTTATAATCCAAAACTGCTTCGCAATCTTGACAAGGTCCACCGACTTTTTTTTCGGATTTAGATTGTCCGTTACAGGAAGTAATAACTAAAGTCATTAATATTATTCCGAAATATTTTTTCATTCTCGATGGTTTTTTCAAATGTTGCACAACAGTTGTATATAGTTACTAGTAACTATATTTCTTTTATATGATTACTTTCTATTCGCTTAAAGCACTATAAACGATTTCCTCCAATTTTCCATCAATTTCGGGGTTATAAGGAGACTGTAATACTTGTCTTAATTGAATTACGATTAATTGATTTGTCGGGTCAATCCAAAACGTAGTGCTAAAAGCCCCGCCCCAACTATACGTACCATCGGGCCTTGAAGTTTCGCCTTTAGCTACATGAAAACCATAGCCAAAGCTACCAGTGCCCCAAGGAAAACTAAGCGTGTCTATCTGAGATTTATGCATGGCTTGTGCAGTCTCTGGTTTTAATAGTTGAGCATCACCTAATTTGCCGTCATTTAGCATAGCTTGGCAAAATAGAAAATAGTCCCTAGCTGTACCCGTCATACCACTGCCGCCAGACAAATAGGTTTTAGCACCTTGGGTAGGGTAATTGGGTATGTAAAATGGTCCCATATTTTCAGGTGCAAGTACAATAGTTCCATCGGCTTTGGTTAAATGTACTTTGGCCAATTTTTTGGTAAGGGAGTCATTAAAATAGAAATCAAACCTATCCGCGCCAATGGGTTTGGTAATATATTCTCTGATGTAGTCATCTAACTTCATTCCTGAGGCTACTTCAACCACCCTTCCTAAAACATCAGTATTGAGCCCGTACATCCATTTTTCTCCCGGTTCGTGCATCAATGGCAAATCGCCCAATTTACTGGCAGTTTCTGCTATGGTTATAGGTAAATGCGTACTTAAATCGGGTATGCCGTACTTGGCCAAAATCGCCCCATTCACTTTAGGATTCATAAAACCATAAGGCACACCAGCAGTTTGTGTTAATAATTGACGAACAGTAGGTATAGTGGCAGTAGCTGTGGTCGTCCATGTAGTATCCACCTCATTAAAATCTGTTAGCGTTTCCGTTTCCATAAATGACGGAATGTATTTACCTATCGGGTCGTCTAAATTTAGTTTGCCAGCTTCAACCAGTTGCATAGTTGCAACGGAGACGACGGGCTTTGTCATTGAAGCCATTCTAAATAAATGATCTTTTCGGTAAGGTTCAGTTCTTGTAGAATCTGTCCAACCTACCTCTGATTCATAAATGATTTTGCCATTTTTAGCAATTAAGGTAACTGCACCAGGGTATTTTTTAGTTTCAACAAACTTCATAACCATGGTATCAATTTTAGCTAGACTATCTAAAGACATTCCGACTTCGCTTGGAGTAGCAAATTGAAATTTTTCTATTTCAACGATTTCTTTTTTCTCTGTTCTACATGAAGAGATAAGAAATAGAGTTAGTAAAGCTAATACGGTGTTTTTAGTTTTCATTATGGTTGTTATTCGTAATTTATTTTAAAGAAAATTCGTCAATTCGAGTGGTTTTTCTGGTTTTCAATCAGAAAAAATGTATCGAGAATCAGAATTTACAAAGAAAAAACCTAGTTCTCGATACTTTTTCCTTTGGAAAAAACTCGAACAGACAGTTTTACGTTATAAATTTCTAAATGCACTACGGCATAGAATATCTAGTTGATGTCGATACCTACATAATAGCCTTCGCTGCCTCTTACATTAAAAACAGTATTGTCTTCAAAAATGAGGTACTGACCTTTTATTCCTTTTAAAACGCCTTCAAAAGTCGGTGTTTTGTCTAAATTTAAGCTTTGTACTTTCTCAGGGTACTGTAAAACAGGAAACTCTAAATTGGTTTCAGTGTTTGAATTGATATAATATTCTTGTGCTTCTTCAGGAATATGGCTTTTTAGCTTTTCACGCCACTCGACCAAGTTCACATCTTCAACACTATTGGTAAGCATTTTACGCCAGTTGGTTTTATCGGCAACGTGGTCTTTTAGGGCAACTTCGGTTATGCCGGCCAAATAGCGGTTAGGTACTTCAACAATTTCAATGGCTTCATGGGCACCTTGATCTATCCAACGGGTAGGTACCTGCGCTTTTCTGGTCACCCCAACTTTTACGTTGCTTGAGTTTGCCAAATAAACAATATGCGGTTGCAATTGTACGCGTTTTTCGTATGCTAAATCGCGGTCCTCTTTGTCTAAATGTGCGGTGCTCAATTCTGGTTTCATAATCCAATCTCCAGCCGCTGGAGTTTCATAAAAACACGATTTGCAGAAGCCTTGGCGGTAAATAGGCCGGTCGTTACCACAGCTCAAACATTGAAATTTGATAAACTTAAGCTGTAATTTTTTGTTCAAGGCCTGGTTGAAATTGATAAAATCGTTCTCAAAAACTAAAAAATACTGGATTGGATTACCCAGTTCCGTTTGCATTTTTCGTAAAACACCTTCGTATAACATTGGTTCGGATTGTATTAAATGATATTGAAAATAAAAGCTATTTTAGCTATAAAATCATGCTGATTTTTCACTGAACTTGTATTGGCTTTTTATTTTTGGCAAAAATACAGTTCAAAAAGACAATTTTTTAGCAAATTAAAAAGGTCTATGCAAGTTCACTAGACTAAATATACCTAAAATGCCAATACCTTTATTTAATTCTATTGCATCTTGGCTGCTTAAAAAACGCTATCACCAGATAGAACTTTTTCTAAAGTATCCTGATGATGTACAAGATGAGGTATTACATCAATTACTATCCTACGCTGATGAGACGGCTTTAGGTCGAGAATATGGTTTTGATTCCATTTCTACATATAAAGAGTTTTCTGAGCGCGTGCCAATTGTCAATTATGAAGAAATTGCCCCTTTAATAGAACGTACGCGTAAGGGTGAGCAAAACCTATTCTGGCCGACACATATTAAATGGTTTGCAAAAAGTAGCGGGACTACAAATGCCAAAAGCAAGTTTATACCCGTAAGTTCAGAGGCCTTAGAAGACTGTCATTACAAGTCGGGTAAAGATTTGTTATGCCTTTATCTGAACAATAACGAGACTTCCCAATTATTCAATGGTAAAAGTTTGCGTTTAGGGGGCAGTAAAGAGTTGTATGAGGATAATGGAAGTTTCTTCGGTGACCTTTCTGCTATTCTTATTGATAACATGCCACTTTGGGCAGAGTATAGCAGTACTCCAAGCAACAAAGTCTCTTTAATGAGCGAATGGGAAACCAAACTCGAGGCCATCATTGAAGAGAGTATCAAAGAGAATGTTACTAGTTTGGCAGGTGTGCCTTCTTGGATGTTGGTACTGTTGAACAATGTGATTGAAAAAACAGGTAAAAATCACCTTTTTGAAGTTTGGGAAAATCTAGAGGTCTATTTTCATGGCGGGGTAAGTTTTGCTCCCTATCGCGAACAGTATAGAAAGCTGCTTCCTCGAAAGAAGTTTAACTACTATGAAACCTATAATGCTTCGGAAGGTTTTTTCGGGATACAAGACCGCAACAACTCGCAAGATTTGTTGTTGATGTTAGACTATGGAATTTTTTACGAGTTCATTGCTATGGACTCTTATGGAAAGGAAACCCAAAAAACGGTTCCTATTTGGGAAGTTGAAACAGGGGTTAATTATGCCATTGTAATTACTACAAATGGAGGCTTATGGAGATATAAAATTGGTGACACTGTCCGATTTACATCTACTGACCCATATAGAATTCGAATAACGGGCAGAACCAAACATCATATTAATGCTTTTGGCGAAGAGTTGATTATCGAAAACGCAGAGGAAGCCTTAAAAAAGGTTTGTGTAAAGACAGGCGCTGAAATTAAAGATTATACCGCTGCGCCCATATTTATGAGGGGCAATGAAAAAGGAGCACACGAATGGATTATTGAGTTTCGTAAATCACCGGAGGACATTGCCTATTTTACAGAATTTTTAGATAATGCCCTTAAATCGCTAAACTCAGATTACGAAGCTAAACGTTATAACAACACTACTTTAAAAATGCCCGAAGTGCATGTTGCCCGTGAGAATCTATTTTATGACTGGTTAAAATCTAAAGATAAATTAGGAGGGCAACACAAAATTCCAAGATTATCTAATGATAGATGTTATGTAGAAGAGTTGTTGGATATCAACAAGGAATAACCTAAAACAGACCACTTACACATATTATCGATAATCTACGAAAACGTTTTCGTAGATTTAAACCGTTCATCGAACAAATTTCTTGCTTGAACAAATAAATAAGGATTTGCGACGTTTAAGGTTGATGTTTGTTAAGATAATTCCCCAATCTTAAAACTTAAATCAAACAAAAGTTAAAAATTATGGCAGAAAAATTACTAATTCTTTCCGATATGTGGGGCGTAAAAAAGGGGCTTTGGATAACCTCTTATTTCGGATACCTTCAGCAGTATTATGATATTACTTTTTACGATTGTCAGCAACTTGCTAACATAGACGAGCTTATCAATACAGAGGAAAATTTACATAAAGCGTTTACAAACGGAGGTATAGATACGGCAGTGGCGCACCTACTTAAAAAAGAGAAAGAGGCTAGCCATGTTTTGGCCTTTAGTACTGGGGGAACCATAGCTTGGAAAGCTGCGCTAAAAGGGCTTCCGATGAAATCGCTTACGGCAATTTCGGCTACACGTATTAGAATGGAAGATGCTTCTCCAGAAGTAGATATGAACCTGATTTTTGGCGAATGTGATAAATTCAAACCTGAAATGAAATGGGCGAAAGAAGTTGGGGTTTCTTTAAATATTATTCCAAGTTTTGGACATGAGCTGTATTCTGATGAAAAGATTATTGGTGATGTCTGTATGGAACTTTTACATAAAGTAACCAAAAAGGCAGTGTAAAATCGATATAAAGTATAAAAAAAGGAGCCCTCAATTTGAGGGCTCCTTTTTTATTTTAAATCATCTTCAAATTAAGATACGGCCTTGAGTTTCTTAATGGTTTCATAAGACAGCTTTTCTTCTGCATACGCTTTGGTTACCTTAAATTCTTTTTCTTCGCTGCTAGGTAAACTAAACATAGCATCTGTAAACACCGCTTCGCACAACGAACGGAGTCCTCTCGCGCCTAATTTGTATTCTATTGCTTTTTCTACCAAATAGTTAAGAGCTTGTTCGGTGATACTAAACTCGATACCATCCATCGTAAACAATTTTTCATATTGCTTAATGATAGCGTTTTTAGGTTCTGTTAAAATAGCACGTAAAGTCTTTGCATCTAAGGGATTCATATGTGTTAAGACAGGAAGACGACCAATAATCTCTGGTATCAATCCAAAATCTTTTAAATCTTTTGGAATGATGTATTGTAAAATATTCTCTTGGTCTAAGTTGTCTTCGGCTTTTGATGCGCTATAACCAACAGCTTGCATGTTCAAGCGTTTGGTAATCATTCTTTCGATACCATCGAAAGCACCACCTGCGACGAACAAAATGTTCTCGGTGTTAACCTCAATAAATTTCTGGTCTGGATGCTTTCTTCCTCCTTTTGGTGGCACATTGACGACAGTACCTTCTAAAAGTTTTAAAAGCCCTTGTTGTACTCCTTCACCCGAAACATCTCGCGTAATGGAGGGGTTATCGCTCTTACGGGCAATTTTATCAATTTCATCAATAAAAACAATGCCACGCTCCGCTTTTTCTAGATTGTAGTCGGCAGCTTGTAACAAGCGGGTGAGGATGCTTTCTACATCTTCACCTACATAACCAGCTTCGGTAAGTACAGTTGCATCAACTATGGCTAAAGGCACATTGAGCATTCGAGCTATTGTTTTGGCAATTAAGGTCTTACCCGTACCAGTTTGCCCGACCATAATGATATTGCTTTTTTGGATTTCAATATCATCTTCTTTACTCTTGGGCTGTAATAATCTTTTGTAGTGATTATAAACAGCGACCGACATTACCTTTTTGGTACGTTCTTGGCCAATTACAAAAGTGTCTAGAAATTCTTTTATCTCCATTGGCTTTTTTAAGACCAATTCTGATGAAAGATCATTATTCTTTGATTGCTTTGACTCTTCTGAAACAATGCTATAGGCTTGCTCAATACATCTATCGCAAATATGAGCATCCAGACCCGCAATCAAAAGATTGGTTTCTGGTTTTTTTCTTCCGCAAAATGAGCATTCTAGATTTTCCTTTGCCATAAAAAGCATTAAAGTTTACAGTACACTAACGCAAAAAGCCCAATAATGGTTTACTTTGCGAGGTGTAGTTGGTCGAAATTATTATTTATCTCTTACTAAGATTTCATCGATCATACCGTATTTCTTGGCATCATCTGCTTTCATCCAATAATCACGGTCACTATCCTCATAAACCTTGTCATAAGTTTGACCCGAATGATTTGCAATGATTGCATATAATTCTTCCTTTAGTTTAAGTATTTCTTTAGCGGTAATTTCAATGTCACTTGCTTGGCCCTGAGCGCCTCCCATTGGTTGATGAATCATGACCCTAGAATGGGTTAGTCCGCTACGTTTTCCTTTCTCGCCTGCGCAGAGGAGCACAGCTCCCATAGATGCTGCCATTCCGGTACAAATTGTTGCGACGTCAGGTTTGATAAACTGCATCGTATCATAAATGCCTAAACCTGCATATACACTACCACCAGGTGAATTTATGTAAATAGATATGTCTTTATTGGCATCGGTACTTTCTAAAAATAGCAATTGGGCCTGAACTATATTTGCGACTTGATCATTGATACCCGTGCCAAGAAAAATAATACGATCCATCATTAATCGAGAGAAAACATCAAAAACAGCGATATTCATCTGACGCTCTTCGATAATGTTCGGTGTCAAGTTTACCGGGTACATACTACTGACGATTTGGTCATAGTACATGCTGTTTATCCCTTGATGTTGAGTGGCGTATTTTTTAAATTCTTTTCCGTAATCCATAGAATTTTTAAAGCTTATTTTAATAAAAAACGGTTCTGAAAACTCAAGTTTTCAGAACCGCAAAGATACATATTATTTAGAATGCTATTTGTAGGCCTCTTTTATAAAGTTATCATAAGTAACTTCTTTAACTTTAAGATTAGCCTTTTCTTTATAAAGATCCAACAGCTTTTGACTCATAAGTTGCTCTGACATTCTTTTAACTTCTTCTTGATTGCCCATAACTCTTGTAGCAACATTTTCAAGCTCTTCTTCGGTCGGATTTAAATGCCCGTATTGTGCCATTTGAGATTTTATAAAACCTTTAGCAAATTCTTTTAATTCATCGAATTGAACTTGAAGATTGTTTTCATTGATGATTCTGCCTTCAATGAGTTGATAACGAAGTCCTTTTTCTGATTTTTCATATTCTTCACTAGCTTCATCTTCTGATAACGGATTTTCGCCACTTACCTGGATCCACTTTTTAAGGAATTCGGTCGGAAGGTTAAATTTTGTTTCATCGATCAGCTTTTCCGTAATATCATTCAACAACTTTTGATCGGCCTGTTGCTCGAATTGCTTTTCAGAATCCTCTTTGATACGTGCCTTAAGCTCTTTCTCCGATTTGATATTACCTTCTCCAAAGAGCTTGTCAAAAAGCTCTTGATTTAATTCTGCAGATTCTCTTTCGTTAATTTCTTCAATCGCAAATGATACTTCGGTATTTAACTTTTCAGCCTTTTCTTTTGCAATACCAAGGGCAGATGGTAATAGGTAATCTTCTTTAAATAAACCTTTGGTTTTTATGGTAACGACATCACCAACTTTTTTACCAACCAAAGCATCGATAGCTTTTTTGCTTTTAATTTTATCTAGCTCAACCGTAGTTTTGTTATCTATTTCTTCTGCTTCGTTTTTAAATACTCCGGATACTTCATCAGTTTTGCCAACTTCAGCTTTAGAAATCAACTTTCCGTACTGTTTTTGAATACGTTCTACTTGCTCATCGACCATTTTCTTATCAGCAACGATTTTGTATTGGGTTATTGCTTTTTTGGTCTTCACATTAACCTTAAAATCTGGAGCAAGACCTAATTCGAATTCAAAGGCGAATTCGTCATTATCCCAATCAAAACCATCTTGTTGTTTCGGCAACGGGTTACCCAAAACATCAAGTTTTTCTTCAGTTAGGTATTTATTCAAATTGTCTTGTAACAATTTGTTCACTTCATCAACTAAAACAGCTTTTCCGTATTGTTTTTTGATAAGCCCCATAGGAACCTGACCTTTTCTAAAACCTGGAATATTCGCTTGTTTTCTATAGTCTTTTAAAATAGTATCTACCTTTTCTTGATAATCATCTTTGGTGATAGCTACTTTTACTACTGCATTTAAATCGTCTATCTGTTCTTTTGTAATATTCATCTGAAGTTAACTATTAGCTTTTCTAAAATGGGTGGCAAAAATACTATATTTTGTATTGCTTGCCAACTTTTTAAGCTATTGAAAACCAAACTATAACTTACTATTTCTTATCCTCTTTTAAAATAGAATATAAAATAGATTGAAGTAAAGAAAGTAAGAGGCTAAAAACTATTGCCCATAAAACACCATTAACAGTGAAACCGTCAATGAAATTACTGGCCAATAAAATGATAATCGCATTAATCACCAGCAAAAACAAACCAAGGGTAATAATGGTAACAGGTAAGGTCAAAATCACCAATATGGGTTTGACAATGAAGTTCAAAAGGCTTAATACTACAGCAACTATAATTGCGGTAACATAACTATCTACGCTTACGTTGGGCAGTACTTTTGAAAGTATAACAACGGCCACTGCGCTAAGTAAAATTCTGAGAATAAGTTTCATGATAAAAGGTTTCTTTCAGCTACAATTTATGGATTTTAAATCTTTCAAGAATTACAGCTGATCAATTGATTAGTATTTCATCAACAAATAACCAGCTTTTTCCTCCAGGAGATTGATGCCAAGAAGGATTCTTTAAAATACTTTCAACTTGAATACGTACATATTTTGTTTCCACTTTGGGGAGTTCAATATCAAAGAAATCAATGCTACTATTTGATGAGGGTTCTTGTTCAGGAAGCTTAACAGTATGCCAAGGTTTAAAATCTTTTCCATTGATTGAGACCCATATTTTGAATCCTTTTGGGTGAAAAATCCAGTTGGTAGGATTTGATAAGGCGCTAACAGAAATTGATGAGATTTCTTTTTTCTCCTCTAGCTGAAAAGTGGCATTAAAATGTGTGCCCTCATAGCCAAGCCATTTTCCATCTACAAATCGCTCGCTTCCTCTTTCTAAATCAATAAGTGTTTCTGCCCCTTTTCCTTGGTATTTCTCACTTGGCTCCTTATTTAAGGCAACATTGGTGTAGCCTATGGTACTTCTTTTAAAATTTGTAGTAACAACCTCACTTTTGCCCCAACCTTTTTTATGGCTTATCGCCTTTACAGTCGTTGTTTCTTTTAGAAGAAATGGTTCTGAGTATTTTGTAGAAGAGGTATCCGGTTCAGAATTATCAGTGGTATAAAAAATACTTGCATTTTCAAATGAAGTCGCTAACTCCACAGGTAGTGAGTCTTTTATAAAATTTGAAGCTACAATAAATAGGGGAGGAGTAATAGCGGATGCTGAAAAGATATCTTTGTTGATTTGATGAGCGATTAAATTTTTGTTTTCTGATGTTAATTGCGCTATTGCCTCATTCGTAAGGTTCGTTCGCCATAGGTACAGGTCTTTTAAACTGGTCAAGTTTTTTAATGTTTCTATTGCAGTATCGGTGATTTCCGTTCCATAGAGGTTTAAAGATTCTAGTTTATCAAATCCATCAAGTACTTTTATAGTCTCATCGTCAACCGCTGTGCCTTGCAATTGCAGTTTGGTTAGATTTTTAAAGATTGAAATGGAAGAAGCCAATGAATCTTGAAAATTGGAATATCCCAAGTTTAGTTCTACAATGTGCTCCGCATATTTTTTGAGTCCTAGGAAATCATTTTTGGAAAGATTTTTACGATTGGATAAATTAAGGAGCAATAAAGGACTTCCCTCTTTTAAGGGATAAATAGAGATGCCAGATAATTTTTTAGATGTAAGCCAATTATGGTCAACAATATCCAAATCTTTAGCGATCATTGCCCTTATAGAAGTATCTTCTTCTAATTCATTTAGATAGGTTTGAATTTTTTTATTACGTTCCAAATCTGAAGTGATACAATCAAAACAATTGTCATTCTCAATCCACCACTGTAACAGTTCAATTTCACTGGCTGTTAATTGTATTTTACCCTTTGGGGGCATATGTTCTTCATCTTCTTCCGGTAATTGAACTCGATGCAAAAGTAAGGGTTGTTCTGATGTTTTTGACTCTAAAAGGCTTCCGGAATCTCCACCTAGAAGTAGCTCTTGTTGTGAGGTTAACAACAGCTTTCCCTCGGTTTTTTTAGAATTGTGACAACTAACACACTTGTTATTTAAAATAGGCTGAATAATATCGTTATAAACTAAGGCTTCGTTTACATCTTCGATTATGATTTCATTTGAGGTAATATCTTTGGTTAAAAAACCTTCGCCGTGCGTCATGTTTCCGCCCCAATGACCTGTAATCGTTAGCAGTATCATAACCGCTACAAACATGGGGAGGTATAGTTTAGATACAACTTTATTTCCACTGTCTTTAGCAAAATATAATAAGATAGCTATTGCCGTCATGCCAATACCCATCCACTTATGTCTGAAAATGGCATCTTCATCGTAAGAGCCACTATCTTCTAAAAAAAGACCGGTAATTATGGATACTATTGCGCTTAAGACACCAATGGCAATGGCAAATTTTATGATACCCGTTATGTTTTCTTTTGGCTTAAAACGTTGGTAGACTTCTAATAAAAAGGCAAAAATCAAAATCCCAATCGGTAGATGTACCAAAATAGGATGAAAATTGCCAATATTTATAGTTAGGTATGTCATTGTTTATTCAACTATTATTTCATCAATAAAAAAGAAGGGTAATGTGCCCTTGCCTTGATGCCAGTTCGGAATTTTGTCTAAAAGGTGTATTTGAATTTCTAAATTAGAATAAGAATCTTTTTTGATTGGAATTTCAATAAATGACAGCTTGGTTTCTTGAGGTGCTTTGGGCGGCGCTAAATTTAAAGAACCTATTCGTCTTGTTTGGTTTGAAGCCACAATAGATTCTGGAGAAAATATCCATGAATTATGGTCTTTAAGTGTACTTAGTATAATTTTTGAAATTTCGAGCTGTTCTTCAAAATCTAAATTAATGGTGATAACGGGTGACTGAAATCCAAGCCATTCATTTCCATTTCTAAATTGTGTACTTCCTTTTTTTAGATCCACCAATCCCCGAACTCCTATCCCTCCGTAATTCGAATGTGGATTTGGAGAAATTGTGATTTTAGTTCTAGAAATATCGTTAGTAATCTTTATAAGGCTAATGCTAATTTCATCACTTGACTTAAAATCAGGATGAAAATTTTTAAAACTATATGTGCCGGATTTTTGTATGGTAATTGGGTTCTTGTACACCGCTGAACTTTCGTTAACGCTACTACCATCTCTAGTATAATGAATTTTAGCATTCTTAACTTCAAAGTTTGCTTCGAGCTTAGCGGAGGTCGTAAAAAGAAGTGAATCTATTGTAAGTTGAGGTGGCGATAACTCAAAAATTTCTGATGAGCTAAAGCTTGGATTGCCTCCTTGTTGGCAGGATAAAACCCCAAAACCTATCAATATGAAAAAACTAATCTTGAGCTTCATTAGACACGATATAATTTTATGGGGTAAGTTTTGCCAGAATTCCACTGCGCCACATATAAATTTTCATCATCATCAAGGCATACATCATGTGGATGTTGAAATACTTTTAAGGTTTGATACATTGAATTTAATTTCCCATCTATATATTTTGGTTCACAGCCGCCTGGGGCAGAAATTAATTGGTTGTTTTCGTTCAAAATGCTGATGAATCCAGTTCCTTCAGCACCATTTCCGGACCAAATAGTTGCTAAATAAATATGCTTATTATGAATTACGGGTCTGCAAATAAATGCACCAGGCAAATCAATGCTATTTAAATAGTCACCATTTAAGCCAAAACGTTTTAGCTTATTCTGTTGACGTGCAGTTATGAGCAATGTTGGGTTTGATGCATCGCGGTCATCAATACAAATACCATGGGCGTTATTGAATTGATGCTCTTCTTTGCCTCGACCTCCAAAAATATTTAAGAGCTCACCTTTGCTATTATAATGCATAATAAACTGTTCTCCATAGCCATCGGCAACATAAACATCACCGTTTTTGGCTATTGCAGTTTCAGTCGGTATATAGTTTTCTTTTTTAGGATATTTGCCCGACTCTTTAGGATAAGGAAACACTTGAATAACCCTACCATCCAACGTGGTTTTTATAACCTCATGCCGGTTATTATCTGAAATATATAGTACGTCTTCACCATTTTCGACATTTAAAGTTAACCCGTGTGCTCCTGGGTAATCTGTTCCCCATACTTCCAGTAGCTTTCCAGAACGGTCATAAATAATAATGTTGTTTTTGGTATGATTTGTCAATAAAATGATTCTACCTTTAGAGTCTTGAACCATTTCATGACAATCGTTCACAGGATAAAAGTTAGAGTTTAGTGCTCCCCATTGCAAGTCTATTTTATATTGGTGGGAATTATGACCTATTATGGCATCTTTATATGAAAACAAATGATTTGCGTTTAACAATCCTGAAGCTAAACCAGTAGTTGCTAAGCTACTATTTCTAATAAAGTTTCTTCTTTTCATTAGGCCAGTAAATCGTTCATGATATGCCCTTCAACATCGGTCAGTCTAAAGCGTCTACCTTGGTATTTATAAGTAAGTTTTTCATGATCGATACCTAATAAATGAAGCATAGTTGCTTGAAAATCATGAACATGAACTGGGTCTTTAATAATGTTATAACCAAACTCATCAGTTTCTCCATAAACTGTTCCCGGTTTTATACCTCCGCCTGCCATCCACATGGTGAAACATCGAGGATGGTGATCACGACCATAATTAGTGTCTGTAAGTAAGCCTTGCGAATAGTTTGTTCTTCCAAATTCTCCACCCCAAATAACAAGGGTGTCTTCTAATAGACCACGTTGCTTTAAATCGGCAACGAGTGCTGCAGAAGCCTGATCTACATCTTTAGCTTGTTTTTCAATTGCATTTGGCAGATTATCATGTTGATCCCAACCCATATGGTACAATTGGATAAAGCGAACATCTTTTTCTGCTAGTTTTCTTGCTAATAGGCAATTGGCAGCATAAGTACCTGGAATTTTGGCATCTGCACCATACATCTGATAAATATAATCTGGTTCGTCATCGGTATTCATGACATCGGGAACAGATGTTTGCATTTTATAGGCCATTTCATATTGCGCTATTCTACTTTGAATCTCAGGGTCACCAAATTCGTCATATTGCTTGTCATTGAGTTCAGCTATTTTATCTAGAATATCACGTTTACTTTCTTTGGTGATTCCTTTTGGGTCATTTAAATAGAGCACTGGGTCTTTCGCTGCTCTAAATTGAACTCCCTGGTGAAGTGAATGTAAAAAGCCGTTGCCCCATAGTCTTGTATATAATGGCTGTCCATTGGGTCTACCAGAACCTCGGGATAATAAAACTGTAAATGCAGGTAAATTTTTATTCTCACTGCCCAAACCATAGCTTAACCAAGAACCCATACTTGGTCTGCCAGGTTGTTGCGATCCTGTTTGAAAAAAAGTTACCGCGGGGTCATGATTAATGGCTTCGGTGAACATCGATTTTACGATACAGAGTTCATCGACCATTTTTGCGGTATAAGGTAACAAATCACTTACCCAAGTGCCGTTTTTGCCATACTGCTTAAAATCGAAAACCGAGCCTGCTAGGGGAAAACTATCTTGCCCAGAAGTCATTCCGGTCAAGCGTTGCCCATTTCTAATAGATTCAGGAAGTTCTTCACCTCTCCTTTTAATTAGTGCTGGTTTGTAATCGAAAAGCTCCAATTGTGACGGTCCACCACTTTGGAATAAATAAATTACTCTTTTAGCCTTTGCGGCATGATGAAGCACATCTAAAGTTCCTTGATTACTGCCAAAGCTCGATTCTTTGGTAAGTATGCCATTTTCATCTTTTCTGAAAAAAGAACAGCCCATAAGCGTGCTTAATGCTGCACCACCAACGCCAAGGGCAGACTTTCCTAAAAAAGACCTTCTGTTCAATAATAAGGAACGTTCGTGTATAATTTTCTTCTCACTCATCTTATCCTCTGGTAATAGTTTCGTCTAAATTCAAAATAGTATGGGCAACTAAAGATAGCGCCACAAGTTTTTCTTGTGGTATAGTCGCATCAGCTACAAAATCGCCAATGGTAACATATTCTGAAGCAATAATTTCATTTGAACTTATTTTGGCCATCATATCATCATAATGTGTCAAAAGCATCTCCATCTCTTCAGAATCGGGCAGGCGAGAGGTAGCTTTTTGAAAAATATGCGTTATCTGTTTTTTGTTTTCATTTGGTTGTAACTTAATGGTATTCGCAGCTAAAGCTCTTGATGCTTCTATCAGTTGCGGGTCATTTAATAATACTAGGGCTTGTAAAGGGGTATTGGTTTCTTGTCTTTTTACTGAACATAAATCTCTAGAGGCGGCATCAAAAGTCATCATGTTTGGAGGAGGAACGGTACGCTTCCAAAAGGTATACAGGCTTCTTCTGTAAAGATCTTTTCCAGTGCTTTGTACATATTGGGCAGTACTACCACCACCGCCACCGGTTGTTTCTTCCCAAATTCCTTCTGGCTGATAGGGTTTTACACTCGGTCCGCCAACCTCTTTGTTCAATAATCCGCTGATGGCAAGTGCTTGGTCACGAATCATCTCGGCAGATAATCGAAGTCTCGGAGCTCTTGCCAAGAGTCTATTTTCAGGATCTTTTTCTAATAATTCTGGAGTGGTTACCGAACTTTGCTGGTAGGTTGCGGAAAGTGCGATATATCTTAGCATTTTTTTAATATCCCATTTATCCTCTTGTAATTTAAGGGCTAAAAAGTCTAATAGCTCAGGATGTGATGGTAGTGCACCTTGATTTCCGAAATCATAGGATGAACTTACCAATCCAGTGCCAAACATTCTTTGCCATAATCGATTTACCGTTACTCTGGCAGTAAGCGGATTATTAGCATCAAATAACCATTTAGAAAGTCCCAATCTATTCTTAGGCAGGTTTTCAGGAAATTCTAATACCGATTTTGGAGTGTTTGGATATACTTCTTGCGTAGGTTGATCATAAACACCCCGGTTTAAAATGAAAGCGGGCTTTAATTCGTCCATTTCATTCATCACCATAACGGGAACTTCTTTCTTTTTGGAGTGTTGAAGGTTTACAAAATTGAGAACGCCATTAACCTCTTTTTTAGTAATTGTAATGTATGGTTCTGGGGTTTCCCCGGGTAAGTGTATTTTGTTTTTCTCTTTATTATTATTGAAAAAACTAAATAACTCAAAATGTTCTTTTTGACTGATTGGATCATACTTATGGTCGTGACATCTTGCACACTCAAAAGTCAAACCTAAGAAAGCAGTACCAAAAGTGGTGACTCTATCTTCTACATATTCTACATGATACTCTTCTGGAATAGTGCCTCCTTCAAAAGTGATCTTATGATTACGATTAAAACCGGTAGCAAGTATTTGTTCCAAATTTCTTTCAGGTAAAAGATCGCCTGCCAATTGATAGGTTACAAACGCATCATAAGGCATATTCTTTTCAAAGGCATGAATTACCCAATCTCTCCATGGCCACATGGTACGTTCAAAATCATCTTGATAACCATGAGTGTCTGCATACCTGCTGATATCCATCCATTCGGCTGTCATATGTTCGGCGTAATCTGTAGTGTTTAAAAGTGAGTCAACCAGTTTTTCGTAAGCGTTCGATGCCTTGTCATTGACAAAAGCATTTATTTGTTCAGTACTTGGGGGAAGTCCCGTAAAATCAAAAGACACTCTTCTGATCAATTTTTCTTTGCTTGCTTTTTCGGATGGCACCAAGCTATTGAATTCTAGTTTGGCAAGTATAAAATCATCAATTTCATTGATTGCCCAGTCTTTTTTATTTACTACAGGTATCTCTTGCGGTTTAGGAGGGATAAACGCCCAGTGTTCTTTGTATTCGGCCCCCTGTTCAATCCATTTTTTTAGAATGGCCTTTTCAGTTTCGCTAAGGGCAAGGTTCGATTCTGGTGGAGGCATTAAAAGGTTGGGGTCATCCGAATAAATACGACTTACTAGTGTGCTTTCTTTAGGCTTCTTTGGTACTATCGCATGATGGTCTTTTAATTTACCTAGCGCTTTGTAGGCATCTTCTGCTGTATTTAAAGATAAACCTCCTTCTATTGCATTTTTATCCGGACCGTGGCATTTGAAACAGCGGTCGGAAATAATAGGTTTTACATCAAAAGTAAAGTCAACCTTTTCAGGAATGGTTTCCAATTCATTTTTAGAAATTAGTTTTTCAGTTGAATTGGGCTTTTGCCGACAGGAAGATAAAACCACTAAAAAAGCCAATAAGATCAAAGCCCGATTCGAGCAGTTTAGTAGTAATCCGTCATTTTGATTGAAATTAAACATTCGCATAAAAAAAGCTTAGCTAATACCTCTAAAATTAGAGAATAAAAGCTAAGCTTTTTAATAATATTCGACTAATGACAACTAGACTTGTATCAATGTCGATAAATTTTATTTAATATACAATCCGGTAAAATCTAGTGGATTAACCCCTGGTAAATTGGATCCATACTTGGTATTGATAGCTTCAACAAAAGCATTGGCTAAAATGGCGTACCCACGAGGAGAAGGATGCACCCCATCTAAAGAGAATCCACCGCCTGTGCCAAAGTTTGCAGTTACTACGCTGCCGTCAGCCTGAGTAAATCCATTTGCTCCTAACTCTACCAATAAAGAGTTCGCATCAACCAAAGCTAAATCATATTGTGTTGCTAAACCAGCGATTACTTGATTGTAAGCTGTTACTGCCGCATTCGCTATTTGTTGTTCTTCTGGGGTTAACACCCAATTATCCGCCAAGGGCACTGCCACTCCGTTTATAGAAGTAGGGTCTGCCGGATTTGCCAAAGAGCCAATAAAAGTACTAGAAGTCAAAACCAATAAATCATCAGCTGTTGCTTGTCTCATGTTGATCAGTGCTGAGCTAAATACACTAAGATCTGTTAAATCTTCGTCTAATATTACAACCGCATTTCCTTGACCGGCTTGAAAAGAAATTGTTCTTTTTGCAGCTTCCTCAGGCGTAATTTGTGGTGCCCCTAACGGATTTTGATTTGTACTAAAGGCTAGAAGTGCCTGATTATAGGCCGCATAAGCTCCATTTAGTAAATCTGCAGTAGCGGCATCCAAAGGAACAGGATTATGAGGTACTGTTGTTAAAAACGGAATCGTTGTCACATCTGGAATATTGGCAATCACCCCTTTTGCGTTATTTGCTGTCATCGCCTGTAAAATTGCGTTGATAGAACCTGCAACCACATTTGGATCTGAAACATCAGAACCGCCATATGTGCTTGGATCTAGATTACCGGTTTGGTCGACACCGGCACCTCCACTAGTAGCGTAGCCTAAAACATCATTATTACCAATCCACAAACTAAAGAAACTAGCGTTTTGAGCAGCCGCATCTGCTAATATTGTGGTATTCGGACTTGAAGCGAAACGCACGAAATAAGGATTTGCAGTGCTCCCAACACCGGCTACATTACCGTAACCAGGTGCAAGTAAGTGATAACTTTTAGCTCCAGGAACTCCCATATTATTAAAAGGTCCCGAAAGAACGTTTGAAACTTCTGTACTTCCTTGACCACTCACAGGTACTGGAGCAGGTGAGCCTGAGGCAAATGATAAAATAAGCCGGTTGCCAGAAATTGGTGTTCCCCCAAGGGTCAAACCACCCAAATCATCTGCCATAAAAGGGATGTTGAAGCTGCCGCCGCCTGCCAATTCAAAGTTAGAGGCCAGCATATTTGGAAAAGACGCAGTTTGGCCTGATTGAAATAATGCCGCATCAGAAAAACCTGCAGTCAATGAATTACCTAGAGACACATAGTTCGAAAAATCAGCAGAACCACTTGTGAAAGTTATTGGTGTTGGAGGTGTTGGTGTAGTATCTGCAACCGTATCATCATCAGAACAAGAGACGAAAATAAGTCCAAACATAGAAAGTAGTGCGAGGAACTTCTTCATATCAATAAATTTAAAGTTAGTTTAAGTTAAGTTTGCGTTAATCGCTTATTTCCAAAACTATGCGAAAATTGTTATACATACAATTAAAAGGTAAAAAAAATTATGCATGCATAATAAATTAGGTCAATTTTTAACGATTTAGGAATTGTAGCGACCTAGAAAAGAATGCTGTGGGGTTTTCGGCATGCAGCCAGTGACCTGCATTGGAGATGGTATCGATTTCCGCTTTTGGGAAATGTCTTTGAATAATATCAAAGTCATTTTGAAGAATGTATTCTGATTTATCTCCTCTAAGAAACAATGTTTCCCCTCCGAAGGAGTCGGTGCTGCTAATATTCTCTCCTATTTCTTCCATCTTGTGCTGTAAAACGGACAGGTTGAACCTAAACCCTAGTTTACCTTTCTCGACCCAATAAAGGTTTTTTAACAAGAATTGACGAATACCCCAATCTGATAGGTGATTGGCCAATTCTTCATCAGCTTCTCTTCTTGAGGAAATGGTATTGAAATCTAAGGAGTTCAGTCCGTTTATAATTTCGTTATGGTGTGCTGGGTAATATTTTGGGGCTATATCTGCAACTACTAATTTCTCCACTAAATTAGGGTTAGAGCAAGCAAATTGCATCACTGTTTTACCACCCATGGAGTGACCAATAAGATTGGCTTTGGTAATGCTGTGGTGTTTTATATAAAACCCCAAGTCTTTGGCCATGAATTCATAATCAAAATCTTTTGAGTGAAAACTCTTGCCATGATTACGTTGGTCTATCAAGTGTACTTGAAAACCATTTTCTGCGTACTTATTCCCTAAAGTTTTCCAGTTATCGGACATACCTAAAAACCCGTGTAAAATCAGTAAGGGCTTTCCTTTTCCAATAATTTTAGCATGTAGTAGTTCCATTATTGCAAACGGTGTAAGTACATATTGATGACGTTCTCCAATCCTAAATAAAGAGATTCGCAAATAAGGGCATGACCTATGGATACCTCAAGCAAATTTGGAATATGCTCCTTAAAAAATGAAATGTTATCCAAGCTTAAATCGTGGCCGGCATTAATTCCGATTCCTAAATCGTTTGCCACTTTGGCCGCATTCGCAAAGGGTACTATGCTTTTCTTGTTTCCTTCCGAGAAAGACTTTGCATAACTTTCGGTATATAATTCTATCCTATCGGTTCCTACTTCCTTGGCGCCTTCTACCATTTCTTCAATAGGATCTACAAAAATTGAAGTGCGAATACCGTTTGCTTTAAAGGTATCGACTACATCAATAAGAAAATCTTTATTTTTTATTGTATCCCACCCTGCATTTGAAGTAATAGCGTCTTCCGCGTCGGGTACAAGGGTTACCTGGGTGGGTTTAATGGCCAAAACCATTTCCATAAACTTAGGTATCGGGTTACCTTCAATATTGAATTCGGTAGAAACTATATCCTTTAAATCATAGGCATCTTGATAGCGAATATGCCTTTCGTCTGGTCTTGGGTGTATTGTAATACCTTGACCACCAAAAGATTCTATGTCTTTGGCAGATTTTAACAGATCAGGGGCGTTTCCTCCACGTGAATTTCTAAGTGTGGCCAATTTGTTGATATTGACACTAAGTTTTGTCATAAAGGCTATAGTTTTTATAGGTACAAAAATACAAATTGGGCACACCTTTTGCAGTTTAAAATTAGTATTTTGCACAAGATTTAAAGGTATGGAGCTACAAAGTCAATTGTTGGATAATTTACCGGTATTCGAAGTATCGGAGCTTATGAAAGAGGTTATTGCCTTTTTTGACCAAACTACATGCTCTCATGTAGCTATTACCGAAAACAATATTTTTATCGGCGTATTACCTGAAAATGATTTAGCGTGCTTTGAATCTGAAAAAAAAATTGAAGAGTATCGCCATAACTTTGAGCACTTTTCGGTTACTAATGAAACCTCTTGGTTAGATGTTCTTGAAATTTTTGCAAGAAATGAGGCGAATATCATGCCCGTTCTCGATAAGGATAAACATATTCTAGGTTACTATGATTTAACAGATGTAGTAGGCGTGTTTATTGATACCCCATTCTTCACTGAGCCGGGAGGCATACTTGTTGTTGAAAAAGGCCTAAAGGATTATTCCATGAGTGAAATTGGGCAAATAGTTGAATCGAATAATGCCAAGGTTCTAGGTGCTTTTATCACCGATAATAAAAATGATGTTGTTCAAGTGACCCTAAAAATTAGTTCTTCTAGTTTAAATGAAGTTTCGCAAACTTTTAGAAGATATAACTACAATATTCTTTTTGGCAATAGCGATGATCAATTTTTAGAAGATTTGAAAAAGCGTTCCGCTTATTTGGATAAATACCTTAATGTTTAGCACAATGTTAACCCCTTAATTTCCAAAAAAAAACAAATGAAAGTTGCTATTTACGGTCAGTCTTTTATTGGGAATGATATTACATGTGTTGGCCAATTGTTGGATGAACTTGAAAAGGTAAATGCCAAAATTGCCATAGAATCTGATTTTGCCGAATTTATTTCACAAAACTTTACCCTTAAAGGAACAAAGACCTTTACACAAGAGCAAGGCTTGGACAGTTCTTTCGATATGTTCGTAAGTTTTGGTGGTGATGGCACTATGCTCAGGGCGGTAACTTATGTTCGAGATTTAGATATCCCTATTGTTGGTGTAAACACAGGGCGTTTGGGTTTTCTTTCTACTTTTAAGAAAGAAGACGTTAGAAAGGTGGTGACAGAATTTGTTGCCGGTAGTTTTACCATTGAAGAAAGGGGATTGGTAGAAATTCGTCTAGACCACGATGTTGAAGAATTTGGAGAACTCAATTTCGCCTTAAATGAAATAACTATCAGCAGAAAAGATACGACCTCGATGATTACTGTTGAAACGTATTTAAATGGTGAGTACTTAACATCATATTGGGCAGATGGTCTTATTGTTTCTACACCAACTGGATCAACAGGATATTCTTTGAGCTGTGGCGGCCCGGTTATTGCCCCGTCAACAAAATCTTTGGTTTTAACCCCAATAGCTCCACACAATTTAAATGCAAGGCCTTTTGTAATACCAGATGATACGGAGATTAGGTTAAAAGTGTATGGCCGTGAAGAAAACCATTTGGTTTCGCTAGATTCACGTATAGCCACCATCCCCAACGAAAAGGAAATTGTTGTCAAAAAATCGGACTTTACAATTAAAATGATAGAATATAAATCTGAAAGTTTTCTAAAAACATTGCGTAATAAATTACTTTGGGGCGAAGACAAGCGCAATTGACCTTTCAGCTACAATAAAAAAGCACAAAAACAGTTTTAAAAGAGAACATTATATGGCGGTGATGCAAGTCTCCTTGTTACTACTCGTTATGACAATAACTTTTGTTTTTCTATGAGAGTGTTTTTTTTGGTCTTTTTGTTTGCTGTTGGAACCTTGAGTGCACAAACCTATGAGATAGGTATTTTTGCCGGTGGTGCCAATATGATTGGTGATGTAGGAAGGACTAATTACATTCTACCTTCTGGTTTATCTTATGGAGCGCTATTTAAATGGAACAAAAGCAAAAGATACGCATGGCGTGCAAGTGTGATAAGAGGTTCTTTTACTGCTGACGATACAAAATCTAATTTAGCGTCAAGAGTGCAAAGAGCATATGCAGTAGATAATGCTGTGACCGAGTTCTCAGCAGGACTTGAATTTAACTTTGTTGAATATAACCTACATAAGTTAGGTCCAGCTTTTACGCCTTACCTCTATACCGGCTTCACCTATTTTAGATATGACTTTAATTATATAGATGCGCTTCAAGTTCAAAATTTAAATCAAAAGGATGGAAGTTTTGCAATACCAATGACTGTTGGCGCCAAATATAGAATAAGTCAGTTTTTTATCATTGGCGCTGAAGTAGGGGCACGGTACACTTTCACGGATAATTTAGACGCCAGTAACCCAGAAGGTTCAAATTTTGAGCAGCTTCGATTCGGAAATATTTTAAGCGATGACTGGTATGTCTTTTCTGGTATCACATTTACTTATACCTTTGGGCGCAAACCATGTCAAGATTGTTTTGAGTAATAAAACGAATTCTTTAGCCGATTTAAATCAAGAAAAACTACCCAAACACATTGCCGTTATTATGGATGGCAACGGTCGTTGGGCCAAGCAACGAGGCAAGTTGCGGGTGTTCGGCCACCAAAATGGTGTTGAAGCCGTACGGCAGACCGTTGAAAACTGTGCCAAGATTAAAATTGATTTTCTAACACTTTATGCATTTTCTACCGAGAATTGGAATAGACCTAAGGTCGAGGTTCAGACTTTGATGAAGCTTTTGGTGTCTTCTTTACGGAAAGAATTAAAAACCCTGAACAAGAATAATATTCGATTAAATGCGATAGGAAACATCGATTCGTTGCCTAAAAAAGCCCATGATGAGCTGAAAGAAGTTATTTCAAAAACAAAAAACAATACTGGTATGACCTTGACCTTAGCTTTAAGTTATGGGTCTCGTGAAGAGCTGAAAACAGCGATAAAAGCTATAAGTATCAAAGTTAAAAATAATATAATTTCTCCTGAAAATATTGATGAAACGATTATTAATACTCATCTTTACACGCATGATTTGCCAGATGTAGACCTGCTTATTCGTACAAGTGGAGAGCATAGAATAAGTAATTTTTTACTTTGGCAAATTGCATATGCCGAATTATATTTTATTGACGTATTTTGGCCCGATTTTAGTGAACATCATTTGGTAGATGCAATAATGAACTACCAAAATAGAGAAAGAAGATTTGGAAAGACTAGCGAACAACTCAATTGAAAGAATAATCAAAAGCACTTCGTATAACAAATTATTACTCCTCCTTTTTTTAACCACCACAGTAACTTTCGCCCAAACTTCTTATGAAGATGGTAAAAAGTATATTCTTGGTGGATTAGAAGTTACAGGTCTTCAGAGTTATAATGAGCAAACGGTCAAGACCTACACAGGCCTTAGAATTGGACAGCCAATTACGATTCCCGGAGAAGAGATTAGCGCAGTTATTAAAAAATTATGGGGTTTAGAGCTTTTTAGTGATGTCTCTATGTACCAAACTAGGGTAGAAGGCGATAAAATATTTCTAGAACTTAATATTTTAGAAAGGCCTACTTTATCAAAAGTTACCGTCTATGGTGTTAAAAAACGAAAAGTAGACGAGATTATCGATGATACAGACCTTAAGAAAGGTAAGAAAATAACAGAAAGTCTTATCGCCAACACCAAAGGTTATTTAGAAAATAAATATAAAAAGCAAGGTTTTCTAAATGCAAAAGTGAACATTGCCACGGCCAAAGACACTACTGGTACCAATACGGAGAGTATGGTAGTCAACGTGAAAAAGGGGGATAAGGTTAAGATTAAAAGTATTGTTTTTGAGGGAAATGAGAAGGTAAAAGACAAGCGACTACGAAAAGCTCTCGGAAAGGCAAAAATCAGAAAAAAGAAGTTAGGTGCATTTTGGCAAAGGTCGAAATATATGGAAGACGAATTTAAGGAAGGACTTAAAAACGTTGTAGATGCCTATGCTGAAAAAGGATATCGAGACGCGCGAGTGTTATCGGATACCTTTATTAAGGTTGATGAGAATAATATCGCCCTAAAGATTAAAGTCGAAGAAGGTAATAAATATTACTTCGGTAATATTGATTTTGTAGGTAATTCGGTTTACACAGATCGCCAGCTAAGTCAAGTTTTAGGTATCAAAAAAGGTGATACTTATAATGGGGTTTTATTAAAAGAACGTATTGCTGATAATTCTAAACCAGACGCGGTCGATATCACAAATCAATATCAAAATAACGGATATTTATTCTCACAGATCAATCCGGTTGAAATTTCGGCGGTAAACGACACCATCGATTTTGAAATCAGAATTATAGAAGGTAAAGAGACTTTTCTTAACCACGTGACAGTTGTTGGTAATGACAAGACCAACGACCATGTAATCTTTAGGGAACTACGTACAAGGCCAGGCCAAAAATACAGCAAAGATAATATTGTAAGAAGTGTTCGCGAATTAGGTCAGTTAGGCTTTTTTGATGCAGAACAGATTGTGCCCGATGTTGAGAACCCAGATCCAAATGCTGGTACGGTTGATATCAAGTATAGTTTGGTGGAATCTGGCTCTAGCCAAATAGAGTTACAAGGCGGTTATGGTGGGGGTGGCTTTATTGGCACCTTAGGGCTTTCATTCAGTAATTTTTCGCTACAGAATATCTTTAATGGAGAGTCGTATAAACCGGTTCCTATGGGTGATGGTCAGACTTTTGCACTTCGACTTCAGGCGAGTAGAACGTTTAGGGTATATAGCTTAAACTTTGCAGAACCTTGGTTGGGCGGTAGAAAGCCAGTACGTTTTAACCTGTCTTTTTCTAGAACGCAACAGTTTTCTTCTCAATTTACCAATCAAGGACAAATAGATGTTGATAAAGACCGTGGGTTTTCTATCACAGGTGTTACGGCAGGTTTGGCTAAAAGAGTACAATGGCCAGATGATTTCTTTACGATTTCACATTCTTTGGGATACCAGTTGTATGACTTTAAAAATTACAATATTGGTTTGTTCAATTTTGGTAACGGAACATCGAACTCATTGGCCTATACTTTTGGACTTTCAAGAAGTTCTCAGGGACCAAGTAGAATATTTCCTCTTACAGGTTCTAATTTTGAGATTACAGCTAAGTTTACACCTCCTTATTCTTTAATAAGCGGAAAAGATTTTAAAAGTCTAAAAGTACGTAGTGATGAAATTACCGCATCTGCAAATGATGGAACCCCGTTAACTACAGCAGAGACCAACGAGCTGCAAGAAATAGAAGAAGAGCGTTTCAAGTGGTTAGAATATTACAAGATTAAGTTTAAGGGCGATTGGTATACGCGCTTAGCGGGCAAGTTGGTGCTTAGAACCAATGCAGAATTTGGATTCTTAGGAAACTATAACAATGACATTGGTGATGTGCCATTTGAGCGGTTCTTTGTTGGTGGTGATGGGCTAGGAAACTTTACCTTAGATGGTCGAGATGTAGTACAATTAAGAGGTTACGAAAACAGTTCACTTACTTCTTTTAGCAATAACCCGATTACTGGTAGACAAGAGCAAGACGGTGGTACTATTTACAATAAATTCTCATTAGAGTTACGCTACCCCTTAACCTTAAAACCTTCTGCATCTATATACGCGCTTTCATTTTTAGAAGCGGGTAATTCTTTTGACAATTTTAATGAGTTTAATCCGTTTGAGTTAAAGAGATCTGCTGGAGTGGGGCTGCGTATTTTTATGCCGGCATTTGGTCTCTTGGGCATTGACTTTGGCTACGGATTTGATTCCGATGCAAGACCTGGGTCAATTGGTCCAAGTGGTTGGCAAACACACTTCATTATAGGTCAACAGTTTTAACCTAAAGAAAATAAGTCAAATTACAAAGAGTTAATTATCTCATTTTAAATTATTTAGTTATTTTGGCACGATATTTTCTATGTAAATAGCGGAAGTAAAAATGAAGTTAAAAGTTCTTTTTTTCATAACTATCACTTTATGTTCTTTTTACGGATTTTCTCAAAGAGGGGTTCGCATAGGATATGTAGATATGGAATACATTTTGGAAAACGTTGAAGAATATCGTGATGCTACGGCCCAATTAAATGCAAAAGCACAAAAGTGGAAGCAAGAAATTGAACTCAAACAAAGTACGGTTGAACAGATGAAGAAAGATTTAATGGCAGAAAAAGTGCTATTAACCGACGAGTTGATTGCCGAACGTGAAGAAGAGATTCAGATTTTAGAGACTGAACTTTTGGATTATCAGCAAGACCGTTTCGGGCCGCAAGGCGATTTAGTCTTGCAGAAGCAATTATTGATTCAGCCAATACAGGATCAAGTTTTTAATGAGGTTCAAAAAATTGGTGCTAACAAAAAGTATGATTTTATTTTTGATAAATCAGCGGATGTCGTAATGTTGTATTCCCAAAAAAGACACGATGTTAGTGATTTAGTTTTAAGGGAGATAGGAAGAACACGAAAAATAAGCGGATCAAAGAAAAAACAGAAGCTTAATAGCAGATTAAAAGAGTTTGAAGCGCAGGAAGCAGAGGAGAATGAAGAGATTAGTGATGCTTTAAAAGCGAGACAAGAAAAAGCTGAAAACACCAAAGAATCAAGGGCAAAGGCTTTTGAGGCAAAAAAGGCAGAGCAATTAAAACTTAGAGAACAACGCAAGAAGGCATACGAAGAGCGAAGAAAAAAATTATTGGAAGAAAGGGAAGCCAAGCGTAAAGCAAAGGAAGAAAACGATAATAAAGAAGAAGATTCAAAGAGTGAATCTAAAGATTAAACACTAATATTAAAATTAACACTTGAAATTAAAGTTACTCAGAATTATGAAAAATGTTAAGAAGATTGTTGTAGCACTAGTATTTTTTGTTGCAGCTACAGGGTTTGTAAACGCACAAAGTAAAGTTGCCCATATTAATGTGCAACAACTATTGTCTGAAATGCCTGAAATGATTGCTGCACAGGCTGAACTAAAGAAATTACAAGAGACATATAGAGCTGATTTAGAAGGTTCGATGAAAGAAATGCAGAACAAGTATACGCAGTATCAAAACGAGGCTGCTTCAAAATCTGCTGAAGAAAATGAAAAGCGTGCGATAGAGCTTCAAGGTTATGATAAGAACATAAAGCAAGCAGAGCAACAAGCAATGCAAGAAATGCAAAAGAAGCAGCAAGAATTATTTGCTCCTATTTCTGATAAAGCAAAGAATGCGATTGATAAAGTTGCAGCGGCTTTAGGTTATGATTATGTAATTGATGCTAGCCCAGGTTTGAGCCTTATCGTTTCTAAAGGAAAAGACTTGTTGCCAGAAGTAAAGCAAGAATTAGGATTCTAAGTTTTAGAACCAAATAAAATAAAACCATCTTGATGATTGAATCAAGGTGGTTTTTTTATTTTTGAGTATAATGCAAAACCCAATAGGTATTTTTGATTCTGGCGTAGGCGGTACTTCTATTTGGAAAGAGCTACACGCCCTTATGCCCAATGAAAGCACGATTTATTTGGCGGACAGTAATAATGCGCCTTACGGCGAAAAATCAGAAGAGAAAATTCTTCAACTCTGTATAAAAAACACAGAACTTTTATTGAGTAAAAAGTGTAAACTAATTGTAGTGGCCTGTAATACGGCAACCACCAATGCGATTACTCAACTTAGAAAAACCTACACTGTACCATTTATAGGTATAGAACCCGCTATAAAACCAGCTGCGCTTCAGACCCAGACCAAAAAGGTTGGCGTTCTTGCCACTAAAGGTACCTTGTCAAGTGCTTTGTTCAACAGTACCTCTAAGTTATATGCGTCAGGTATAAAAGTCTTTGAACAAGAGGGAACGGGATTAGTAAAATTAATTGAGTCGGGACTTGCAAAATCAAATGAGGTGAGAAACTTATTAGAACAGTTTCTAAGACCAATGCTGAAAGAGGGGATAGATTGTTTGGTGTTAGGCTGTACGCACTATCCATACCTGATTCCGGCCTTAAAAGAAATTTTGCCAAACAATGTCAAGATAGTTGATTCTGGGCTGGCAGTGGCCCAACAAACCAAATCTATCTTAAAAAAAAATGATTTGCTCAATAATGATTCAACATTGGCACCTAAGAACATTTTTTATTCCAATACGAATCCAGCAGTATTGAAAGAACTTATAAATAATAGTGGTGTAGAAGTGAGTTACCTAGATTTTTAACTTCTTTTTTTATAGCTTAGGTAGGTAAAACCATATTTATGCCGTTCATCTTGGGCATGATACTCCTCTTTCGCTAAAACCCATTCATCAAGATTAATTTCTGGAAAGAAAGTATCGGCTTCAACCTCGGCATGAACTCTTGTTAGTTCGATATGGGTGGCATATTTCAGTGCTTGGCTATAGATTTCGCCTCCACCTATAATAAAGGCCTGGTCATCTTCTGAGGTGAGCGCAATTGCCGATGCTATTGAATTCACCACTGTACATTCAAACTTTGGCTTGTACTCTTTTGATCTTGTAATTACAATATGTTCTCTATTAGGCAGGGCCCTAGGAAAACTTTCTAAAGTTTTTCTACCCATAATAATTTTGTGCCCTGTGGTTAGGGCTTTGAACCTCTTAAAATCATCTGGCAAATGCCAAGGTAAGTCGTTATTTATACCCAATGCATTGTTTTCAGCAGCAGCAGCAATAATAATAAGTTTGTTCAATCTTCTTTTTTTTTATTGAAATTGGATAATGGGAAATCCGATTCTATTTCTTTTTGTATTTCGGCAATTTTGGCCTTTTGCTTGGCTACTAGTTTTTCTCGTTGTTTTCTCTCCCAGGCGACCCCCATAAATTTATGGGTAACAAATACGTTGAATGCGTGCATAACAAAAAGAAAACCCCAAAAAGAAATTGCCCAGATATACCAATCATAGGCTTCCCATTGTTTAAAAATCTTATTGATCAAAACAATAAAGACACTACCGATTAGAAAGACAACGAAATGCGAAAACAGCCGTTTCTTTTGTTTTATCCGTTTTTGGGCATTTTCTAGCAATTCATGCTGTTCAATAGCAACATCTGATTTTTGGGTATTCTTTGAAAACATCTTTGCCTATCTTTAATGACAAAGATAACCGATTTAAGATTTTAAAGATTTAAGATGGAACAAATCAGAAAACAGTTTCCGATATTAAACCATTCTATTTATGCAAATACAGCGGCCTCGGGCCTATTGTACGATGATTTGTTAGAATGGAGGCAGGGTCACGATTTAGACTATTTGATTGGAGGTAGCGAGATGAAGCAAAACTCTAATAGAATGCATTCGGAAACCAGAAGAGTTGTAGGGGAATTTTTCAACTGTAACCCAGAGAATGTGGCACTAGTACCAAACTTCACTATTGGTTTGAACTTTTTGGTTGAAGGCTTGGATAAGAAAGAGAAAGTGCTTCTTATAGAAGGCGATTATCCATCTCTAAATTGGCCTTTTGAGAGTAGAGGGTTTGCTATTGAATATCTTGCGGTTTCTGAAAATTTAGAAGAATGTATTTATGATGCCATAAAGACCAATGGAATCACCGTTTTGGCTCTAAGTGTTGTGCAATGGTTAAATGGAATTATGGTCGATTTGACTTTCTTGAAAAAGTTAAAGACCCAGTTTAAAGATTTATTGATTATTTCAGATGGAACCCAATTTTTGGGAACAAGAAGTTTTAATTTTTTAGAATCTGGAATTGATATTATTGGAGCAAGTGCCTATAAATGGCTGCTGTCGGGGTACGGAAATGGCTTGCTTTTAATCAAGGAAGAGGTGAAAGAGCGTTTTAAGCTAGTGGCTAAGGGATTTGGTTCTGGTAGAAACTCCTTGGAAAATAATCATAAAAGAACATTTTGCAAGCATTTAGAACCTGGCCACTTAGATTCCTTAAGTTTTGGAAGCCTTCAATTTTCATTAGAATTTCTAAGTAAGATTGGGCTCAAAAAAATAGCGGAACAGAACAATAAATTAAGCGATAAAGCCCGAAATGAGTTTAACGAGTTTGGTTTATTGGATGATATAGTGGTGAAAAGAAATACGCATAGTACTATTTTCAATATGAAAGCGAATCAAAGAGTGTTCAATAAACTTTTAGAACACAATGTGGTTTGCGTACAGCGCGGAGACGGAATTCGAATAAGCTTTCACTTTTACAATACCCTTGATGAAGTAGATGAAATTGTAAAAATCCTAAAATCGTAATATTTGAATTACTTTTTTGAATAAAATAACAGGTTAAATTTATCAAAGTGAACAACGCATGAAGCTAATTTTATCAAATTGATAAATCGCATCTAACCTGTTGACTTTTAGTTGTTTTATGTATTGCTTTGCACTATAATTAAATGAAAAAACAATAGTATCATGGCTATAAAAAAGCAATATTTAAAAAGCAAACCGGTTTGTAAAGTTACTTTTACGGTACCTGCGGACAACGCAAAAAAAGTAGCTGTTGTTGGTGATTTCAATAATTGGAACCCAAAAGGCAGCACACTTAGAAAATTAAAGAACGGAACCTTTAAAGGTACAATTGAGCTACCAAAAGAAAATACTTATGAATTTCGTTATCTAGTAGATAGTAACTACATTAATGATAATGAGGCGGACCGTTACCAATGGAACGACTACGCTGGTACTGAAAATGCAGTTTTAGAAGTATAGTATCTTTAACTTAGAAAGAACAAAAACCCATGCCTTGGCATGGGTTTTTTATTTTATCACGAGGTGCTTACTTTTCTACACTTACACCTTTCCAAAAAGCGACCCTGCCTTTAATTTGTTTGGCCAATTCACTTGTTTCTGGGTAGTACCAAGCGGCATCGGTATTCACTTTGCCATCGACCTCAATGGAATAATATGAGGCCATGCCTTTCCAAGGGCAGTTGGTATGCGTATCACTTGTTTTAAAATATTCTTTTTTGATACTCTCAGCAGGAAAGTAATGGTTGTTTTCGATAACCAAAGTATCATCACTTTCCGCAATTACGGTATTATTCCAGATTGCTTTCATTGTATTTTCTTTTTAAAGATGTAATTTTTATAAAATTCATGTTCATCACTAAATTGATTTTCAATTTGAAGGCCCGCCTCGTTCGCTAGCCATGATACTACCTCGTCATCATATTTTTGTGAGATTTCGGTATGAATTGTTTCCCAAGCTTTAAAATTGACTTCTAAATCAAGTGATTTGATATACACCGTTTGCTTTTCTTTAGATACCAAATAGCTTTTTGCCGTACCCGTTTCAGGGTCGTAAACCTCCCAATGCAGAAATTTATCCAAATCAAAATTTCCGTTCATTTCAGTATTGATTCGGGTCAGTACATTTTTATTGAACGCCTCTGTAATACCAGTTTTATCATTATAGGCATCTAAAATGGTTTGCGGGTTTTTCTTTTGGTCAAAGCCCATAAAAATCAAATCATCATCATTGAGCACTTCTTGCATACTCTGTAGAAAAGAAATGGCCTGAGGATGCAACAAATTACCGATGTTGGATCCTAAAAACAGAATTACCTTTCGTTTGGCATGACTTTCGCCAATATCGGCGAGCGTTTCAAAATAAGTGCCTTGTAGGGTGTTTATTTCTACATTTGGCAATTCTTTTGTTACTGAAGCCTCAAGTTGGTCTAGGGCGTTCTGACTGATATCGATAGGCCTGTAATCAAAATCAATATCTTTTTCAGAAAAATGCCTTAACAGAATTTTAGTTTTTTTACCATCTCCTGCGCCCAACTCAAATAAACTAAAGGGCTCTTTGTCGAAGTTAAAAATGTAAGCTATTTTTTCTTTATGACGGTCTAGAATACTAAACTCACTATCAGTAAGATAATATTCTGGCATCGCCATGATATCTTGAAATAGCTTATCACCAATTTCATCATAAAAATATTTTGAGGATAAATACTTTGGTTGGGCTGTTAGGCCATCATAGACTTCTTGCTCAAAAGCTGAGGTTAATACAGTGGATTTATCTTGCATGTATTTTTTGTCGTGATTATTTGGCTAACCTTAATCCGGTAAACTGCCATCTTAGGTTTGGGTGGAAAAAATTCCTGTAGGTACACCTACTATGTTTGTCAGGCGTAGCTACTGAATTTCCACGCAATACTTTTTGACTTACCATAAATTTACCGTTGTATTCGCCCAAAGCGCCATCGGCTTTTTTGTAATTGGGATATGGGAGATAAGCACTCTCTGTCCATTCCCATCTTTTCCCCCAAGGAAAATAGCTTTGTGCAGCTTCCCATTCAAATTCAGTTGGTAGTCGTAAACCTTTCCATTGGGCAAAGGCAAAAGCTTCAAAATACGATATATGGGTAATTGGGGTATTACTAGCAATTTTTTTAAGGCCAGCGTAAGTGTAATGATACCATTCACCTTCTATTTTATGCCAATACAGTGGAGCTGTAATCTTGTTTTGGTTTACCCAATCCCAACCTTCTGCATGCCATAAATCAAATTTTTGATATCCTTTGGCCTCGATGAATTGAATAAACTCTTCATTCGTGACCAGTTTGTTAGAAATCTGGTAACTGTTCAAGTATACTTTATGCCTGCCCAGTTCATTGTCATAACAGAAATTATTGGAATTATGGCCTATCTCATAGATGCCTTCTTCTACAGAAATCCAATCTTGTGGATGATTTTCAATAGGGTGTTCTACAAATTCGTTTGAATACGCTGGTAGTAGCGGGTTATTGCCCAGAATATATTTAATATCGGTCAGCAATAATTCTTGATGTTGCTTTTCATGATGAATGCCAATCTCAAGTAAGTCGTTCAAGTTTTTTGTCTGCTCCGACTCAAACAATTTTTTGGTGGCTTGGGTAACGTAGTTTCGATATTCAAACACTTTTTTGACGGATGGTCGGCTCATGTTTCCACGATCTGAACGAACTACGCGCTTACCTACGGTCTCATAATAGCTATTGAAAACAAAAGAGAAATCCGCATCAAAAATTTGATAATTATCTACGTGAGGCTTTAAGATAAATTCTTCAAAAAACCAGGTAGTATGACCTAAATGCCATTTTGGTGGACTAACATCGACAATGGGCTGAACCACATAGTCTTCAGTTTCAAGAGGTTCACATATGATTTCGGAATGCTTTCGAGTTTCAAGAAAGAACTCAAGGAGATTATCAATGGCAATCATGCAGGCAATTTTACCTAAAGATAAAGAAATGTCTACGTTCAAACGAGCGCAATTACTTTTTTTTAGGCCATTTGGTAAATAGGTAGACTAAAACTAAAAGATGTGCCCTCATTGGGTTTACTTAGTACATTTATGCTTGCATTGTGTAATTCTACAATCTTTTTTACAATGGCCAATCCAAGCCCCGCACCTTCTTTTCGTTGGCCAGTTTTGGTTTGCCTATAGCGTTCAAAAATCAATGCTTGGTTTTCTTGTTTTATGCCAGGGCCAGAATCTTTTATGGTGATTTCAACGTCATTATTTTTTGGTGTTATTTGCACAATAACCTCTCCATTCTTAGGTGTGAATTTTAGCGCATTATCCATTAAATTTTGAATGGCTCTCTCAACCAAAGAAATGTCGGCAAACACCAAAGGGATTCCTTTACCCATCTCAAGTTTTAGATTGATGTTTTTTTGTTCTGCTAAAAGAGCATAATTTCTATGGATGTCATTGGCCAATTCACTGATTAAAAAAGGCTCCTTTTGAGGCTCAATTTGGTTTGCTTCTAATTTTGAATATTCAAATAACTGGGCAATAAGTTTTGAGAGTCTTTCGCCACTGGCATTAATGGTTTTTAGATAGTCTAGACGCTCTTTTTTTGATAAGTCCTCATCCTTCATTTGAAGCGTTTCGATATACCCTTGAATAATGGAAAGAGGTGTTCTTAAATCATGGGAGATATTTGCAATGAGCTCTCTACGCAATTTTTCTACAGATTTAATTTTGTCAATGTCTCCAAGAATGGTTTCTGCCATTTCATTATAGGTAGTGGTAACGCCGGCTAAGTCACTTTTTTCAGCATCTTTAATACGATACTCAAGGTCACCTTGTTGAAAGCGTTTGGCGGCAAACACCAGTTCGCGTAAATTTTTGGTAAGATACCATACGGATAAAACACCAAGTATTGCCGCAAAAAAGAGCGTTACTACTAAGGAACCTAGGCCTAATTTGAGTACATAGCTATTAAATAAAGATGCTCTGGTAGTTAAGTATTCTTCCCCGGCCAGAACAATATAAATGTATCCCTCTTTTTCACCCTTTTTAAATTTAGCAGCTGAAAACACTTTCTTATTGTCAAGATTTTTAGGGTCATCACCAAGAATATAATTTTGACCTTTAGAATTAATGAACGCTTTAATCGGTTCTAGCGAAATTCTTTTTTGATTGGTTTCGGGAGCATTATGGTCTAAAACCACAGAGTACTGTACATGGCCATCCATATCCAATAGATACACCTCAATGGCTCGGTTTACGGCCATCATATCATGCATGATATCACCAAACAATGCTTTATTTATAGCTCCGGCACTATCAATTGGACTTGCATCAACAAATTTTTCGTCAATTAAATCTTGGGCAAGATTAGCATGCAGTCTTTGAGTGGTTTCGTAAAAATATTGATTGGATAGGTAAATAGTCGCGATAGTATAGCCCAATCCTGCCAATAATAAGATAGCTAAGAATGAGAGCGTTAATTTTTTGACCAATCTATTTGAAAGTATGCTGTTGCTCATAATTCTTCATTGAATTTATAACCCACTCCCCATGTGGTTAAAATAAATTTAGGATTGCTCATATCGGGTTCTATTTTAGAGCGTAGCCGGTTGATGTGAGAGTTGACGGTATGCTCGTACCCTTTAAAATCGTAACCCCAAATTAGATTTAACAATTTGGTACGGTCATAACTTTTTCCTGGGTTTGAGGATAGTAAAACCAACAATTCAAATTCTTTGGGCGAGAGTTCTACCTTAATACCGTTAAGAACTACCTTTCGCATTTCAACATCAACCGACAAATTTTGAAAATGCATAATTTTTTCACTTGTGGTGTTCACTTCTTCTTTTACCGACATTTTTTCTCTTCTAAAAATGGCTTTAACACGAGCAATAAATTCTCTTACACTAAAAGGTTTAGTTAAATAATCGTCGGCACCGACCTCTAGTCCCAACACCTTGTCAATTTCTTCAGAACGAGCGGTGAGCATTATTATGGGAGACTGCACATTATTGGCCCTGATCTTTTGGCATACTTCGATACCATCCATTTCCGGAAGCATTACATCCAAAATAATAAGGTCAGGAACTTGCTCAATAGCTTTACGAAGCCCGTCGTCCCCCTGTGTTGCCGAGGTTATCGAGCAGCCCAAATCTTTCAAGTGTATTTCTAACAAGTGAATGATTTCTAAATCATCTTCAATAATCAATACATTTTTCATGCACAACGAAATAAAGGGTAAAACTTCACGAAAAGTTCACGGTTTAGAACTAAAAATTATGATTGACTTTGTATAGAGTCGATAAAACTATGTTTTTCTTGCACTTCATACCTTAAAATAATTGTAAGTATTTAAAAATCAGTATGTAATAAAAATTGAATTTTACGTGATATTTCTGCAACATGTTCAAACTTTCTTTGACTAAAATTTAAAAACACTAGAAAGATGAACAACTTAAAAACAATTGCAAGCATATTTTCTTTGGGCATTTTACTCTTAGGATGTGCAGATGAAAACGATGATGATAATGCAGCGGTTACGCTCAACGCTGGAGAATTATCAGGCGGACCTTTTTCCTTTACTGTTGATGGCGAACCAGACATGGTGAGTGGAATTATTTTGGATGATACCAACTTAACCGGTAGTATTCAGGGTTATGTTATTACAGATGATGAGAAGAATATTCTTGGTTTGCCACCAACATTAGATGCTGTTGAAGGTGTAGATTTTGATACCGCCGGTGCAGGCTCGTGCTATATCTATCATATTACTTATGAGGAAGGATTGACCGGACGTGAAGTGGGTGAGAATTTAGATGATTTAGCTGGTGATTTTGATCTTTCTAACTTCATTGTAGTTGAACGTTCAGCATTGAATGCTGGGGTATTGGTTGGAGGTCCGTTTGAGTTTGCGGTAGATGGTGTGCCAGATATGGTAAGTGGTATCACTTTGGATGATACTGAATTGAACGGAGAAACTCAGACCTATGTCATTACTGATAATGCAAAGAATATTCTTGGTTTGCCCCCAACCTTAGAGACTGTTGAAGGTGTTGATTTCGATGGTGCCGGAGTTGGATCTTGTTATATCTACCATCTAACCTATTCAGGTCAATTGAACGGACTTGAAGGAGGAGAGAACTTAGAGAATCTAGACGGTAATTTTAATCTTTCCAATTTTGTGGTGGTCAACAGAAATGCCCTTAATGCAGGGGTTTTATCAGGTGGGCCATATGAATTCGTCGTAGACGGAGTTCCAGATATGGTAAGTGAGATTTCATTAGATGATTCTGAATTAAACGGAGATAAGCAAACCTATGTGATTACTGATGATGCCAAAAATATATTGGGCATTCCTCCTACACTTGAAGCAGTTAAAGGTGTCGATTTTGACGGCGCTGGTGTCGGTTCATGTTATATCTACCATCTAACCTATTCAGCAGAACTCGAAGGTTTGGAAGCGGGTAATAATTTAGATGGTTTAACAGGAAATTTTGGATTATCAAATTTCGTGGTAGTTAATAGAAATGCCCTAAATGCTGGTACGTTAAATGGTGGACCATATGATTTTGTTGTTGATGGTATCCCAGATATGGTAAGCGGTATAACACTCGATGATGCCGGATTAAACGGTGATAAACAGACGTATGTAATTACCGATGATGCCAAGAATATTTTGGGTATTCCTCCTACATTAGAAGCAGTAGCGGGTGTCGACTTTGATAGTGCGGACACTGGTTCTTGCTATATTTATCACTTGACCTATTCTACTGGTCTTGAAGGTCTAGTGGCTGGCAATAATCTGGAAGGCTTAACAGGTAATTTTGGACTTTCTAATTTTGTAGTTGTTAATCGTAATGCTCTAAATGCAGGTAAATTAAATGGAGGGCCATATAATTTCGTAGTTGATGGGGTGCCAGATATGGTGCAAAACATTTCTTTAGATACTTGCGAATTGAATGGTGATAAACAGACTTACGTTATTACCGATGATGCTAAAAACATTTTGGGAGTTCCCCCAACACTGGATGCTGTTAAAGGAGTAGATTTTGATGGTGCAGGAGTTGGATCTTGTTATATCTACCATTTAACTTACTCTGTTGACTTAACAGGTTTGGAAGCAGGCAATAACTTAGATGGTTTATCTGGTCAGTTTGATTTATCCAATTTTGTGGTCGTTAATCGAGCTGCTTTAGATGCAGGTGTTTTAAAAGGTGGCCCTTTTGAATTTATAGTTGATGGAACTCCTGATATGGTTAGTGGTATCTATTTAGATGATACTAATCTTACAGGAAGTAATCAAACTTATGTAATCACTGACGATGCGAAGAACATTTTAGGTTTACCACCGACATTAGAGGCAGTTGAAGGTGTAGATTTTGACGCTGCGGGCGTAGGTATTTGCTATATATGGCACTTAACTTATGAGGGTGAAATATCAGGCTTGGAAGCTGGTAAAAATGCTGCCGATTTAGAGGGTAGTTTTGATTTATCAAATTTTATCATGGTAACTAGAAAAGTACATTAATTCACTGAAAAAGAGAATTAAAGTGTTTTGTTTTTGATTGGAAGCCCAAGCGAAAGTTTGGGCTTTTCTATTGTTTTGCCATGAATAACCATTTGATTCAACTATTTGATAGATAGTTATATTGAAAGAATTGTAAGGGGTTTATTTTTGAATGGAACAGTGTAAATCCTGCGACCAATGAACCAATTCAAATTTCTACTGATTACATTTCTCATGGTGTTTTCTTGCGTTGTAAAGTCTCAAGAACTACCATTTGGTTTTCCAAATACAGATAGGTCTAAAACTATACTCAATCCTGATTGGAAATTTCATTTAGGAGACCCAGATGCAAAGTACTATGAAAAAGACTTTGATGATTCTAATTGGGAAACGGTTCATGTTCCGCATACCCTAGAGCTGACCTCGTTGACCTTAGATGATGTTAAAGATGAAAAAACACAGCCTACCTTTCATCGTAAGGTCGGTTGGTATCGAAGAAATATCACATTGGGTAATTCTAAAAAAAAGGTATTTCTAGAATTTGAGGGTGCCCATCAGGTTACTGATTTATGGGTCAATGGCCAACATGTTGGTCAACATGTAGTAGGGGGCTATACTCCTTTTCATTTTGATATTTCACCATATATTATTTGGGGGAAACAAAATCAAATCACATTACTATTGGATAATAGGAGAAGTGAGTTAGTTCCTCCAGACCCTGGGCCATTTGATTATGTAAAATTTAGTGGACTTTATAGAGATGTCTATTTAGTAGAAACAAATGCTGTTCATGTAACTTTTAATTGGGAGTCTTTAAATTCAGGAGTACATATAACTACGCCTACAATCGATGTGGTCAATAAAAATGCCACTATCAATATAAAAACTTCAGTACAGAGTGAGCGAGATGAGGTCGTTCACTGTAAATTATCCACCAGAATTATTGATAAAGAGGGTATAGTGGTTCGTAGAATTACAAGTGAAGCTCAGATAAAACCTGGAGAAGAATATCAGTTTAACCAAATTGGTAGTTTAGAGGATGATGTAAATTTTTGGGACATTGATAACCCTTATCTATACCGCGTCAACAGTGTAGTTTTGGTCGATGGAAAAGAAGTTGACTTTGTGGAGAATAAAATCGGACTTAGAAAGTTTGAGCTAGATCCAGTAAGAGGTTTCATTTTAAATAATAAACCCATTGAGTTAATTGGGTTTAATAGACATCAACAATACCCATATATTGGTGATGCTGTGCCCAATAGACTGCATTATAAGGATATGCTGCAGTTTAAGGAATTCGGATTTAATATTATGAGAACCGCTCATTATCCACAGGATGATGCCTTGCTAGAGGCATGTGACGAATTAGGTATTTTTGCCTATGAAGAAGCACCTACTTGGATTGGTATTTCACAAAACGACAAGTGGTGGAATAATCTCGAAAAGGCAACAAGGGCAATGGTCAGAAACCATAGAAATCACCCTTCAATAGTAATGTGGGGGGCGGGGGTAAACCATAGGGGTTATGTTCCAAGAATTCATAATACCGTGAAGCAAGAAGACCCTACGCGATTGACAGCCTCTCAAGGTGCAAGATGGACAGGCTGGCAAACCTCTGGTTTAACAGATATCAATGCCAATATGCTTTATGGACCTTTTTTATGGGATAGGTCAGAACCGATTTTTGCTATGGAAGGCCGCAGAGGTCCTGAGGAAGTCGCTAAATACAAACGAGACCCGTTAATGACAGGACTTATTTCTTGGACAGCACACGCCTATTACACCTTTCATCCAAATCATGATAAGGCCAATAGTAAATTGGATAGAACGAGGTCGGGATTAATGACCATATTTAGATATCCAAGACCTAGGTTGAATTGGTATAAATCTGAGCAGTTGAAAGAACCAATTGTTTTTATTCAAGAAGAATGGAAAGAAGGCTTAGAAAATTTGACCGTTTATAGTAATGCGGAGGAAGTGGAATTATTTATCAATAATAAATCTATTGTTAAACAAGGCCCAAGTAAGGATACTATATATAATGGTTTGGATAATCCACCTTTTAAATTTGAAAATATCAAATATGAAAAAGGCAAGGTATTGGCTAAGGGCTATTTTAAAAGCGGGAAAACTTTAGAGGCTGTCAAACTTACTCCGGAAAGGCCTTATGCAATTGAATTAGAACTAGATTCATCTGGTCAAGAATTTATCGCAGATGGGTCTGATATCGTTATTGCATATGCCAAAATTGTAGATAAAAACGGAACAGTTTTAAAGGATGCAAAGAACGTAATTTCTTTTTTCGTACAAGGTGACGCTTCTATTATCGGTGACGGTGGTAACATAAATGCTAACCCTATGTTTCCTGAGTATGGTGTCGCACCCGTTTTAATAAGAGCGGGAAAAACACCAGGGCCTATCAGCGTATCGGCAAAATCTAAAGGGTTAAAATCAGCTATGGCAAGTATGGATCTTGCTAGATTTTCAGCGAATGAAATCTTGAATAAAGCACAGGTTATTTATGATTTTAATGTTGAAAGAGTTGATATAGGTGCCGCTGATCAGCTCTTACAGTTTGGATGGAATCCATGGAATGGAAGCGAAACAGAGAATAACGATTACAAGTTCAATAATCACAAAGGTGCATTAGTGAAAATCAGGAAAAAATCATCTGATGGCATACTAAGATGGCTTGGTGAAATGAATGTAATTGGAAAGTACGGATTTGCCTATGGCGATGGTGTTATTGCCATGGATAATCAAGGATTGGATTTAATTTTTGAAAATTTATCCAAAGGCACTTATAAGCTGGTTACTTGGCATCATGCCCCTAGTAGCAATTCTGACTCTATGGACCCAAATAGAGAAAAACTAAAGCGTATTAAAATTCCTGATTTACCTTATTCTGATTCTATTAGAGTAAATTCTAAGGCTATGATTGGTGTTGAGTTCAAAGAAATTGTAGTGACCGCTGGAAAAGAGATGCAATGGGCATCTCCAGGGAAGAGCGTCATCACTTTTTATACAGATGGATCGGCTCCAGTAATAATCAATTTTAAACCAGAGCTAAACAGGGGAGTGTGGTTGAATGCCCTTGAATTAAGTGAATGGAAATAATAACAAGTGATTTAAACTGCTACAACTCCCTTTATATGTGGATGCGGGTTATAGTCTACCAAAGTAAAATCATCAAAAGTAAAATCAAAAATGCTTTTTACTTCAGGATTTAGAACCATTTTAGGTAAGGGTCTAGGCTCGCGAGACAGTTGTAATTCTACCTGCTCCATATGGTTGTTGTATATATGGGCATCACCAAAGGTGTGGATAAAATCCCCAGCCTTATAACCGCATACCTGTGCCATCATCATCGTGAATAAGGCATAAGAAGCAATGTTAAAGGGTACGCCCAAAAAGATATCGGCACTACGTTGGTATAGTTGACAACTTAACTTGCCATCCGCTACATAAAACTGAAAGAATGCATGGCAAGGAGGTAAAGCCGCTTTACCATTGGCTACATTTTCCGAGAAAGAAACAGAAGTGTCCGGTAATACACTGGGGTTCCAAGCAGAGACCAGCATTCGTCTGCTATTTGGGTTATGTTTTAAAGAATGAATAACCTCTTTTATCTGATCTATTTCTTCACTATTCCAGTTACGCCATTGGTGGCCATAAACCGGCCCTAAATCCCCATTTTCATCTGCCCATTCATTCCAGATACGAACTCCATTTTCTTTAAGATATTCAATATTGGTATCACCTTTTAAAAACCATAATAACTCATGAACTATGGATTTTAAGTGAAGCTTTTTAGTGGTAACCATGGGGAAACCTTCCGATAGGTCAAAACGCATTTGGTGACCAAAAACACTTTTAGTACCAGTGCCCGTGCGGTCTCCTTTTTGATTTCCGTGTTCTAAAACGTGTTTTAGTAAGTCGTGGTATTGTTTCATAAGCCCCTCTTCCGTCTCCCCAAAGGGGAGAAACTCCTATTTTGATGCTAAAATAATAGTATTGATGCTATTTAAACCTTAAAAATAAGTTTGGTTATAAACCATTTATCAACTTTAGGGAACAAAGTTCCCCCTTTGGGGGTTAGGGGCGCTACCCCAATATCATTCCGGCAATAGTTGCAGAAAGTAGTGAGGCTAAAGATCCCCCAAGTACGGCTTTCATACCGAATTCTGAAAGCGTTTTTCGTTGTCCGGGAGCTAAAGAACCAATACCGCCAATCTGTATTCCTATAGAAGCAAAATTTGCAAATCCGCAAAGCATATAGGTGGCCATGATTACAGATTTGTTGTAAGTGAAATGAGTTGCATTACTCATATTTTTTAATTCGGCAAGTTGTATATACCCAATGAATTCACTTGCGGCTAGTTTTATACCTAATAACTGACCCATAAGCATAGTATCTTCATTTGAAACCCCAATGAGCCACATTAACGGGGCAAATATGGTTCCTAAAATAGCTTCCAAAGAAAACTTCTCGTAAGCCGAGTTTGCGGCAATCCAATCGTTTAAAGAAATCCAATTGCCCAAACCATCTAAAATGCCATTGATCATGGCAATAAAAGCAACAAAGACTAAAAGCATTGCCCCGACATTTACTGCTAGTTTTAAACCTTCAGTAGTGCCATTTGCAATAGCGTCTAAAATATTGGAACCGATTTTATCTTGAGAAACTTTTACATCTGTATTGATTTTTTCCGTTTGCGGATATAATATTTTGGAAATGACGATAGCTCCTGGTGCAGCCATTACGGATGCTGCAAGCAAATGCTTGGCAAAAATTAGTTGTAATTCAGGGTCGTCACCCCCTAAAAAGCCAATATAAGCTGCCAAAACAGCCCCAGCTACAGTTGCCATTCCGCCAATCATTACCAAGAGAATCTCAGATTTGTTCATTTTCTCTAGGTATGCCTTTATCAAGAGTGGTGCCTCGGTCTGCCCTAAAAAAATATTGCCTGCAATTGATAAACTTTCCGCTCCTGAAATTCCAAGTGATTTTGTCAGTAGCCAAGCCAGTGCTTTTACCACTTTTTGGATAATTCCAAGATAAAATAATACTGAGGTTAATGCGGAAAAGAAAATGATAGTTGGTAACACTTGAAAGGCGAAGATGTATCCGAAGGTATCCATATCAACGACCAACCCTTCAAATAAAAATTTGCTTCCCGCCCTTGTGAATTCCAAGATGTCTATAAAACGTTCGCCAATCCACTCGAAAATAATTTGAACAAAACGAACCTTTAAGACACCAACAGCAATGATTAGTTGAAGCCCAAGGCCAATACCTACAGTTTTCCAATTGATAGCGCGTCTGTTCGCACTGAATAAAAAAGCAATCAGTACTAAAACAAGCATGCCTAAAACCCCTCTCCATAAACTATTAAATGAAAAGCCTTGATTGGGAACTACTTCGGGAATGGTATTATTTTCGAGGGAATTTGTTTCAATCACTGTTTGCAGACTGTCTATAACCGCCAATTCTTGTCCCGAAATTTGGAATGTGGTAAAACAACATAAAATGAATATCCAAATTCCGATAGATTTCATAAAAAGAGAGTTGGTTAGTTACGTTTGGATATTTCGTCACGAAGTTTTGCGGCTTTTTCGTAATCTTCATTGGCTACCGCCTTATCCAGTTCTTTATGGAGTTCATCGACCGTGAGTTCACGGTATCCGCCACCCGCATCAGACTCAATTTCGACCGTTTCACCTTCTTGAAGAATTTCATCGACAACAATGCTATCGTCACTATTTTCTTCTTTTTCTTTTGAAGAAAATTTCAAGAAAATACCTGCTTTGTCCAAGATTGTCTTGTAGGTAAAAATAGGAGCATCAAAACGCAAAGCTAATGCAATGGCATCGCTAGTTCTTGCATCTATAATTTCTTCAACATTTTCTCGCTCACAAATAACGCTAGAGTAAAAGACACCGTCTACCAACTTATGAATGATAACCTGTTTGACCACAATGTCAAATCGATCGGAAAAATTTTTAAAAAGATCGTGTGTTAAAGGTCTTGGCGGTTTTATTTCTTTCTCTAAGGCAATTGCAATGGACTGGGCTTCAAAAGCACCAATAACAATAGGAAGTTTTCTATCGCCCTCAACTTCATTTAAAATAAGGGCGTAGGCACCATTTTGCGTTTGGCTATATGATATTCCCTTTATCTTTAATCTAACTAAACTCATAGATATCTTGTAGAAACCAAAAAAGGCTGTTCAAATACATAGAGCGACTATCTATTTGAACAGCCCCTTGAATGGGGCAAATTAACAAAAATTAAGCGTTTTGTGCTTTAAATTCTTTTAATTTTTCAATGAGTTCTGGTACTACCTCAAAAGCATCGCCAACAATACCATAATCGGCGGCTTTGAAGAAAGGCGCTTCAGGGTCATTATTGATAACCACCTTAGTTTTTGAAGAACTTACACCCGCTAAATGCTGAATTGCCCCCGAAATTCCGATGGCAATATACAAGTTACTGGCGACGGGCTTACCTGTTTGGCCAACATGTTCTCCATGAGGTCTCCAGCCTAAATCGGATACCGGTTTTGAGCAAGCTGTAGCTGCACCTAAAACATCGGCCAGTTCTTCTACCATTCCCCAATTTTCAGGACCTTTTAAACCACGACCGGCAGAAACCACAATATCCGCATCTGCAATTGTTGCCTTTCCGACAACTCTATCAATTTCTATAGATTTAGCTCCGAAGTCGTTATCATTGATTGCCGCCGAAAAATCTTCTACCGAGGCGGCCGTAGTATTTTCTGCGATGCCAAAAGCATTGTTAGAGAGACCTATTATTTTGGTTTCAGCATCGATTTCTGTATGCGCAAAGCCTTTATTGCTAAATGCGGTTCTTTTTACAACAAAAGGGTTTGTGCTTTCTGGCGCGGCAACGACATTAGGAACATAGCCTGCATTTAATTTTGCCGCTAAAATTCCACTTAAAAAACGGCTATCTGCACTTGAGCTTACTATAATTACTTGCGCACTTTCTGCTTCTGCGGCCTGGGTAATACAATTGGCATAGGCTTTGGCATTGAAAGTGTCCAATTTGCTATCGGAAACATTCAATATTTTACTAACCCCATATGCACCCAAAGAGGCACTGTCATCTGCATTGATAGCTACTGCGGTAACTGTCGTTCCTAATTGTGCGGCAACAGCATGCGCGTAAGAAGCTACTTCTAAGGCGTTCTTTTTGAATTTTCCTTTATCTGTTTCTGTATATACGAGTACTGACATCTTATAAATTTTGTTTTTAGATTCCGAATCAAGTTCAGAATGCTTAAATCACTTTAGCTTCGTTATGTAATAGACTCACCAATTCACTTACGTTTCCTGCGTCAACCAACTTCACGGGTCCTTTTGCAGCTGGTTTTTCAAACTTTTTATCCGTAGTTGGGCTCGGGGCATCAATTGGCTCAACGACATTAAGGGCTTTTTTTCGTGCCATCATAATTCCTCTCATGTTCGGAATACGCAAATCGCTCTCTTCAACCAATCCCTTTTGCCCTCCGATTACGAGCGGTAACGAAGTCTTTATCTTTTCTTTTCCACCATCTATTTCACGAGTTGCGGTTGCTTCATTGCCATCGACTTCCAATTCGATACAGGTATTGACAAAATTCATGTCCAATAAAGTGGCCAAGATACCAGGTACCATACCGCCATTATAATCAATGGATTCCCTTCCTGCAATTACCAAATCGTATCCTCCGTTTTTTACTACTTCGGCAAGTTGTCTGGCAACAAAAAAACCATCTTTTGGTTCGGCATTTATGCGAATGGCTTCATCAGCACCAATTGCCAATGCTTTTCTTATAGTTGGTTCCGTCTGTGCACCCCCTACATTCGCTACGTGTACGGTAGCGCCCTGTTTTTCTTTAAACCACATGGCACGGGTAAGTCCGAATTCATCATTCGGGTTAATTACAAACTGCACTCCGTTGGTATCAAATTTAGTGTCACCTTCCGTAAAATTAATTTTGGAAGTAGTGTCTGGCACATTGCTAATGCAAACTAAAATCTTCATAGGTTTATCTAAAATTTTACTGCGTAAAGATAACCATTAAAACTTAAATTTACTATGCATGCATAACAAATAATGTTCTTTTTTTTAAAATTTAGAGCGCAACTATTCCTATATAATTTGCTATTTTTGCTTGCATTTTTACAATATATAAGACTCCTTTAACGAACATATGAAGACACTACAATTTAGAGAAGCGATTTGCGAAGCCATGTCAGAAGAGATGCGAAGTGATGACAGTATTTATTTAATGGGTGAAGAAGTTGCTGAATACAATGGTGCTTACAAGGCATCTAAAGGAATGTTAGATGAGTTTGGTGCAGAACGTGTTATTGATACCCCAATTTCTGAACTCGGGTTTGCGGGTATTGGGGTTGGTTCGGCAATGTTGGGCAATAGACCGATTATTGAGTTTATGACCTTTAACTTTGCTCTGGTCGGTATAGATCAAATAATCAATAATGCGGCAAAGATTAGACAAATGTCTGGGGGGCAATTTGCCTGCCCCATTGTTTTTAGGGGTCCAACTGCTTCTGCTGGCCAATTGGCGGCAACGCACTCACAAGCTTTTGAAAGCTGGTATGCGAACTGCCCTGGTCTAAAAGTGGTAGTTCCGTCAAACCCAGCTGATGCCAAAGGGCTTTTAAAAGCTGCTATAAGAGATGATGATCCAGTAATTTTTATGGAGTCTGAACAGATGTATGGAGATAAAGGTGAAGTACCTGAAGGAGATTATACGATTCCTATAGGGGTTGCCGATATCAAGAGAGAAGGCACCGATGTGACCATTGTTTCATTCGGGAAAATTATCAAAGAAGCATACAAAGCGGCTGACGAATTAGAGAAAGATGGTGTTAGTTGCGAAATTATAGACTTGCGTACTGTGCGTCCTATGGACATTAATGCAATCATTAATTCGGTAAAAAAGACAAATAGAATGGTAATTTTAGAAGAAGCATGGCCTTTCGGAAATGTATCTACCGAAATCATCTATCATGTTCAAGATAAGGCCTTTGATTATCTCGATGCACCAATTGTAAAAATTAACACAGCGGATACACCCGCCCCTTATTCTCCAGTACTTTTGGCAGAATGGTTACCTAACAGTGAAGATGTTATCAAAGCTGTTAAGAAAGTGTTATATAAATAAAATAGCAATATTTGTAAGGTATATTAGCCTCGTCGACTTATGTTGACGAGGCTTTTTTAAGGAATAGTTTTTGATAAGAAGTTACTTTAAAATCAAATTGAGCGAACAACAATAGGCTAGGTAGTATCTGGCCATTCTTGTAACACCCTATCAAGGCATGAGAAAAATTCTATTTCTACTTTTAATTTCCTTCTTTTCTTTTTTGAATGCCCAAACAAAGGTTAGCGGTATTGTGATAGATGAGTTTGACAGTCCTGTGGCCTTCGCCAATATTATTTTCAAAGGGTCTTCAGAAGGAACAATTACTAATGATAATGGACGGTTCTATTTCGAATCTGAGGAAACCTATGATACGATACTGGTTTCCTTTATAGGATATGAAACCCAGGAATTACAACTTGCCTCTAAGGTTAATTATGAGCTAGAAATTATTTTGAAAGAATCGACTGAACAGTTAGACGAGGTGGTCATCTATACGGGTAAGCAATCCAAGAAAAATAATCCGGCAATTGATATTCTAAAAAAGATTTGGGCGAAGAAACGGGAGAATGGTGTAAATAAGTTCAAGACATATCAATATGATAAGTATGAAAAGGTTGAGTTTGACCTAAATACTATTGATAGTGCATTGATAAAAAGTCGGCTTTTTAAAGGTTTAGAGTTCATTTTTGCAGATTTAGATACCTCACGAATTACCGGCAAGACCTATTTGCCCATGTTTCTAAACGAAGTTTTCTCCAAAGTATATGGAGACAATAGGCTGGCACTAAGAAAGGAAGATGTATTAGGTAACAAAAACTCTGGTTTTGGAGGCAATCAAGCTATAACAGCCTTCGTTGAAGACTTATATTCCGACTACAACATTTATGATAATTACCTAAAGTTTTTTGACAAGAGTTTTACGAGTCCACTTTCGAAAACAGGTGTCGATACGTATAATTATGTATTATCCGATAGCACTTTTATAGATAATAAGTGGTGCTATAATATCATCTACTACCCTCGAAGAAAAAATGAACTTACTTTTAAAGGAGACTTTTGGGTCAACGATTCTACGTTTGCCGTAAAGAAGATAAATCTAGAAGTTACAAAGAGCGCTAATATAAATTGGGTAAAAGAAATTTATATAGAACAAGACTTTAATGTGGTCAATGATTCTGTTTTTTTACTGAAGCGCGACTATATGTTAAGTGATTTTGCTTTTTCTAAAAAAGAGAAATCAAGAGGTGTTTATGGCAAGCGTACCACGGTTTTTGACAACTACATTTTTGACCAAGAAAAAGGAGAGGCCTTTTACAAATCTGAATCTGACCCATATGATCCAAGGGTTTTTGATAGGGATACAACGTTCTGGAAAAATGCAAGATTAGAGCGCTTAAATGAAGATGAAGCTGGAATTTTTCAGTTGCTGGATACCTTAAAAACAGTACCCAAGTTCAATACCTACTATGACATTGTTAGTGTTTTGGGTTCTGGGTATATCGAAATAGACAAATGGAACCTCGATATAGGCGATATATACAGCACATTTGGTATAAATGACGCAGAAGGAATTCGAGTAAGGGGAGGAGCTAGAACCTTTTTTGGGCAGAATGACCCTTGGCGTTTAGAGGCTTATACCGCTTACGGTTTTGATGATAAGAAATTTAAACATGGCGTTTCCGGAAAGTTTTTGTTGGATAGAAAAAATAGGCTCATTATTTCAGGTGGACATCGACGTGATGTAGAGCAATTAGGGCTTAGTTTAACCAGTACAAACGATGTTTTGGGCCGAAGTATTGCTTCGTCGTCTTTGGTTTCTGTAGGTAATAACAATCGTTTGACCAATATTAATCTATCCGTTTTTAATGCAGAGATAGAACCCATCAAAAATTTTAGGGTGCTTGTAGGCAGTTCGTTTAGAACCTTAAGTTCTGCACTTCCCGAAGATTTCAGTTTAGATTATGTTGATACTAGTTCGCCAACAGGTATTTCTTCTGAAGTAAAACAATTCGATATCAATACTACCTTAGTATATACCCCTGGTAAACGCACCATTGGTTATGGGGTCGAACGTTTGAATATCAATGATAATCACAGCACACTTCTGTTTAATTATACAAAGGGTATTAGTGGCTTTTTAGAAAGTGATTTTGATTATGAAAGGGTTCAATTTTCATATACCCAACCTTGGCAGATAGGTGGTTTCGGTCGTTTGACCAGTACGGTTGAGTTAGGGAAAACTTTTGGAGAGGTGCCTTTGGGGCTTTTAAGCGTTATACCTGGTAACCAGACAGTTTTTTCTTTGTACAAAACCTTTCCAAATCTTGATTTTTATGAATTTGTGACAGACACCTACGCTACGGTGCACCTAGAACATAATTTTAATGGAAGGTTGTTTTCGCGAATTCCTTTTCTTAGAAAGTTGAACCTAAGGGAGATTGTTGGTCTTAGAGGTGCTTGGGGACAGATTTCAGATGAAAACATTGCTTTGAGCGCTCCGACAAATATTCCTTTGCTGGCTCCCGATGAGCAAATTTATTGGGAGTATTCCTTGGGGATAGGTAATATCTTTAAAATCTTTAGAATAGATTTTAACTTCCGTGGTAATTATCTAGAAAACCCAGATGCCCGTGCTTTTGGTGTTACCGGAAGTTTTGGGTTTAATTTTTAAATATTTTCTACAGCTCCCTCAGATGGGGAACCATTCTTTATACTATCTTAACCTTGATGGCGTTTGATAGGAGTATTTTTGTTATATAATTTTGAACAATGGCTATGAGTAAAGAAGCAGAAGAAACTGTAACGTTTGATGTCTTAATTGAAATTCCCAAAGGAAGTAGGAACAAATACGAATATGATTTTACTTTAAACAAGATTCGTTTTGATAGAACCTTGTTTTCTTCAATGATGTATCCTGGAGATTATGGATTTATTCCAGAAACCTTGGCTTTAGATCAAGATCCCTTGGATGTTTTGGTAATGACTACAGAGCCCACATATCCTATGGTTGTTATGGAAGTTAAGCCAATAGGCGTATTTCACATGACAGATGAAAAGGGACCCGATGAAAAGATAATATGTGTGCCTGTAAACGACCCTGTTTGGAACAAAAAGAATGATTTAAGTGACATCAACCCGCATCGAAAAAAAGAAATAAAGCATTTTTTTAAGGTCTATAAGGATTTAGAAGAGAAAAAAGTTGATACAGGGGGTTGGGGAGATGCCAAAGAGGCGATAAAGATTTACCATGAATGTGTAAAAAGGTATGACGAGAGTGAGCACAAACTCAAGCGGACTTTTATGATATAATCAATTCCATCGAATTGATTTTAAGCATCCCACAATTTTTGGGATGCTTTTTTTATTCATACCTATTTTACTACATTTGCACGCATTAAAAAATTCAAAAAAACTAAATAATTAACTGAATAACTATGGAACAAATAGTACAATTTTTACCGGCATTCGGTGTTTTGGCCTTGATTTACGTTTTTATTAAAAGCGGTTGGGTTTCAAAACAAGAAGTTGGTGATGCTAAAATGGCTCGTATCGCAAAAAATATTGCAGATGGAGCAATGTCTTTCTTAAAAGCTGAGTACAAGATATTAAGTGTATTCGTTGTTGCGGTTGCTATTCTTTTATTCTTTAAAGGAAGCAACGAAGAAGGCTCAAACGGTATGGTTGCGGTATCTTTTATAGTAGGGGCAATCTGCTCTGCTTTAGCTGGTTTTATTGGTATGAAAGTGGCTACCAAGGCTAACGTACGTACAACAAATGCAGCTAGAAAGTCATTAGGAAAAGCTTTAGAAGTAGCTTTTGCGGGTGGCGCAGTAATGGGTCTTGGTGTTGTAGGCTTGGGTGTTCTTGGTCTTAGTGGATTATTTGCAATTTATAGTGGTCAAGGATGGGAACTTGGTGAAGTATTGAACGTACTTTCCGGATTCTCTTTAGGAGCTTCTTCAATTGCTCTTTTTGCACGTGTAGGTGGTGGTATTTATACCAAAGCGGCAGACGTTGGTGCTGACCTTGTGGGTAAAGTAGAAGCTGGTATCCCAGAAGATCACCCATTAAACCCTGCAACTATTGCAGATAATGTTGGTGACAATGTTGGTGATGTTGCTGGTATGGGTGCTGACCTTTTTGAATCATATGTAGGTTCAATAATTGGTACAATGGTACTAGGGGCCGCCTTTGTTGGTCTAGATGTTTTTAGAGCGGATGGTTTTGATGGTTTAAGTGCTGTATACCTTCCTTTGGTACTTGCTGCTGTAGGTATCATCATGTCTATTATAGGTACCTTCTTTGTAAAAGTTAAAGATGGGGGTAACCCACAGACTGCTTTGAATATTGGAGAATTCGGTTCTGCTTTCTTAATGTTAATTGCTTCATATTTTATCATTACTAATATATTACCAGAAAACTGGACATTCAATGGTACTGAGTACGGTTCAATAGGTGTTTTCTGGGCGGTACTTGCCGGTTTGGTTGCTGGTTTGGCCGTTGGTAAAGTAACAGAATATTATACAGGAACCGGTACAAAACCGGTAAATTCAATTGTACGTCAATCAGAAACTGGAGCAGCAACAAACATTATTGCTGGTTTAGGTGTTGGTATGATGTCAACAATGTTTCCAATTCTTTTAATTGCTGCTGCAATTTTGGTATCACATCATTTTGCAGGTCTTTACGGTATTGCAATTGCTGCTGTTGGAATGTTGGCCAATACAGGAATTCAGTTAGCTGTAGATGCTTATGGACCAATTTCTGATAATGCTGGTGGTATTGCTGAAATGGCAGAATTGGAGCCAGAAGTACGTGAACGTACAGATAAATTAGATGCTGTTGGTAATACAACTGCAGCAATCGGTAAAGGTTTCGCAATTGCTTCTGCTGCATTAACTGCTTTGGCATTGTTTGCGGCATTTATGCAAACGGCCAATGTAACCAGTATCGATGTTTCTAAGCCTACCGTAATGGCAGGTTTATTAGTAGGTGGTATGTTACCATTTGTATTCTCTGCCCTTTCCATGAATGCTGTAGGTAGAGCGGCAATGGCCATGATCGAAGAAGTTCGACGTCAGTTTAGGGATATTCCTCAATTAAAAGCAGCCTTAGAAGTAATGAGAGCTGTAGATTCTGATATGTCTAAAGCTACACCTGAGCAAAGAGCAATTTTTGACGCTGCCGACGGTGTTGCAGAATATGATAAATGCGTAGATATCTCTACAAAAGCTTCTATCAAAGAAATGGTATTGCCAGGTTTATTGGCTATTGCTGTTCCTGTAGCAGTCGGTTTCCTTGGAGGAGCTGAAATGCTAGGTGGTCTTTTGGCAGGTGTAACAACTTGTGGTGTGTTAATGGCTATTTTTCAATCTAATGCCGGTGGTGCATGGGATAATGCTAAGAAAACCATTGAGAGTGATGGTAAGAAAGGCTCTGATGCACATAAAGCTGCGGTAGTAGGTGATACTGTTGGTGATCCTTTTAAAGATACTTCAGGTCCTTCATTAAACATCTTATTGAAATTAATGTCTGTTGTGGCATTGGTAATTGCCCCAAGTTTGGTAAGTCTTTCACCAGCTGATGAAGTGAGCATGCTAAAAGCTGATGGAACTACAGTTTCTATTACAACCGATGGAATGAAGGAAACTAAGCAAGTGGAGAAGCAAGTTCGTGTTGAAATGAGCAATACCGCTGATGGTGCCTACAAAGCCGTGGTAACTACAACTTCTGAAGTTAACGGAGAAAAAACTGAAGAAGTAAAGGAGTTCACTGGAGCGACTAAAGAAGAAGTACAAGCTGCTGTTGAAAAGTACAATAGCGCAATTTCTATTGAATAAGTTTGGATTGAGCCCTTCCAGATAATCTAGAAGGGCAAACCAACCAACATAGACCTGCAAAGAAAACTTTGCAGGTTTTTTTATTCATAAAATTTAAAGCTCCTCACCTCAGATGAGGGGAGGTGGCATTCGCTTATGCGAATGACGGAGGGTTTGATTTCTTGTAACCGAAAAATATAATTAACGCTGCTGAGCGCAGTCGAAGGATATTGGTAATACACTTCGACGGGCTCAGTGTGACACTATTATTTACTGTAACCTAAATGTAATAGGTATACTAAATGGCACTTTTACCCCTTGCCCTCTTTGTTTGCCAGGTTCCATTTTTGGAAGCTTCGAAATAATTCTTGATGCCTCGTTTTCTAAAATTTTATGTGGACCACGAAGTTTTAAACTACCGATATTACCATCTTTTTGAACCGTAAATTGTAGATATACTTTACCTTGCAGGCCCATTTCTTGAGCTTCAGCAGGGTATCTGAAGTTTCTGCGGATATGCTTTTGCATTTTTTCTTGAAAACAAGCACGTTTGTCATCCGCTCCTTCACAACCAGGGAAAATAGGAACGTCCTCAATTACCATGAATGATACTTCATCAACTACTGGTGCAGGTTCTTCAAAATCTACATCTTTTAAAGTAATAATTTCTTTGTTGCTATCAGACTCCGTTGATTTAATTAGGTCTTCAATTACGTCGTCATCATTTTCTGCTATCTTAATCTCCGGTGTTACAATAGTTTTTGGTTTAGGTGGAGGAGGTAATTTTTGAATGGTCAAAGGGGGTATTTCATCTAAATTTTTAAGAATTGTTTGTGATGTGTCCCATTCGGATTGCGAATCAAAAGTTTTCCATTCTAGTGCAGTATAAACTAGTGCTAGAATTAAGGTCATTCCAATAACAAAGTAGAGTCCGCTATTCTTTTCTAATTTTAGGTGTTCCTTCTTTTTTGCTTCCATCATATCTTTTTTATAGTTATACAATGAAAGTAGCTTGTAATTAAGCTATTAAAAACCCATAATGAGGGAGAGCAGGTTCTGGGTGAGTGAAACGACTTTATTATTCTTAAAGTATATTGAAAAATGACATTTTAAATGTCAAGCACTTAATCTGTTAGACCTGGCATTATTTTCTGCTCGAAGTTCATATGCCCATTTTATGGCCTTGTCAAGGCTGACAAAATTTCTCATGGAAGCCTTCATAAAAAGTTTTTCGAGAATAGGTCTTTTTCCACGACTAACAACGGCGTAGCCTTTAAGGGTATAACTGTATTTAAAAAATCGCAGCCAATCGCTAGGTACAACAGAATAGGTATGTACTCTGTTCGATATGTAGACAATGTTCTTAACGTTGTCTTCATAGAGATTTGTGATTTCTTCAACAACTTGTTTCGCATGGTCTTCCCAATTGAATATAACACCTTCTTTAATTTCTGCTACTACAAAATCTTCGAATAAATAAAAGTCGCCAAAAGAATAATTGAGCTCTTGAAAGGCATTTTTATAAAATGGTGTTTCTGCTATTTTTTGCATAATACGGCCAATTGATTTGGGAAGACAAATGTAGGCTGCATTTCAAACGCTGAAAAATAGAATTGTTAAAATGTTAATTATTTCGCTGTATTTTAAAGAATTACGAAGAAGTAGTAAGACATCGAATTATTTGATTGGTTCATGGAGTCTTAGATAAAAAAGATAATTGATTTAGTATTCGAAAATCTTTAGATTTAAAAAAGCCCATGTATTTCGGCATCAATTTTATTGATAACGTTTCCTAAATCTTCAGGATTATCAACAAAATTAATGTCGTCGACATCAATAATTAAAAGATTGCCTTTTTCATAGGTATTGGCCCAAGCTTCATAACGTTCATTAAGACGACTTAAATAATCAATAGAGATGCTATTTTCATATTCGCGCCCGCGTTTGTGAATCTGATTTACTAAGTTGGGGATAGAACTACGCAGGTAAATAAGTAAATCTGGTGGCTGCACTAAACTCTCCATTAACTCAAAAAGACTCTTATAATTGTTATAGTCCCTATTGGTCATTAGGCCCATTGCATGAAGGTTGGGGGCAAAAATATGTGCGTCTTCATAAATGGTACGATCTTGAATTACTTTCTTGCCCGCTTCCCTAATTTTTAAGATTTGTCTGTACCTACTGTTCAAGAAATAGATTTGAAGGTTAAAGCTCCAACGCTCCATTTGCGTATAAAAATCATCTAAATAGGGATTGTCTACCACATCTTCAAAATGTGCTTCCCATTTATAATGTTTTGCTAATAAGGTTGTTAATGTGGTTTTTCCTGCTCCAATATTTCCGGCAACGGCAATGTGCATTGTATGGTGTGTTTTAGCTGTATTATTTAAAAACGAGGGGCTGCAATATACAAAGTATATCCAGTTACAGGAAAAAATTAAGTTGAAATACAGATGGGGCTAGCAAATAAGTTTATAGCCGTATCCTCTAACGTTTACAATCTGGATGTTTTCGTCTTTTTTTAGCTTTTTTCGGAGTTTGGTGATAAAAACATCCATACTTCTGGCGTTAAAAAAATCATCATCGCCCCATATTTTTTTTAGAATTAAAGAGCGGTCAAGTATTTCGTTTCGTACCTCTGATAAATGAAAAAGAAGTTCTGCCTCTCTATGGGTAAGCGGCACTTCTTCGGTATCGTATGCTAACTTTTGTTTGGTGTAATCAAAAATATAGTCACCGATCTGTATTTTGTCTTTCGTCTTTTTTAAACGATTTCTATTTAACAAGGCATGTATGCGAACAATGAGTTCTTCCATGCTAAAAGGCTTTTTTAGATAGTCGTTACCACCATGTTCAAAACCCTCAACGACATCTTTGGTCTGCGATTTCGCAGTAAGGAATATAATCGGAACATGTTTGTCATTAACCCTAATCTCTTGCGCAAGTTCAAAGCCATCTTTTTTTGGCATCATCACGTCAAGTACCAAGAGTTCAGGTTTTTCTTTGAGATAAGTCTTTAGGGCAGTTTCACCATTTTCACAAAAAAGAACTTCAAAATTTCGAGTTTCAAGACTTTCTTTTACGATTTGCCCTAATGCCAATTCATCTTCTGCCAATAATATTTTGATTGGTTGACTCATAAAACAATTTTAAAAATTGTATTTGTAGTATCTGGCACGAGTGAAAGTGAGCCATTGTGTTTCTCAACTATTTTTTTAGCGTAAAAGAGACCTATTCCAAAACCTTTTACATCGTGTCTATTACCAGTAGGAACGCGATAGAACTTATCGAATATTTTTTCGCGTTGGTTCTTATCTATTTTGCCACCGTTATCTGCAACAGTTATCTCTACGGAATTCAACAACGAGTTAAGATTGACCTCAATAATGTCTCCACCATATTTTATGGCATTATCAATTAGATTGGCGAGCGAATTTTCAAAATGAAACGGATCTACCTTGGCACTTAAAGTGTTGCTGTTGCTCTTAAAAGAAATGGTCTTTTCAGGAGAAAGCATTTTGTATTTTTCAACGAGACCCTTTAGTACCATCACTAAATCGATATCTTCAGTATTAACAATAAGTTTATCACTGTCTAAAGTCGCAGTCTCCAGTAATTTTTCTACCATCAAATGCAATTTTTTAAGCTGTTGCCCAGAAATATTGAGGTATTTCTCGGTCTTCACTTTATCGTTTGCTTGATTAAAATTTTTAATGCCCTCTATCGCTGTCGAAACAGTTGCAATCGGGGTTTTAAACTCATGGGTAATATTGCTGATGAGGTCATTCTTTATTTCTGCCAGTTCTTTTTGCTTATTAATAATGTGCAGTAAGTAAAACAAGCAGGCAATTATGCAGGCTGATAACAATAATGACAGTATAATGCCCGTAAAACTTCTTTTTAGAATGCTTTTGGTCGGATTAGTGTATTGCAGTTGTAATTTTTGATTGGTCGGTAAATAGGTAGATTTAGAGAATGTGGAAAGGTGTAGGCCTTTCTGTTGTTCTATTTTGTAGCTATCATAAATAGTATCGCTTTTGTAATGATTTAATCCAAAACCTACGTCTATTCTTTTTCGTTCCAACTCCTTCTTTAAAAGCGAGTCCATGCTTTGAAAGCTGATAGAATCTTGATTAATAGATATTGTTAGCTTATTAAATAGGCCAGATAGATTGCTAATACTATCACTAATTGTTTTCGCCTTAATGGCAGAAATATTACGAACTTCATTGATATTTACGGATGATAGTATAATTGTTGTATCACTCATCTTACCATCAAAGATGTTAAAATCGTGATTATGCAAAGAGTCTGAATTCTCAATGAATTTAATGGTACTGATTTTAGTTTTAGCGTTGTTGGTGTCAGTTTCAGAATTGATCTGTTTTAAATCAAGTTTAGTGATAAAATCCCCCATTTTTTTTCCAACCGATTCGTAATCAGTGAATGATGAGTCTGTATAGGTGAATATGTCAGTTTTAACAAAATCAGCGTAATAGGCCTCTACCGCATTATCTAAACTTATTTGTACCTCATTCAGCAATCGTTGTTTATTGGTGTTATAGTTTTGAACGTTCCAATAGACCTGTATGCCAATTGTTATTACGATGGTAATCGTAATAAAGTATAGTAATGCTTTATAGTGTTGCTGTTTCACATTTCAAAAGTAAGCACAATAAATAGGCGTAGGGTAATCGGTTAACACTCGTTAACACTGGTTAACCTTGTTTTCGATACAATACTTTCAAATTTGTTGACATAATCACAAAATAGAAAACCATGAAAAAATTCGCCATGCTTAGTACCGTATTAGTGCTATTACTTTCTTTTCAGTCTTTTGGTCAAGAAGAAAAAGAAGTACATGCCGCAGTCAATTGCCTTGGGTTCGAAGTCAACACATTGAAAGAATTAAAATCTATTAACTGGAATGATATGATAGCTGTATTTGAAGAAAATGCCCCACAAGACTCCATTGAGGTATCGGTGAAGGTTAAAGATTTAAAATTGAAAAACAAAAACAACCTTGTAATTAATAATATGAAGGTATTGGTCACCGGAATATCTGAAAATAAGAAAGCGGTAATTGAGCAATTAGCAGAAAAAACCGATAGAATGGTCAAGGCCATTGAACGAATGACTGAATAGAAATATTCATTTGTAAATAATAAAAATAACTAATAATGAAGAATACTTTTTACGCATTTATGATTTTACTTTCTATAAAATCATTTGCACAAGATTTTACAGGTTCCGCCATTTACAAGACCGACATGAAAATGGAGCTAAAAATGGATAGTACGGAAACAAGTGCTAATCAAATGGACATGATTCAAGAGCAACTAAGATTTGCTATGCAAAAAGATTTTGAACTAACTTTTAATAAAACCGAATCTAACTGGAGAGAGCTTGAAAAGTTGGATAAGCCGGCAGTTGCAAGCGGTATGAATGTACAAATTCAAATTGTTGGTAATGGTGGAGGCAGTGACGGTCTTCTGTACAAGAATACAAAGACAAAGAAGTCTCTGGAAAGCACAGATGCTTTTGGTAAATTGTTTTTAGTGGCAGATGAGTTAGAACCCGTAGAATGGGAAATGACTTCTGAAACCAAGCAGATCGGCAAGTACACATGCTACAAAGCAATTTCTAAAAGAGAGGTTACAGAAACGGTTTTTTCTGATGTAAATGGAGAAAGCGAAGAAAAAAAGGAAAAGCGTATGCAGACCACAACAGTTTGGTACACACCAGAAATACCTGTTAACCATGGTCCAGAAAGGTATTGGGGTTTGCCTGGTCTTATTTTAGAGGTAAGTAATGGAAGAAGAATTATGATTTGTACTCAAGTGGTGCTAAACCCTGAGAAGCCTGTAACTATAGAGATACCATCAAAAGGTAAAAAAGTAGATGGAGAAGAGTATGAAGCCATTATGAAAGAACATGCCGAAAAGATGAATAAAATGTATGGTGGTGGAAAGAAAAAAGGACAACATTCTTCTTTTGAAATTAGAATAGGAGGATAAGCAAAAAGTAAACCTAGTTCTTACAAAAAAAATCAATCAAAAAATGAACAGAATCATTATATCTCTTTGTATAGGGCTAGGCTTTCTATGCCATAATGTAAATGCACAAAAGATAACTTTAGAAGGTAAAGTTTACGATAGTATCAACAATCCTTTAGAGTTGGCCAATGTTATAGCCATAAAAGAAAGTAACGGTGCCATTGCTTCTTATGGTATCACTGATGACCAGGGCAGGTATAAACTCAATCTGGATAAGGATAGTTTGTACTTATTAAGGGCAAGCTATTTAGGTTTTGAAACCTGGGAAGAACAATTTAAGGCCCTAAACGATTTAGAAAAAGATATTGTGCTCTCCGTTTCACCAAATCAATTGGACGGCGTTACGGTGGTTGAAGATTTTCCAGTGACGATTTCCGGAGATACCATTACGTACAATACGGATTCATTTACAACGGGTAAAGAGAAAAAATTAGAAGATGTTTTAGAAGAGTTGCCTGGCTTTGAAATTAATGATGAAGGACAAATTAAAGTTCAAGGTAAAGATGTGAGCAAAGTTTTGGTAGAGGGTAAAGAGTTTTTTGATGGCGATACAAAAATGGCGACCAAAAATATTCCGGCCAATGCTGTGGATAAGGTACAGGTTTTAAGAGATTTTAATGAGATTGGTCCTCTAAGAAGTGTTAATGATAGTGATGCTTTAGCGTTAAACATCAAATTAAAAGATGGTAAAAAGAATCTTTGGTTTGGTGATATTTCTGGCGGACTTGGACCTGAAGACAGGTATTTGGCGCATCCCAATATCTTCTACTACTCACCTAAGTTTAATGTAAATTTTATTGGAGACCTTAATAATATTGGGCAACAAGCATTTACGCTACAAGACTATTTTAGGTTTAGTGGAGGGCTTTCGAGTCTAGCGCAAAGATCAGGCTCATCGCTTAATCTTTCCAATGATGAGGTAGGTTTATCGCTTTTACAAAATAATAGGGCAAGAAATATAGATGCAAAGCTTGCAGCGCTTAATTTTAACTATAACCCTAATAAGAAAATCAGTTTTTCCGGCTTTGGAATTGTAACTGGTATAGATACCGAGCTCTCTTCAATATCACAACGCACTTATATACGAGAAGATGGGGATAATAATGAACTGTTAACTTCAGATATTGAGCAAAAGAATACATCAGGACTTTTTAAACTTTCAACTACCTACACACCAAACGCTAAAGTACATGTGAACTACGAAGCTTTTGTAAAGAATTCTGATATTACCGATGAAAACCAACTCAATTCTACTTTTTCAACCTTCAGTAATTCAATTCGTTCTACAAGAACGCGTGAACCATTTTCTATTCAACAAGTTTTAAACGCATTTTATGCAAAAAATGAGAAGAATATTTATTCGTTGGAATCTAACCATTTATACAAAAGACAACGCCCAAATTATGGTTTATTGACCGAGCAACTTCCTTTCCCTGGCAGTGTTCCTTTAAATGGAGAGGGTCCTTATGATTTATTTCAGGATAAGGAAATATTTACCAATACTTTTGATGTGGAATTTAATTATTATCGAGTTTTAAATGAAACCAATCATATCAGTTTTAAGTCCGGTATAAGTTTGAACAAGCAAAGCTTAACCTCAGGATTATCGGAACTGATTGATGGCAATAGACAAACGGTAGGTTCCGATAATGAATATGTAAACGATACCGAATTTAACTTTCAAGATATTTATTTTGGATTGGGCTACCGAGTAAAATTTGGCAAGCTCACGGTTAGTCCAGGGTTGACCCTTCATAATTACGCAATAGATAATAGTCAGCAAAACCAAGTAACCGATTTCGACAAAGTTTTGCTACTTCCAAGCTTAAATTCTAGATATGAATTCAACAGTACACAGTCTTTGCAATTTAGATATGCCATGGAGGCGCAATTCCCAGATATTCAAAACCTGGTTGCGGCAAGAGAACTAAGAGGTTATAACAGTCTTTTCACGGGGAATAGAAATCTAAAAAATGAGTGGTATCATAATGCTAGCCTAAACTATAGCAATTTTAGCATGTTTACTTTTACGACCATTTACGGCGGACTTTCCTATCAGAAAAGATATGAGAGTATTGGCAATACTGTAAATTTTATAGGATTAGATAGGGTGTCATCGCCAATAAATTTAGATACGCCAAATGAAACCTTCTCACTTTTTGGAACTTTTGAAAAGCGCTTTCCGTTATGGAAAACAAAATTTGAAAGTAGATTGTCTTACAATAAGTTTAATACGATTATCAATGGAGCGACGGATTTTAATGAATCTTTTAACCAAACCTATAAACTAGCTTTTGAAACGCGATTTAAGGAAGCACCAAATGCTGAATTGGGTTTTAAAAAACAATTAAATAACTATTCTAGCATAGCTATTGAGAACACTTTTATAACCAATAGTCCTTATGCTAATATTGAAGCTTTTTTCTTAAAAGGCTTTGCAATTACTGCCGACTATGAATACAATGATTATAAAAATAGGGATGGCGGAGTGAGCAGTACCTATGACTTTTTTAATGCCGCATTGTATTATCAAAAGGAAGATAGTAAATGGGAGTTCAAAATTTCTGGAATGAACTTGTTGAACACTACCACTATTAGACAAGATTCATTTTCAAATAACTTAATAAGCACTTTGGAGTATGCCGTGCAACCAAGGTATTTTTTGGCTAGCATTAAATATGAATTATAATACCAATGGTATTTAATTTATCATAAAAACTGTCAGTTCCAGTCTTTTCGAAGAAAAAGTATCGAGAACACATTTTTACAACAAAACTATTTTCCTATTTTTGCCTTTCAATTATGAGGAAGGATTTGACTGATTGCAACCTCGGTAAAAAATGCTAAAAAGTGGTGTAAACTTCTTTCAGCCTTTCCGTCAAATCTTCAGCACGTTTAAAAATAGAGAATGGCATATTTATTTACTTCTGAATCTGTTAGTGAAGGGCACCCAGATAAAGTTTCTGACCAAATTAGTGATGCACTTTTAGATAATTTTTTGGCTTTTGATGCCGATAGCAAAGTAGCTTGTGAAACGCTAGTTACCACAGGTCAAGTGGTATTGGCAGGCGAAGTGAAAAGCGATACCTATTTAGATGTACAGACCATTGCTAGAGATGTCATCAACAAAATTGGGTACACCAAAGGTGAATACCAGTTTAGTGGAGATTCTTGTGGGGTAATTTCATTGATTCATGAGCAATCACAAGATATTAACCAGGGTGTTGATAGAGCTACTAAAGAAGAGCAAGGTGCCGGTGACCAAGGTATGATGTTCGGGTATGCCACCAAAGAGACCGAAAACTATATGCCTTTAGCATTGGATATTTCGCATAAGATTCTTCAGGTGCTAGCAGATTTACGAAGAGAGGGGAGGCAAATTCCATATTTACGACCAGATGCCAAAGCACAGGTAACCATAGAATATTCTGATGATAATGTGCCACAGCGCATAGATACCATTGTGGTCTCTACCCAACATGACGATTTTGATGCTGATGAGAAGATGTTGGCAAAAATCAAATCGGATATTATTTCAATTTTGATTCCAAAGGTGGTTGAATTGTTCCCTTCGCATGTTCAGCAACTCTTTAATGATAAAATTCAATATCATATCAATCCAACTGGCAAGTTTGTAATTGGTGGCCCACATGGAGATACCGGTTTAACGGGTAGAAAAATAATTGTAGACACCTATGGCGGGAAAGGTGCTCATGGTGGTGGTGCTTTTAGTGGTAAAGACCCAAGTAAAGTAGACCGAAGTGCTGCCTATGCGGCAAGACATGCGGCTAAAAACTTGGTAGCTGCGGGCGTGGCAGATGAAATTTTGGTTCAAGTAAGTTATGCGATTGGTGTGGTAGAACCTACGTCAATTTTTGTAGACTCTTATGGTACCGCCAAAGTGAATCTGACCGATGGCGAAATTGCTGAAAAAGTAGCGGGTTTGTTTGATATGCGCCCTTTTGCTATCGAAGAAAGACTAAAACTTCGCAACCCAATTTATTTAGAGACGGCTGCCTATGGCCATATGGGTAAAACACCAACTACAGTCACCAAGGTTTTTGAATCTCCCTACAACGGAAAAGTTGAAAAAGAAGTTGAACTCTTTACTTGGGAGAAATTGGACAGGGTTGATGAGGTTAAAGCAGCTTTTGAGCTTTAATCCCTCCGTCAACTTAGCTATGCTTGTTGACACCTCCCTTTGCTAAAGGGAGGAGCTTAATTTAGTTATTGGAACAAGCTCCCCTCTTAAAATTATCCTTAATCTCCTTAAGTACAGAAGGCAGCTTATCAAAAACCATTTTATTTTCGAATCGTATTACAGTAAATCCTAAAGCCTCCAATTCTTTAGTGCGTTTTTCATCATATTCTTGGACATTAGAACTTTGATGAACTTCACCATCAAGCTCAATAACTAATTTTTCGGCAGCACAATAGAAATCCACAATATAAGATTTTATACTGTGTTGTTTTTGAAACCTGCGACCTCCCAATTGTTTGGCTTTAAGACATTTCCAAAGAAAAGCTTCTGCTGGAGTTAAGTTTTTGCGAAGCTCTTTTCGTTTAGTTAAAAGTTCTTTTTTGTTATGTATTTGTTTCATGGTCGTAACTATTTAAAGATAGTAAAAGCTCCCCTCTTGTTTTTAAGAGGGGAATGAATTCCTGATGGTAATCAGGAAGAAAGGGGAGATTTTTTAGTTTATTTTCCATATCGGGCTAGTAAAAATCTCCGCTCTAATTACTTCGCATGAATTCACACCCCATAAATAAGGGAGGCCTTAATATTTTAAAATTTTCGCGTTTGGTTGGTTTGATTATTTAGTAGTTTTAGAAAATCAATCCAATCACTATGAAGTTCGTATCAAAATTTACTTTTCTTTTTGTATTTGCAGTACTACTTATCTCCTGCGGAAAAACAACTAAAAAAACAGAAACTGCTGAGGTAGTTGACACCTACGTACAGGACAACTACACCAAAAAAGAGGTTGACATTAAAATGCGAGACGGTGCTACTTTGCATACTACAATCTATTCCCCAAAAGACAAGTCAAAAGAGTACCCTATTTTAATGCAACGTACGCCATATAGTTCTAGACCTTATGGTGAAAATGAATTTAGAAAGCAGATCGGGCCTAATATCAATCTAATGAAGGAAGGCAATATTATTGTCTACCAAGATGTACGAGGGCGTTGGTTGAGTGAAGGGCACTACGAAAATATGCGTGCTTATATCCCTAACAAAACTTCGAACGACCAAGTTGATGAGAGTACCGATACCTATGACACGATTGATTGGCTGGTAAATAATGTTGAGAATAACAATGGCAATGTCGGTGTTTGGGGAATTTCCTATCCAGGTTATTATGCAACATATGCTACTATAGATGCCCACCCAGCTTTAAAGGCTTCTTCGCCACAAGCCTGTATTGGAGATTTCTTTTTTGATGATTTTCACCATAACGGTGCGTATTTATTGAGCTATTTTAGGGCGACATCTTTGTTCGGCACGCCGAGACCTAATGGAGACCAACCTATAGATACGGCATGGTATACCTTACCAGATTTAAAAACAGAAGACCAATACCAGTTTTTTTTAGATGCTGGTCCTCTAAAGAATTTGAATTCCTTTTTTGAGTACGATATTAAAGATCAGGCTTCTTTGGCCCCGGATAATATGACGGATGATTTTTTCTGGAATGAACTGAAAGAACACCCAAATTATGATGAACTTTGGCAGAGTAGAGGCTTAATTCAGCATTTAGATAAATCGAAATCGCACGTTGCAACGATGATTGTTGGTGGCTGGTTCGATGCGGAAGATTTATATGGACCACTGGAAACCTATAAGAATATTGAAAAGCATACAGAAGGATATAATACAATGGTTTTTGGGCCTTGGGATCACGGGCGTTGGGCCAGAAGGAGCGAACGTAACTTGGTAGGGAACTACTATTTTGGGGATTCTATTTCCAATTTTTTTCAAGATAAGATTGAAACGAAGTTTTTTAACCACTTTTTAAAAGGAGAAGCTGATGGTAATACCGGCTTACCTGAAGCTTATGTGTATGACTCTGGTAGAAAAGAGTGGAAGGAATACGATGCTTGGCCACCAAAAGGGGCAGAAAAGCAGCGCATGTATTTGTCAGAAAACCAGAAGTTGACCTTAGAGCAAAAAGGTACGGCTGGACTTCAATTTGTGAGTGATGTAAAAAAGCCAGTGCCATATTCTGAAGATGTAAAATCTGTATTTACCCCACGTAAATACATGACGGATGACCAGCGCTTCGCGGCGCGCCGTTCCGATGTTTTGGTGTTTGAAACCGAAGTTATGGAAGAAGACTTTACCCTAGCGGGTGATATTATGGCAAACCTAAAAGTTGCCACTACTGGTGATGCCGCAGATTGGATTGTTAAGGTGATAGACGTTCACCCGGCAGATGCGGAGACCAATGAAGAAATGCAAGACCATCTAAAAATGAGCAACTATCATTTAATGGTGCGTAGCGAGGTTTTGCGGGGCAGGTTTAGAAACAGTTTCTCAAACCCAGAACCCTTTACACCCAATAAAAAGACGGATGTTAATATTAAGCTGCAAGATGTTTTTCATACCATCAAAAAAGGCCATAGACTGCAAATACAAGTGCAGAGTACTTGGTTTCCTTTAATAGATTTAAATCCGCAGACTTATGTGGATAATATCTTTAAGGCCGATGAAGACGACTTTAAGACCCAAACCCATACGGTATTTACTGATTCTAGTTTGGAGTTTACGGTGTTGCAATAAAAGGTATATGGATTTATTTGATTGAAAAACTTTAAAAGATGAACATACAATGGATATGAAGGGTCAGAAAAAAGAAACACTTACGGTCAAACTTAATACGACGAAGAGAATTATGCAGATAGCGACTTTTGCTATTATTGTGGTGTTTTTAATTTTCATTTACCAAATGGTTTCACAAAATGAAAGTTTAGATAGAACATGGTTTCCAATACTTGTAGGCCCGTTAAGTATTATTGTGATATTGCTGGACAAAAAATATAAGAAGATAAAGGCAGAATTGGATAGCAGGGCATAAGTAGCGCTATATTCTAAAATAGAGACCTATACTGTTTTATAAAGTTTAGTTTTGAGTTTACGGTGTTGCTATAAAAAGAAGGTTGTAAAATACAGAGAGATATACCCCGTTTGGATGTATAAATCTGTATTTTACGTATATATTAATGAGATGATGGCGNCATCGGCCAGGCAGTACGACTGCTATTCGTCCATAAAATTCCCTAACTTAAGCCAATAAACCTCAGACGGAACAACACGATGTCGGAACTGGACATATCTAGCGGGTATGGACCAATAGCGTCTAATTGCTATCGTAGCTAGCTCAAATACTTTGAGACGCTACTCGCAATACCCGCCTGGCCGTTGTGCTTCATTATCCAAAACTCAAGTTAATTAATTATCCTACCTTCCCATAAATCGAAATGCCAATCAACAAATGATTAAATTCTTTAGAAGAATACACAATCCAAAACACATTAAAGAAATGAAAATTAAGACCAACAAGTCAAACCTTAAATACCCTTTAAAAATGCTATCGTTATTCGTCTTTATGCTTTATTCGACGTTAACTCTCTCACAAATCAAAGATTATAGTGAAGAGGTTACTAAAAAAGCAGATAAGATTGAGCAGAAAGTTATCGATTGGCGACACGATATTCACCAAAATCCGGAATTAGGAAATCGTGAATTTCGTACAGCAGCCCTAGTTGCCAAACATTTAGAATCACTAGGTATAGATGTCCAAACAAAAGTAGGTGTTACAGGTGTTGTTGGTATTCTCAAAGGAGATAAGCCCGGTCCTGTTGTAGCACTGCGAGCAGACATGGATGCCTTACCTGTTGAAGAGAAGAATGACTTAGCATTTGCCTCAAAGGTAAAAACCATGTACAATGGTAATGAAACTTCTGTGATGCATGCCTGCGGTCACGATGGTCACGTGGCTATTTTAATGGGAGTTGCCGAAATACTTTCAGAAATGAAAAGCAATCTAAAGGGCACCGTGAAATTTATTTTTCAACCAGCCGAAGAGGGCGCACCTAAAGGAGAAGAAGGTGGAGCCGATTTAATGACAAAAGAAGGTGTACTTGAAAACCCGAAAGTAGATGTCATTTTTGGGCTACATATGGATGCTTTAAACGAAGTAGGTAAAATTTTATATCGGCCAGCAGGCATTATGGCAAGCGTCAATGATATGAAAATTACAGTTAAAGGAAAGCCATCACATGGCGCATATCCCTGGGCTGGTATTGATCCTATTGTAGTTTCCGCTCAAATCATCACTAGCCTGCAAACCATTGTAAGTCGTAATGTTACATTGACTAATAATGCTGCGGTTGTAACAATAGGTGCAATCAATGGTGGAAATCGCAGTAATGTTATACCAGAACAAGTAGAAATGTTGGGCACTATCAGAACATTAACAAATGAAGACGAGGCTTATGTTCTTAAAAGAATAAGAGAGATCGCAGAATTGACCGCACAAGCCGCAGGAGCAACTGCTACCGTAGAGCTGCCCTACTCTATGCGTTTTCCAGTAACCTTCAACAATGAAAAGTTAACCAAAATGATGTTGCCAACTTTGGAGAAAACTGCAGGAAAAGAAAATGTGATTTTGATTCCTGCAGAAACAGGTGCAGAAGATTTTTCATACTTCGCTCAAAAAGTACCCGGACTTTATTTTCTCGTTGGTGCAACGACGATAGGCAGAGATAAAAAAACCGTCGGAGACCATCATACGCCACAATTCCTCATGGACGATAGTTCGTTTAAGATCGGCGTTAATGCCATGTGTAATTTGGTATTTGATTATATGGAATTGAACAGTAAATAAATGATAAATCATTTATTGAAATATAAGGACGAGCTTATCGTGTTTTTAGCAAAGATTAAAACGAAAGCACAACAAAACCTATAAACAATACGGGCTTCGGGTTTAACCGCGAGGTTTGTGTATTTTTATGAAGTCCGCAAAATCTTTGGGATTTTGCTTTTTAGCTGGACAAAGAAAAAAAGAAAACAAAAAGATTTTGCTATGTGCGTGGCGGAAAGCAAACGCTAGTTCGCTCCCGTACTGTTCATAGCTCAACCGTTGCAAGATAAAAAACATCGTGTATATAAAAAAAAGCCTCGTTCGAATAGCATCTACTCTATTTCCAAGTGCAATTACTTCATTTGCCTATAATCAATTGACCAATCCTCAAATCCGAAAACTTAGAACAAATGAATTGGACACATTGGATAAATCCAAAAAAGAAGACTTCCAATTCAAAGAGTTCAATATAAAATTATACACCTGGAAAGGTGGCGAAAAGAAAATTCTTCTAATTCACGGTTGGGAAGGTCAGGCAGGAAATTTTTCTGATTTAATAGAACTGTTGTTACAAAACGACTATACTGTTTATTCATTTGATGCACCATCTCACGGATTTAGCAGTAAAGGAGGTACAAGTCTCTTTGACTTTTCAGAATTGATAGGCGTTCTAATTAGGAAATACGAGATCAAATCATTAATAAGTCATTCATTTGGTGGAGTTGCAACAACATATGCATTGTTTAACAATCCAGAATTAGAAATCGAGAAATACGTTTTACTAACTACACCAGACAAATTTACCGAGCGAATTGATGACATTTCTGAAATGGTTGGGATTAATGATAATGTTAAAAATAAACTGATTAACCGATTGGAAAAGGAAACAGGAAAACCTGTTGAAACACTAAATGTGAGCGAATTTGTAAAAACAATAAATGTTCAAAATGCGTTAATCATTCACGATAAAAACGATAAAGTAATTCCAATTTCAAGGTCTAAAAATGTTCATCAAAATTGGACTGATTCCGAATTTAAAGAAGTTGAGGGAACTGGGCATTTTCGTATTTTAAGAACCAAAAGTGTGCTATATACTGTCTTAGAATATTTAAACTGAGCTAAAAGCCAGCAGGTAACAATGGCTTCTATGAAAAGCGCAAGTCCATTGTCTCAAACATAATCAATATTTTATTTAAATCTTAAACCACTTTTTCTTTTAATATAACTTGCTCCGCATTCTATATGTGATAGACCTTTAGGTATTCACTGGCATCTGTATGATCATAAGTGCCCCGTACTGAATAAAGGCTACATTAAATTTGAAACATAATTATCCTTTGCCAGAACCCATCAACAAGGGTTATAGTCAAAAAAACATTCGCCTATATTCTACCTTTTTCTTATTTGCCATCATCGGCCAGTCAGTACGACTGTAATTCGTCCATAAAATTCCCTAACTTAAGCCAATAAACCTCAGACGGAACAACACGCTGTCGGAACTAGTCATGTCAAGCAGGTATGGACGAACAGCGCCTAATTGCTCACGTAGCTATCTCAAATATTTTGAGACGCTACTCGCAATACCCGCCTGACCGTTGTGCTTCATAATAACCAACCACCAACCAATGATAAAATTCGTTAGAAAAATTAGACAAAATTTGCTTCTGGAAAACAAAACTGGAAAGTACTTGAAATATGCTATTGGAGAAATTCTTCTTGTTGTTATTGGGATTTTAATTGCTTTGTCCATTAATAATTGGAATCAAAGTCGGATTGACAAAAGGAGTGAGTCTAAATATTTAAATGACATTAAAAAAGAAATTCAAAATAATAATTCAGTTTTGGACTATTACATAAAAAATAGGTTGCCATATAAAATTGAGGGATTATTAGCTGCTAAAAAATATAGCGAAGCGAATATTGAAATTAAGGATACTATCGCTTTTTTAAATAACGTGTCTAAAGGAGGTATGATTACAAATGGATTGGGAATATTAAGCAGAAACACGTTCAATGAACTATTAAGCACTGGCAATTTCCAATTAGTTTCGAAAGATTCCATTAAAATTAAAGTGAAAAAATATTATTGGGGACTTGATGCGGATGAGATTAATGTGGAAACTTATAAAAGTGATATTATAAAGTTCATTACAGGATTACGACCATATAATTCCTCTAACCCAAATTATATTTCTAAATATGACAGTAAAGAAATGATGATAGCTTTTAGGTCTGTTGAATTTAGGAAAATAGTTGACCGTGAATTATCTTATGCATACAGTTTAGAAAATAAAATAGATGGACTAATTGAAGAGGGATTGGAGATTATTAAGTTCATAGATACTGAATTAAATAACAAATAACGAAAGCACAACAATGGCTATTACTAAATATGGCGGTTGGTTAAGACAAAAAACATTTATTATTTTTAGAAAAGGCCGAGACCATTGGCAATAATAAAAACATGGTAAATTTATATTCCTTTATAAAACAGAGTAATGACTTTATTAAGTTGGAAGCAAACGAATTGTTGTTTGTTGAGTACACCTGTGTTCAAGAGGAGACTAAATTCGGAATTTGGTCAGACAGCAACTATTTTGCCTTTGTGCTGTCTGGTAAAAAAATGTGGAGAACACTATATCACGACTATGAAGTTGAACAAGGTGACATCCTTTTTATTAAAAAGGGCGCCAATCTTACCCATCAGTTCTTTGATGATGAATTTTGTGCAATTTTCTTTTTTATTCCCGATGATTTCATCAAGACGTTTTTGTCGAAAAACACTTCCTTTTTAGATACTTCGCAAAAACAGCTTTCTAATCAAGACGCTGTCTTGCCGGTGAAATCGAATCGATTGTTAGAAAGTTATTGCGAATCAATATCTTCTTATCTCACATTAGATCAAAAACCTAGTAGTCAACTGATAAAATTAAAGTTTGAAGAATTGTTGTTAAGCTTGTGTGCTAGTAAGGATCATCAAGATTTAGCTGATTACTTTGTTTCCTTGTGTCAAGACCAGACGTATCATATGACACGAATAATGGAAGAGAACTTTGGGTATAATCTAAAAATTGAAGATTATGCAAAGCTTTGCCACATGAGTCTATCAAAATTCAAAAAGACGTTCAAAGACCATTATAAAACAACTCCTGGGGTCTGGCTGAAACAGCGTAAGTTAGATTTGGCTCTTCATCGTCTTTTAAACACAGACCTTCCCATTAATCAAATATCCTTTGAAAGTGGCTTTGAAGACCCGTCTCACTTTATACGCGTTTTTAAACAAAAAAGATTAATTTAACCTAAATCGGCTAATAAAGAGTAGTTTACAAGTACCGGAAGTACTATCGGTAACGATTTAGTAATGGTGCTTACTGCACTTGTTTTCATTTGATTACCTTGTAAATCATTACTGCAAATTTATAAAAAATAAAGGTAAAGCCGTGAAACTTTACCTTTATTTTTCGTCTTGTTCGTCCATCCTTTTAATGAGCGCATCCCGAAGACTATCGAGGAACTTTGTGCGGTTCATCTTTCTGGCTTTCAATTCCAGATAGGAATGATAGAAATCCCCTAAGTCAATATTAAACATATTTTCAAAGGTTTTGGCTATGATTTTAATGTCTGCATTACCGTTGTCAATCGAACCTTGCGAATGCAGCGAATATATCAACTCGATGAGTGAGGTCTTGCTGCCCGTCCAGTTTAAAGGCGGGTTTTCCCAAATTCTTTTCTGACTGTTGTTATTCAACTGGTCTTCGAGATAAACCTGTATCAAATCATTGGCAATAATCTTGGCTACTTTGTAATCGTGTGAGGTTGTAAAATTGTGGTCTGCCTCAAAATAATAGGTGTCTAAACTTAGCTTAATATCGTGTTTGCCACGTACAAAGTATTTGTTATCAAGATGGGTGCTGTTGGTTCTGTAATACTTGTAAAATTCCAGATTGGCATCGAAGTACCGCTTGATTTTGGAAAGCTCAATATTGAGGTATTTCCTGATAATTTTATCCCCTCCACGTGGTCTTTTTGTTTCAATTTTATAAATCGAATTGAAGAAGATAAGTTTTGAAACTAACTGCGGCTTTAGCTGCTTGAAAAACAATATTTCTTCTTCCGCATCTTTAAATCCCTTTTCTTGAATGTGCTTCTTTACCTCTTCAATCTTCTGCAATACCAGCACAATAGCATTTTCATACGATACCAATGAATTATTCTGCTCGTAGGTCAATTCACTTATTCTATCGTCTAATTCGTTTATTATAGTATGGCAATAATCTGTCATTGAAAGCGGAATTTTAAGTATGATACCAATAAAAAGGATAAAATGAGGCAGTAATTGCAGGTATCCTACAATAAATTACCTCATTTCAATATGTTTGTTATAGTATGCTTATAGGAAAGCCATATCCGCTTTCACTTTTGAAACTGAATAGGGCTTGTGTATTAAACCATTAAAGGTTCTGCTTTAAAGCCTTTTTTCTTAACGATGGCAACTATTTCATCTTCTGTAATTCCCTCTGATTTTACGGTTAGAATTTTGTCATTGTTAGCTGTATCTACATTCCATTCGCAGATACCGTCCGCTCCGTCCAAATCAGCTTTTACTTTTGATACGCATCCACCACAATTAAGGTTGGTTTTGAATTGAAATTCTCTATTTTCCATTTTTTTGAAATTTATTTATAATGTTTTGTACTGTTGCAAAATTCAGCATAATTCCAAAGCCTGCTATTGTGATATTTCTTGTTTGATTTGTGACTTTTACTGATTTAGCCCGTATTATAAAAAGCAAAAAGGTCATAGCAACGCTACAACCTTTCCCAATCTTGTATTGAAATGCTTTAGTAGATGAGCGAAAGCCCTACACCAAAGCCCATATCACTATCATAGTGTGTTCTGATACCGATATGCCTTGTCAGGATATACCGCAGGTCTGCCATATATTCCAAATCGGTATTGACCATAAATCCGGCTCTTAGTCTTCGGGAGATAGGTATATCCTCACGCATTAACGATACACGAAAAATCCCATCGTGATATACTTCTGCCTGTACATTAACGAGCATTGGCAGGGTGTACATTACACCCAAGCTGACTGCTGCCCGGTTGTCCTTTTTATTGACCTGTCCGAACAGGTTTTGCTCGTGTTCGTCCATTCCCATTTTGCGGTATCGCCAATCGAAACCGATAAACGGCATCAGCCATTGCATTTTACCGATGTAACGTCCTAAATGGGTTTCTACTTCGTAGCCGTGCATATCGTTGTAGCCTAAACGCCATTCTGTACCCAAACTGTAACGGGCGTTCATCAGCATAGCTTCCCCGTCTATACCGTTGATGGCAAAGTCGCTCTGTGCCATTAAGTGTGGCATATTGCTTTCCCGCTGTAACATTTTATAGGCTTTTTCCTTGTTGGGCAATTCGGGATTTTTATAATCGTCCACTGCAAAAACCCTGTTCATTCCTGCCATCATATGGTACAGGATATGGCAATGGAAAAACCAATCGCCCTCGGTATTGGCAAGAAACTCGATGGTATCGGTTTCCATCGGCATAATGTCGATTATATTTTTCATCGGTGCATTTTCGCCGTGCTCATTCAGCACCCTGAAATCAAAACCGTGCAGGTGTATCGGGTGGCGCATCATTGAGTTGTTGTGAATGGTAATCCTCAAAATCTCGCCTTTCTTTACAGGTATTTTGTCGCTTTCTGCCAAGACCTTATTATCCATACTCCAAACGTAACGGTTCATATTTCCGGTAAGGGTAAATTTCAGTTCTTTTACCGGAGCATCTTTTGGCAATGTGGTATTGTGTGGCGATTTCAGCATTGCGTAATTGAGCGTTACTATATTGCTCAACGCATTGGCATTATAACGGTTGGGGTCTTCGTCCGTATTCATTTTATGGTTTTCCCCGTGATGCTCCATTGGCTGCCCATTGTCCTTAGCTTTCTTGCCCTTTTCTTCGCCTGTAATTTCAGGATACATTACTACGTTCATATCCATTTGGTTAAGGCTCATATTCATTCCCATATCGTCAAGGTCGCCGTTCATCTTCATCATATCATTCATCATCTTCATACCCTCAAAATATTTCAGGCGTGGCATTTCCCCAACATATTGTTTTGTACCGCTGCCAATAAAATAGCTTGTGGATTGGGTACGGTCTTCGGTAGTTGCCATAAATTCAAAGGCTTTACCGTCTTCGGGAATGGTAACGACTACATCGCGTAAGTTTCAGATACAGCGATAATCAGCCTGTCCACATCCACAGGTTGCACATCGTTGCCGTCGCTTGCCACTACGGACATTTTACCGCCTGCGTAGCGAAGCCAAAAGTAAGAGGATGCACCGCCATTAGAAATCCGCAAACGCACTTTGTCGCCTGCTTTTAACGGCTTGCCGTCAATGCTTTTCAGGTCTGTATGATGATTGCCGTTCATCAGCACACGTTCGTAATATACATCGCTCACGTCCATAGCCAACATACGTTTCCATTCGTTGGTCAGCTTGGTTTTGAATTTACCGCTTTGGATGGCTTCGGCATAGCTTTGTGTTGCGCCTTTTCTTATGGCAAACCAATCGCTTGCATTGTGCAGCATACGGTGTACATTGTTGGGATTGAGGTTCGTCCATTCGCTTAGCATTATGGGAATTTCCGGCAAATCGTCAATGCCTTTCCTGAATGTTTTGTCATCAGCCCTTTTGTGCATTATAAAGCTGCCGTACATACCAATCTGCTCCTGCAAGCCCGAATGTGAATGATACCAGTGCGTTCCGGTCTGAATAATCGGGAAACGGTAAGTATAGGTTGTGCCGGGTTCTATGGGCATTTGCGTTAAGAAAGGTACACCGTCTTCTTTATTGGGCAGGAATAGCCCGTGCCAATGCAGGGATGTACTTTCTTTCAACTGGTTATGGACAACAATTTCTGCCGTGTCGCCCTCTGTAAATTCAAGCGTGGGCATTGGGATTTGCCCGTTTACAGCGATTGCCCTTTTTTCTTTGCCTGCGTAGTTTACAACCGTATCTCTTACATACAGGTCGTAATGGACTACTTTTTGGGCAATGCTGACTTGTGATATAAAGAGTGCCAACAGGGTTAGCGGCAACAGCTTTTTGTGAAGAAATTTTTGATTATCCATTTTAAAAATAGCATTGGTTATAAAGATTAAAAGGCATTGCCTAATGAGCAATGCCTTAATGGGTATTATTTAGTTTCTGCAACTTTACCACACGTAAGCATAGATGAACCGTAGTAAGGATTTTTGATGTCCTTTTCTTTGCTCAACCAATATGCTTTTTTCATCGGGCAATACTGGTAGTAAACTGGTTGGTTTACTTTGTCGGATGGTTTTACCAGTTTCCACATTATGGTAGATACATCATTGAAAGCGGCTCTTTGCTTTTCAATGTTGTTGCCTGCCTTGCTTAATTTCTCGGTGGCTTTCTGCAATTCTGCTTTCTGTGCAAAATTGTCTTCGCTCTTTACGGCTTCGTTCAGTGCGGAAATAGCGGTGTTTGCCGCCTTGCTGTCACTGCTTACCAAAGCATTTTTTACGCTGATATAATTGTTCAGCAGGTTGCCTGTATTTTGTGCAAAAGCAGAAAATCCAAACATCATTACGGTTATTGCAACTATTAACTTTTTCATTTTTTGTTCCTTTTAAAGATTAGTGAATTGCTGATGGTATTATGCTGAAACAGGTTCAGCTTTAAAACCTTTTTTCCTGATGATTGCGACAACCTCGTCTTCGGTAATGCCCTCTGCTTTTACAGTCAGTATTTTATCGCTGTTTGTGGTGTCAACGTTCCATTCGCAGATACCGTCTGCGTTATCTAAATCTGCCTGCACTTTTGATACACAGTTACCACAGTTAAGGTTTGTCTTGAATTGAAGATTTTTACTTTCCATTGTATTGAACTTTTAATTGTTTTTGTTGGTACAAAATTCGGAACATAATGCGCTATGCTGTTTGCGATATTCCTTGTTTGATTTATGATATTTACTGATTATACCTCAAAAACGGTTCCGCTTGTAATATTTCGGTTTTGTTTTGTGACTTTTACTGATTATGGTGTTGGTTCTGAATAAGCGGAATACATTTACCGCTTAATAACGCTAACTGATTATAAAATGTCTATCAAAACCTTTCTCTCGGTTTTGCATCGGGCGATGTTGTAGCTCGGGTTCAGGAACTAAAACACTATTGCACAATCCCACTTGTGCAAAAACCTTTATTGCAAAATCACACATAACATAATTTTTAAAAATCATTATAATGACAAACGATTTGAAAAACGTTGAATACGGCTTGGATAAAATATTCGAAGGTGCACAGGACTTTTTACCGATTTTAGGAACCGACTATGTAGAGTTTTATGTAGGCAATGCGAAGCAGGCTGCCCATTATTATAAGTCCGCTTTCGGATTTCGGTCAGAGGCTTATGCCGGACTGGAAACGGGAATGAAAGACAGGGCATCTTACGTGGTAAAACAGGATAAAGTACGGTTGGTCTTAACTACCGGAATGCGGTCTAATTCTGAAATCAACGAACACGTTAAAAAACACGGCGATGGCATCAAAGTGGTTGGTCTTTGGGTGGAAGATGCCCGCAAAGTCTTTGAAGAAACCACATCGAGAGGTGCAAAAGCATTTATGGAACCTACCGTAACCACAGATAAAAACGGCGAAGTGGTACAATCGGGTATCTATGCGTATGGCGAAACCATTTTTATGTTTACCGAACGCAAAAACTACAACGGTATTTTTATGCCAGGTTATGAAAAATGGGAAACCGAATATAATCCTGCTCCTGCCGGACTGAAATATATTGACCATATGGTGGGCAATGTGGACTGGAACCAAATGGACACCTGGGTAAAATGGTTTGAGGATGTAATGGGATTTGAAAACTTTCTGTCTTTTGATGATAAGCAGGTTTCAACCGAATATTCTGCCCTGATGTCAAAAGTAATGGCAAATGGTAACGGCAGAATTAAGTTCCCGATTAACGAACCCGCAGAGGGCAAAAAGAAATCGCAGATTGAAGAGTACCTTGAATTTTATGAGGGCGAGGGTGTTCAGCATATTGCGGTAACTACGGACGATATTGTAAAGACGGTAAACGACCTTAAATCAAGAGGTGTTGAATTTCTATCAAGACCGCCACAAGCGTATTATGATGCTATTCCAGACCGTTTAAAAGCGCATATGCACCGATTTAAAGAGGATATAAAGGAATTACAGGAATTGGGTATTTTGATTGATGCAGACGAAGAGGGCTATTTATTGCAAATCTTTACAAGACCTGTGGAAGACCGCCCTACATTCTTCTTTGAGGTTATCCAAAGAATGGGTGCAAGAGGTTTTGGCGCAGGAAATTTTAAGGCTTTGTTCCAGTCTATCGAAAGAGAGCAGGAACGCAGAGGTACGTTATAATTCTATAATTTTCTTTTAATGCGAAGAGGCTGTTTCCAATATTGAAACAGCCTCTTTTTGTGTGCATTTATTTTTGGTATAGTTTACAATTTGGTTAATGTTTGTGTTCAATGTTGTTTTTGACAATTAATAAGCGATGCCTGTGATTGATGTTTTGCCATCTTCCTTTTTGGTTTAGGTCAAAAAAAACTGCCGCAGAATATTTTCGGCGGCAGTCAAATCCAACAATTAAAACTTCATTTTCTGTATTCGCACCGCATTTAGAATTGCTAATAATGCCACACCTACATCGGCAAATACGGCTTCCCACATTGTAGCCAGTCCGCCTGCTCCGAGTATCAGTACAATTGCTTTCACACCGAACGCCAAAACAATATTCTGATAAACAATTTTCTTCGTCTGTTTCCCGATATTGATAGCCATCGGGATTTTAGACGGCATATCGTCCTGTATAACCACATCGGCAGTTTCAATGGCGGCATCACTTCCTAAACCACCCATTGCGATACCCGCATCACTCAATGCAATTACAGGAGCATCGTTTACACCGTCCCCGATAAAGGCTACGCTTCCATTACGGGATTTGATTTCTTTTACTTTATTTACTTTGTCTTCGGGCAATAAATCTCCGTATGCACTGTCAATTCCTAACTGATTTGAAACGTATTGTACCACGGTATTTTTGTCCCCGCTTAACATTGTGGTTCTAACACCCATTTTACGCAGTTTGTCAACGGCGGCTTTCGCATCTACTTTAATGCTGTCAGAAATGGTTATATATCCGGCAAACTTACCACCATAAGCGATTGCTATCACGGTATAAACAATGTTTGCCGTGTCTGCATCGTGGCTGATATTGAACTTGTCAAGCAATTTGAAATTACCTACCAACAGCTCTTTACCGTTGACAGTGGTTTTTAGCCCGTGTCCGGCAATTTCTTCCGTATTTTCAAGTTTCACTGTGGTATCTACTTCTCCCCAGTAATTGTGGATTGCGGTTGCCACAGGGTGCGTACTTTGGCTTTCTAAAACATTGACAAGGTTCAGGATTTCATCTTTGTTGAACTCCGGTTTTATGAATACTTCCTGTACTTTGAAAACGCCCTCGGTCATCGTTCCTGTTTTGTCCATTACTACGTTTTCAACTTTGGCAAGAATATCAAGGAAGTTGGAACCTTTGAACAAGATACCGTTCCGGCTCGCTGCTCCAATACCACCGAAGTAACCTAACGGAATGGAAATTACCAACGCACAAGGACAAGAGATAACCAAAAATACCAATGCTCTGTACAGCCATTCGCTGAATACATAGTTATCTACAAAGAGTGCAGGCAGCAAAGTAATGGCTATTGACAGGTACACTACGATTGGCGTATAAACTTTGGAGAATTTACGGATAAATAATTCGGTGGGTGCTTTTTGAGAAGTTGCATCCTGTACCAATTCCAGAATTTTGCTCAATTTACTATCAGCGTAGTCGGTAGTAACTTTTATCTGACTTACGGTATTCAGGTTAATCATACCTGCCAGTACAGTGTCGCCTTTACCTTTGGTGTCGGGTTTACTTTCTCCTGTGAGTGCTGCTGTATTGAATGAAGCACTATCCGAAACTAATTCGCCGTCCAAGCCTAATTTTTCGCCCGGTTTCAATTGGATAATATCGCCAATGTTAGCATCTTCGGCTTTTATCACAACCGCTTTGCCTGCCCTAAGAACCGTAACTTCATCAGGACGTTGGTCTAACAGGGCTTTAATATTTCCTTTGGCTCTTGATACTGCAATGGTCTGAAAAACTTCTCCTACGGAATAAAACAACATAACGGCTACTGCTTCGGGATATTCGCCTATGGCAAATGCTCCTATTGTAGCAATACCCATTAAGAAGAACTCTGAAAAGAAATCTTTATACCGGATACTTTCTATTGCTTCTTTAATTACGGGTAGTCCGACAGGGATATAGGCAATTACATACCAAGCAATTCGTACCCATCCGGTAAACCAATCCTGTGGAAAGTAATTATCTAACCCGATGGCGATAAGCAATAAAATTAATGAGATACCCGCAGGCATAAAAAGCTGAAACGCTGTTTTGCCCTCTATGTCGTGGCTGTGGTCGTGGTCATCCCCGTGGCTGTGCCCGTGTCCGTGACTATGGTCGTGTCCGTGGTCGTGGTTATGACCACCTTTTTTGTTATGGCTGTGTTTATGACCGTGGTCGTGATGGTGGTGGCTGTGGTCGTGATGGTCTTCCTCATCATCACAATGTCCGGCATCGTCTTCACTGCAACTGCTGCCGTCAGTGTGTCCGTGTCCGTCATCTTTATGATTGGCATCTTTTAGCAAATCTGCTGCTCCTGCTTTTTCATAAATTTTCTCTGTTCTTACACAGCACAACTGATTACCCTGCGTATCATATTTGTGTTTGTGTTCCTTTTTTTTTACAAGGTTCAGATTGTTATCTGTACTGCAACATAGTTTTGACATATCTATTAATTGTTTTTAATTTCCATTTATAAGGCAAAATTACTATGGGGTTTTGGGAACTTAGTTGCAAAAGCAACACGGCTATTTTGGAGTATATAAAATTTGCCTTTTGGAAAGGAGCGGTTGCTATGCTGTGGTTTCGGTAATGAAAAAACAGCCTGTGTACCTGTCGTCAATCATTACAATAACCACCTTTTCGTTTACGTGGTCTAAACTTTCATCGTAATAGAAGTCATAAGATTTCATCCAGGCTATATTGCCGATGATGACTTCGTGTCCGTCCACAAAACCTTTAATGCCGCAGCCGGGTATCTTTTCAAATTTATCAACCGTATAATCTGATAAAGTGATTGGCGGAAGTGCTTTGAGAATAGCTTTTGCTATGGGATGCTCTGCTTTGGATTGCAGTGCTGCCGTGTATGCCATCATCGTGTCTTTTTCGGGAACGGCACATTCAAACCTGATGACTTTAAAATTATTGTTGTAGCCTACATCTGTATCTTGGGTAGGGATATATTTATCTGCCATAGTAATATTTGATTTAATTACACAGCAAAACTACCCGTTGGTTTTGGGAACTTGGTTGCAAATGAAAAGCAGCCATATCCTGAAATATGACTGCTTTTGATTAACCGATTGGGATAAAAATTATTTTTTCTTAACGAACCTCGAACATTCGTTACACATTCCTTTCATCACGAAATTGACACTTTCCAACAGAAATTTATCGGGAAGCTGAATGGGCGGTATGGAAATGCTTTCAAGGCAAAAGGTATTTTTACAACGGTTACAGTTAAAATGTACGTGCAGCTCGCCAACGGTACACATACAGGTATCACTGCAAATGGAATACTTCATTGAGCCGGAACCGTCATCAATCGTATGGATGAGCAGGTTGTCGTGAAAAAGGCTCAACGTTCTGAAAATGGTCGATTTATTGACAGTTTCCAATTCGGTTTCCAAATCGGTAAGGCTGAACGCTTTTTTAAAGTCAGACATTGTTTTAAAAATTAACAGCCTAACTGATGTTGGTTTTATACTCCTGTTCAATAATTTTTGTTCCAAGCGTTCCATTTTTAGTATTTTATATGCTGTCCGTAGCTAAGGTGATTACACAAAAATAGACAACCTTGCTGCCGACAATTTTACGATATTCTTTGTTTGATTTATGATATTTACTGTTTAGGTTTTTACAGCTAATGTATGTAGCCGATTTCGGGCAAATACATACAGTCATCGCAATTGTCGTATTCTACGGTTGCTTTTTCGGGTTGGTCGAAATTGGCTTGTAAAAAAGCATCAGAAAACAAGGCATAAGGCGGATGTTCGGCAATATGATTTTTCAGCATCTTGTGTGCTTCTACCACAGGTGCGCCGTAGAGCTTCTCGAATTTCCCGATTTTGTATTTGGTAAATTCTCCATAGTGTACGATTATCTTCAGCGAAAGCGGAATTTCGATTGCCAGTTGCATTGCCAGGCGTTTGAGTTCCTTTTGAAAATCGTTGTACATCTGTTCTATCTGCATCAGGGTTTCTTCAAAAGTGGGCAGGTTATGGTGCTTGTAAAATAGTATGGCATCGCCCTCTATTTCCGAAATTTCAAGGCAAAGGATATTGCTGTCCATTATTGATTTGAGCAGGCTTTCGGTTATATATTTACCAACAAACATATTGGATTTGATAACGAAATCTGTAAAACCTGAAATGTCGGGTATCATTACCATTCCTTTTTTATTATCGGCGGTATGTTCTTGCATTATTCCATCGTATTATTAATTAAAAATGCAGGGGCGTATGACTGCCCCTGCATTTTGAGTATATCAGTGCCGTAGCATTAACTCCATTTCAACAAAAGCTATTTTATCTGCCCGATGGCTTTGCGGTACACTGCTTCGGCAATTTTGTACCGTACTTTTGCATCTAACATATTGCTGTATGCTCTCTGCCAAAGTGTTTCTGCTATCAGCACATCTTCTCCGGTAATAGTTCCGGCTTTAAAGCGGTCATTACTCAATTTAAGGTTCTCGTCAGCTTCGGTTAATGATGCCTGCATCAAATCAATATTTTTTGTCTGTAATTGCAGGTTAAGTGTTGCCTGCTCAACCTCCACATTGATTTGGCTTTTCAGTTCTTTCAAACCGTATTCAGCCGAACGGATTGTCGCTTCCTGTTGTTTTACTTTTTCCCGTTTGCTTCCCCAGTCGAAAACAGGGATATTCACGCTTAGCATACCGAAGTAGGTCAGCATATGTTTTTTGGTCGGGTCGCCAAAGTTGATGCCCTCTTTTCCAAAGGCAGCCACTCCGTTAAGTGCTAAACCAACGGTTGGTTTCAGGTCGGCTTTGAGCATACTTTTTGTTAGTTCGCCTATTTTAACGGCATTGGCAGCCAAATCAATTTCCGGTCGCACGGCATCGGTGTTTTGCAAAATGCCCTGATTTGAAAAGTCGCCCGTACTCAATGTATCAGCTACGTCTATCACTGTGGGGTCTTCCATTCCGATTAACTGGCTCCATCTTCTTTTTGCCAAAATGAGCTTGTTTTCCGCTGCCTGTAAGCGGGCTTCGTTTTCGTTTTGAAGCACCTTTGCCCGCAACACATCGTTTTTGTAAATCAATCCTGCTTCAAACTGATTGTTCAGGAAAGTGTAATGCGAAGCCAGTTGCTTTTTAACCTGCTGTTCCAGTTTTATTTCTTCCTTTGCCTGCACTACAAGCCAGTAAGCGGTTTCGGTAGCCAATAATACTTCATCTTCGACCAATCTTTGTTGAGCGTTGCTCATCTGTATATTGGTTTCCGCCATTTGCTTACCGTACTTAATTTTACCTCCGGTATAAATCGGCTGTGTAACGCTGACCATTGGTGCAAGACCATATTCGGGAAGCATTGTGTTTAACGGTTCGCCAAAGTAAAAGGCGGTTGCCGAAGCATCCAGTTTCGGTCTGCCTGCCACATCAGCAATCCGCTTGTCGGATTGGGTGGCAATTACGTCCTCTTTGGCTTTGCCTATCCTGTTGTTGTTTTTTAATGCCAGCTCTTTGCTTTCCGCAAGGGTTAACTGCTGTTGTGCAAAGAGGTTGTTTGTTCCCTGCAAAAGAGCGAAACCGCATATAAAAACCTTTATGACTGTTTTATATCTTTTCTGTAACATAATCCCTTTTTATGATAAGTATTTTTGGTTGTGAGCATCGGCATTCAATTCTTGTTGCTCATCCAACTGTTTGTTTTTTGGTGGTTTTACGAACCTGTAATACAATACTGGAACGATAAACAAAGTAGTAATCATTGATACCAGAATACCGATTGAAATGGTACTGGAAATCGGTCCCCATTCCGGAGAGCCACTCGCCATTAACGGTATCAAACCGATAGCCGCCGCCATTGAGGTAAGGAAGATGGGACGCATTCTTCTTTTGGCTGCTAATAAAGCTGCTTCTCTAATTGTATGACCGTGCTCGCTTACCAGTTCATCCGCATAGTCAACGAGGATAATCCCGTTACGAACCACAATACCCAATAAGGCGGTAATACCGATGATTGCCATAAACCCGAACTCGTAACCTGTAAGGAACAAGCCTAACATTGCACCAAGCAAGCTCAACGGGAACGAAGCCAGTACAATGAATACTTTACCAACACGCTTGAACTGGAATAACAGGACAAGGAAAATGAGGACGAAACTTATCATAAAAGCTTTTCCCATTTTGGGACCGCTTTCCAGTCCGTCTTCATATTCGCCACCGTAGGCAATCTTAATGCCTTTCGGTAATTTCAGGCTGTCAATTTTCGGCTGTACCTCTGCAAATACTTCTGCGGGTTTTCTGCCTAACTGTGCTTCGGAAGAAACGGTTAACGTTCTTAATCCGTTACGGTGTACAATAGCCCCAGTATGCCAAGACGGTTGTAAATCTACCACTTGCTTTAAAGGTACTTTAGCACCGAATGTTGAATTGATGTACATATTACCCAAAGCATCCAGACTTTCCCGGTCGGTTTCGTCTGTACGCAATACAATGTCGATGGCTTTATTGCCCTCCCACATTTGTGATACAGGGTAGCCTTTTATTTTTGCACCGAGTGCGTGAGCAATCTGCGCTTTGCTAACGCCTAAACGCAGGGCTACATCTTCTTTAACAACGGCTTTCAGCCCTACATAATCATTCTGATAATCGGTGCGCACCCAGTTAGAGCCTTTGGTATTTTCCAGTAATGCCGCAACCTGTTTGGCTACTTTTTTCTGCTCGGTCATATCCTTGCCAATCACACGTATCTCAATCGGTGCGGGCTGCTGCTTCTTGCTTAACTGCCTTACCCGTACATAACCGTTCGGCAAGTAGTTGTTGAATTTCTGCACATACTCATCAATCATTTCAGAAGTGGCATCCTTGCTTGTGGTATTGATGAATATCTGCGCAAAGTTCTCACGTGGGTGCTCCGGTGCGTAGGTGGAGTAGAAACGTGGCGAGCTTGTACCTATAAAGCTCGCTGTGGTTACAATTCGTTTATCGCCTGCAATTTCTTTTTCTATCTTCTTAACGGCTGTTTCGGTTTCGTGGATATTTGTACCGTTATCCATCCACAATTCAAGGTTAAACTGGTTTCTTTCAACGATTGGGAAAAACTCGGTTTTCACCTGACTACCTACCACGAACGAAAGTAAAAAGATGAATATTCCTGCTACCAATGTGGTTTTCTGCCATTTCATACAGAACTCGATAGCTCTGTCAAAGCCTGCCTGCATTCTGTCTAAGAAATTGCGTTTCTTCGGCTTTTGGGCATCGTGGCTTTTCAATCCTTTTTTCAGGAAGTGGTAACACAAGTAAGGTGTAAGGAACAAGGCTACCAAGAACGAAACTGCTAAGGCAATAGTTACGGTAATCGGTATCCATTGCACAAACTCCCTTGTTAGTCCGGTTAGCGTAAATGCCAACGGCAGGAACGATAGGACAATGGTTAGTGTAGCAGTAAAAATTGGAACCATTAATTGCGTTGCACTTTGCCAAGCGGCAGTCCACGACGGTATTTTTTCGTCCACTTTCTCAATGTAGTTATCCACTACGATAATGGCATCATCTACTACCATCCCCAGTACAATAATCATTGCCGCCAAACTAACCTGGTGCATTTCGATACCAAGTAAATTTAGGATAGCGAATGTTACGGCAATTGTAACAGGTGCGGCAATAGCAGAAATTGTAGCCACTCTAAACGGTAGCAGAAGCATCACTACCAAGATAACGGAGGCAATGGCAATACCGAACTCAATAAAGAAATGCCCCAAATTCATATCCACCACTTTGGGTTGGTCGACAATAGTGTTGACCTGCACATCTGATGGCAGGATTTCTTTTACTTCAGCAACTTTTTGTGTCAGCGCATTTCCCAAATCGACAATATTCTGTCCGGGTTGCATTTCTACGGTCAGCATCATTACATCATTTCCCGCAACCGTAATTTTACTTTTCAGGTCTTCGTATCTCCTTTCGATTTTGGCTATATCACGCAAGCGGATATTGCCACCCTGCGGAGAACTATATACAATAAGGTTTCCGATTTCATTTTCATTCTGATACTGCGCATCTGTAAAAATGAGGAAACGGTTTTTGTCAATCTCAATATCGCCGCTCGGAATGGTTACATTCTGTTGGCTCAATGTTGCTGTGATTTCATTGATACCGAAGCCGTATTGTTTCAATACATCTTCACGCAGGGTAATGAATATTTGCTGCTTCTGACCGCCGTATCGCTTGATTTTGGAAACCTGCGGAATGGTCTTAATACCGTCTTCCAGTTCGTCCAGATAATTTTCTAACTGGGCGTAAGAACGACCGGGAGCTGATACAGCAATCATCTGAACGACCACATCGCCGAAGTCGCTGTTCACATACGGTCCCTGTACGCCCCGTGGCAATATCAGAGGCATATTGGCATCCAAACCGTGTTGTAAGGTGTTCCAGAATTTTTTGGTGTCCTTTACATAGTCCTGCAATTCTACCGTTACAACTACCTGTCCGGGCTTACTTTCCGAATGGGTTTTATCTTTTTTGATTTCCTCAAAACCGAACAGGTATTGTTCCAGTTTATCGGTAACTTCTTTTTCCATCTGTACTTCGTCGCTTCCGGGATAGAAAGCCACGACAAGCCCCGTTCTGACTGTCACACGGGGGTCTTCACTTCTCGGCATCGTCATTAATGAAATCAGTCCTGCAAGCACCATAATAACGGTAATCGCTATCGGTACTTGCGGAAATTTCATTGCCGCTTCAATGATGTTTATTTTCCTTTTCATAAATTATTCAGTTTTTGGAGCGGAGGTTGTTACCGATGCTGTTTCTGCTTTTACTTTTTGCCCGTCTTTGACGTTTTTTTGTCCGGCAAGGATAATGGTTTGGTTTTCTTCAAGCCCATTGGTAATAATGACTTCATCGCCTACGATTTTGCCAACGGTTACCCTTGTCAGCTTGGCGTTGTTGTTCTTATCTACCACGTACACGTGAGGGATTTTATCAACGTTGTTCACGATAGCGGTAAGCGGTACACGTACCTGCTTAACCTTAACTGGAACGCCTGCAAGCACTTGGGTAATCATTCCCGGCATCAGCACACCACCGGGATTGTCAAGGCGTACTTTCAGTGTATATGCTTTGGAAATTTCATCAGCCACGGGATTGATGATTGTGATTTTGCCCGTGAAATTGCGTTGCAATGTAGGTATGTGCATATCCACCTGCATCCCTTGTTTAAAGTTCCCGATTTCGCTTTCGGGTACTGCGAACTGCGCATATACCATATCCGTTTTTACGATGGTAAAGGCAGGTACTCCCGGTGCTGCGATACCGCCCACCTCGGCGGCTTTCACGGTTATAATTCCGTTGGTAGGCGAATGCAGGCGGCTGTCGGAAATGCGCTTGCGGTTAATCTTTTTGTTTGCCTGCGCCTGTGCTACTTTGGTTTTGATGTCGATGTAATCCTTTTCGGGGAAGCTCCCTTTTTTGTACAGTTCATCAAATCTTCTGAACGCATCCTCGCTCTGTTCAAGGCTTGCATTGGCAATCTGCAATGCGGCTTCGTACTCGGTGGCATCAATGCTTGCAAGGAATTGTCCTTTGCTTACACGTTGTCCCTCATTTACGCCCACACTGTTAATTGTTCCGCTTACGGCAAAACTTACGGTAGTCATATTATCGGGTACAATAGAACCCGAATAGGAAACGGACTGCTCTGTTTCCGAACTGTTGATGGTGGCTACGGTTACTACCGGAGGCTCCTCTTTTAACTGTTTTTCTGCTTGTTGCTTACAGCTTTGTATTAAGCCTGCTCCCATTACGAAGAGGGATAGCAAGCCAATTTTATGTGTTCTCATTTTAAATTTATTTTGTTACTTAATTTTTGGAGCAATGCGCTATTGATTTTTCCTGTTTCAACATATTTTTAAATTCTATGGAAAAGCTATCCGTCAGTTTTGGGAACCTGGTTGCAAATGCTGAATAGCTTTTTTGTTATCCTTTGTTCGGGCGTAAAACGGAACGGGGTTCTCCTGCAAATAGCCGGATTAAGTGCAGTTGTTGTATCTGTCATCTTATTTGTTGTTAAACTTTGAAAATCTTAAAATATCAGGAGCAAAGGTCGGGTTAGCGCCATAGAGCAGCCATACGAAATGACGGGTAAAAGTTGTGAAATTTACTTTTTTGAATGGCTTGTATGTGCCGTAAACAAACAGAGCTACTGATGTTTCAGTAGCTCCGATGTCCGCATTAATAAATTCAGCGTATTGCCTTGTTGATGGATTGAAAAACCCTTAATGCGGGGTATGCTCTTCGTCCATTTGCATATTTAGGGTATGCTCGTGCTCCTGCTTTACCTGCCTGAAATAGCTTGATGTAAAGCCTGTGTGCTTTTTCAACTGGTTGGAAAGGTATGCCTGACTGCTGTACCCCAATAGGTGGGCAATCTCGGTCAAAGACATTTCGGTATCTGCCAAAAGCTCTTTTACCTTTTCAATTTTCCGATGAATGATGTACTTTTCAAGTGTTATTCCCTCTGCCGAAGAAAATAAGGCACTCAATGTATCGTAGTTCTTGTGCAGCTTATTACTGATTAAGGTCGTGAATTTGGTAGGCGTTCCGCTATCCAGTTGCATCCTGATACCTTTTTCTACCAACTCTTTTATCTTGTTTATCGTTTTTTGGTTTTTGTCGTACATCAGCTCAAATCCGTTGCTTTTCAGCATCGTTTTGATTGCTCCCAACTTCTGCGAAAAGTCTTCCGTATCTTTTAAAACCACTTGTCCCAGTTTTATATCCAAAACCTCAAAACCCAAAGCTGTCATTTCCTGTTCAAGAACATACATACATCTATTGCACACCATTCCTTTTATTAATAGTGTCATAGCTTCTAAAAATTGTATTAATCCCTTTATTCAGGGGTCAAAATTCTGCATTTGCTACCTACAAAGTGTTATGATATTCCGGTTTTGTTTTGTGAAATTTTATGAAAATCGGTGCAGTAACATTAAATATTATAAACTTACTTGTGTGCGGTATTACTGTACCGTAACACAAACATCCGCATTCATCGGGTAGCTTTGGCAAAGCAAAATTATTCCCTCTGCAATATCCTGTTCGGTCAATGCGGCATTGTTTAGCATCCGAACTTCTCCGTCTGTCTTTACAGCCCAACAAGCTCCGCAGGTTCCGTTCTTACAAGAACTCGGCACATTGATATGATGGGCTTTCATCGCATCCAAAAGCGACTGCTTCGGCTGAACCTCAATGAGCGATGTACATTCAAAAGTCTGCGTTTCATCATTAATGTAATTTTCCTCGTAGTAGTTTACAATCACATCTTTGGCATTGCCGTCCGTTTCCATATTGCCCGCATCTATCGGTATGGGGTCGAAGTATTCCAAATGGATATGCGTTTCGGGAATGTTCAAGCCCGTTAAGGCATCCCTGTACAAATCCATCAGCCCATTGGGTCCGCAGATGTAATAATGGGCTTCGGCAACCTCGCCAACCAGTCTTTTGATGACGGAACGCAAAACAAGCAAATTGAACCTGCCTGCAACGTGGTTGATTTTGGTTGAAACAAATTCGGGTGCGGTAAAGGAATAGCAGATGTTCAGCTTTTCATCCGCCTGCATCGCTTCCAGTTCATTCCAGAATATAGTATCTTCCGGCGATTTGTTGCTGTACACCAGTAAGGGAATTGGATTGGTGCTTTCAATGCTTTTCAGCATTGCGTATAACGGCGAAATACCGCTGCCGCCTGCCAATAGTACGATTTGGGATTGTTCTGCTATCGGTTTTTCCAAAACAAAGTTTCCAAAGGGTGCTTCTATTTCCCAGTTTTCGATATGGTCTGCATTATCCAAAATGTAATTGCTCATTTTTCCGCCTGTGACCCTTTTAATGGTAACGGCGGGAAATTCTTCAGACGGCTTAGAACTGAACGAATACGAACGTATGAGCAGTTCGCCGTTTACCGTAAGCCTGATATTAAGGTATTGACCGGGCAGATAGGTAAATGCCTGCTGCGCTGTGTCAAAGTATATGGTAATGGTGTCTTCGGTTTCCTTTATAATTTTGTGTGTCTGCCACGTGTATTTCTTCATCTCTCGGTAGTTTCCTGTCTTCCATTGCTTATAAAAAGAAAACCTCTGCTTTAGTACACAAAGAGAGGTTAATGAAGACTTTTATTTAAAAGTTTGCTGTTCTGACATTATAATTTGTTTTGTCTATCCTGCTGTCTTTTGATGATTTCGAGCTTGTTTTTTCGTATTTGCTTAAAATGTGCAGACGTTAATCCTGTATAGGTTATTAACTGACCCGATAGTTCAGTCGGCTTTTGGTAGCCTAATGCTTTTGCTATCTGCGATATGGATTGTTCGGTGTACACCAGTAATTCTTTTACCTTTTCGATAATACGCTTTATAAAAATAATTTCAAGGGTGATATTGCATTTAACAAGGAGCAGGTTATTCAACTGCTGGTAATCCGTTTGTAGCTCGTTAGTAATTTGGACGGTAAATGGTGCGGATGTACCTGTATCCAATCGTGTCTGAATATTCAGGTCTGCTACCCCGCAAACTTTCGTCATTATTTCCGAACAGTCGCCTGAATTTTGTTTATGTGACATAGCTTCTTATTTATGGAACAACGTTCTAAAGTGTTTCATATTTTCTTTGAAATAGTTTCGAGAAAAAAATCCCGGAGACGCACTTTCATACATTCCCGGGATTGCCCAAATTTAATTGCAGCATCCGGTTGAGCAACTTGAAGCCTCATTGCTGTCGCCGCCAACTTTGTAGCCTGCTTTTTCAATCGCCTCAACCAGCTCTTCTTTTACTTCATCGCTTTCAACTGAAACAGCCAATTTTCCTGCTTCTAATTTTTCGATTTTGATGCCGTCTATGTCTTTGATAGCACCGTTTACTCTTGCCTGGCAGTGTGCACTTTGCATATCTGGTATGCTTAATTCTACATTTTTCATTTTGAACTTGTTTTTTTTATTGTTCTACAAATTTCCGTATTTAACGGTGAGTTACTATTATGCTATTCCTTGTAAGATTTGTGATTTTTACTGATTTAGAAATTGCCGTATTATTCTACAATGAACTTGCCTTTCATATAGATGTAATGACCAGGAAACGAGCATAGGAAATCATACGAACCTTTTGCCGGAGCAGCAAAGGTGATTTCGGCGGTTTGCCCGCCGCCAATCATATCGGTTTTGGCAATAATGGAGTTTTCCATTCCCTTTGGAATGTAGCCGTTCTCCTTAGCATCTATTGATGCATTGGCAAAGGCGTTAAAGTCTGTCCCTTGTGCAAGAATGACAACATTGTGCCCCATAGCTTCAATCGGTGCTTTGCCGATGTGCTTCAGAATGAGCTTTACAGTTTGTCCCTCTTTGGCTTTAAGTTCGGTCTTGTCGAATTTCATATCATCTCCGCCATTAATGGTAATTACGGCTTCGTTACCAGTTTCTGCTGGTGCAACCGTTTCTTCTGTTTCGGGATAAAGGCTTTCCTTTGCCTTTTCTTCTTTTGGTGTATTGTTACAGGCAGTAAAAGCGATTACCGACAATGCTAACACTAACTTTTTCATTTCTATTTGAGATTTTATTTGTTTTCTGATATTGCAAATTTCAGCACATTACGGCAGTTCCTTATTACGCTTTTCCCTGATAGATTTGTGATATTTACTGATTTGGAAGTGCATAAAAAAACGGCAGTTCCTGTTGAATGGAACTACCGTTAAGCAAACGCAATAAAGCTAAATTCGATGATTATTTTTTCAGTTTATCCGCAGGTGGGTTGTAGTCTGCCAAAGCAGTTACCCTTACCGTATCTACTCCTGTAATATCCCAAGTGATAGGTATCATTACCATATATTCGCACTTCGGGCACATATCGCCCTGCGAACCTATCATTTCTTTATGCCCCGGACAACCCGTAATCAGGTGTCCTGACGCATCAACTAATTCGCCTTTTTCATTTCTGTTTTTTGCGGTTGTTTTTTCGGCAGGTTTTTCAACCTGTTCCGTAGCGTGGTCGTGTCCATCGCCCGCTGTGTGTACGTGTCCGTCCTTTGCTGTTTTGGTATCGCCACCGCAAGATGCCAAGAGGATAGTTAACGAGGCGAATGCGCCTATCAATAATTTGCTCACTTTCATTTCTATTTCCTTTTTAGAGATTAAAACTTGTTTTTAAATAGTATTCAACTGAATTAATGATGATGATGGTCGTGTCCTGATGGGTCTGCCTTTACATTGCACAATACTGAATTATCGTGTGTATGGGCAGGTGTTTCTAACTGAATAGTTACGTGATGAATGTTCAGGTGTTCCAAATCGTGCTCTATTTTACGAAGCATTACTTCACTTTCTCCAATCGTCATTTTTTCATCAACTACGGCGTGGCAGGTAAGGGCGTTCAAACCGCTTGTAATCGTCCAGATATGCAGGTCGTGAATGCCGCTGATACCGTTGGTGTTCAGGATTTTTCCAGTTACCTTTTCAACCTCAACATTCTCCGGTGTGCCCTCCATTAATACGTGTACCGATGATTTGGTTACTAAATAACCGCTTCTCAATACCAGTATGGAAACGATAACACTTGCCAATGGGTCTGCCCATCCCCAACCAAAGAACATAATGAGCAAGGCTGCGATGATAGCACCAACCGAACCAAGCATATCGCTGATTACGTGCAGGTATGCGCCACGCATATTGAGGTTTTCTTTTACGTCAGCCCCACGCATCATTATCCAGGCTACAAGCACATTAACGAGTAAGCCGATGAATGCCACGATGAGCATACCGCTTGATTGAATTTCCGGCGGGTTTTGGAAGCGTTCTATCGCTTCGTAAATGATATAAGCTGAAATCAAAATCAGCGTTGCGCCGTTGATAACCGCCGCCAGTATTTCAAATCTTTTGTAGCCGTAGGTCTTGCCGTAGTCGGCTACCTTGCTGCTGAACTTAAATGCCATCAATGCAATGAACAATGATACCGCATCGCTCAACATATGTCCGGCATCTGCTAATAATGCAAGGCTGTTTGTCAGTAATCCGCCGATTACCTCTACTGCCATATACAACGTAATGATAACCAAGCTAATGGTTAAGGTCTTTTTATTCGCACTGTGCGAGTGGCTGTGCCCGTGGTCGTGTCCCATATTCTTTCTTAATTATTCGTTGCCTAATTGTGGAACTTCCATTCCAAAACCTTTGTACAATCTTGTATAATAATCTGAAAATGCGTTTAAGTGGGATAAGGCAATTTTTGCCGTAAGAATAGGGTCATTACCTGTTACATTGGTTGCCTCATCTTGCAAGCCGTGTTCCAGTTCCACTTCAAGCCCTACACGAAACTCATTTAATGGAATTTTATTCCAGTCAATATTCAACTGGTCGCCAATAGATTTGGCTTGCTCTGCCGTAAAATGTGTTTTCTTTTCCATTGTCTTTAATTTTTTAGAAGTTATTTTTTCCATTTTAAACGTAAACTATTGCTTACCACACTCACACTGCTTAATGCCATTGCCGCTCCTGCAATCATCGGGTTTAATAAGAAGCCGTTGATTGGGTAAAGAATACCTGCTGCAATAGGAATACCGATAAGGTTGTAGATGAATGCCCAGAACAGGTTTTGCTTAATGGTAGCAACGGTCTGCTTTGATAATCTTATTGCCTGTGGTATTTTGGTAAGGTCTGATGAAATGATGGTCATTTTAGCTACGTCCATTGCGATATCCGAACCTTTACCCATTGCGATACTGACATCGGCTGTTGCTAAAGCTGTACTGTCATTGATACCATCGCCAACCATCGCTACCACTTTGCCTTGTTGTTGCAGTTCTTTTACAAAGTCGGCTTTGTGCTGTGGCAATACTTCCGCTTTGTAATGCTTGATACCTGTTTGTTGTGCAATGGCTTTGGCAGTTGCTTCGTTATCTCCGGTCAGCATATACAGGTCAATGCCCATATCCTGCATTTCTTTGATAGCTGCTACCGATGTTTCTTTGATTTTATCGGAAATAGCCACTACCGAAAGTGCCTGTTTGCTGTTTGCAAACCAAATAACGGTTTTGGACTGTTTGCCCCATTCATCGGCTTGCAGTTGCAGTTGCTCCCCAATGGTAATCTTGTTTTCAGCTAAGAGCTTTTTATTACCTACAAAATAGGTTTCGTTATTGTGATTGGCTTTTGCTCCTTTACCTGTAATACTGTCGAAGTTTGATAACGTAGTGGTAGAAACTCCGTCCAGATGTTTAACAACGGCTTCCGCCAACGGGTGTTCCGATTGTTTTTCGATGCTCAATAAAATATCTTTGGTCGCATCGTCATTGTTCAGCCATTGGATGCCTGTAACCTGTGGTCTTCCCTCGGTAATGGTTCCGGTTTTGTCTAAAACGATAGCGTTTACTTTTTTAGCCAATTCCAGACTTTCCGCATCTTTAATCAAAATACCGTTTTCAGCACCTTTACCAACGCCCACCATAATAGCGGTTGGTGTTGCCAAGCCCAAAGCACAAGGACAAGCAATAACCAATACGGTAACGGCTGCCAATAATCCCTGTACTACACCGTTATCGCCACCCAAAATGAACCATAGTACAAATGTCAGGATAGCAATACCCATTACTACCGGAACGAAAATACCTGCGATTTTATCGACCAATTTCTGTACCGGAGCTTTGCTTCCCTGTGCATCCTGTACCATTTTGATGATTTGGGCAAGCATTGTTTCTTTGCCCACTTTAACCGCCTTGAACTGGAAGCTGCCTTTTTGGTTGATTGTACCTGCAAATACCTTTTCGTTTTCTTTTTTCAGTACAGGTACAGGCTCGCCGCTTAGCATACTTTCATCTACATACGAATTGCCCGATACCACCATACCATCTACCGCAATTTTTTCGCCTGGCTTAACTAAGATAATATCGCCTGCGTTCACATCTTCGATGGCTTTTTGTCTTTCCGTACCGTCAGCTTCTATCACGATAACCGTTTTCGGCTGTAAGCCCATCAGTTTTTTAATAGCTGATGAGGTGTTTCCTTTGGCTTTTTCTTCCAGCAGCTTACCTAACAGAATGAATGCGATAATAACGGCGGCTGCTTCAAAATACACGTGAGCGTGTAAGCCTCTCTGATGCCAAAAGTCCATAAACAGCATATTGAATACACTGAATATATAAGCAATACCTGTACTCAATGCTACGAGGGTATCCATATTGGCAGAACGGTGTTTTGCCTGTTTCCACGCATTAATAAAGAAGTCTTTACCTAACCAAAGGACTACCGGAGTGGAGAATGCCCACATTATCTCATTACCGTAAGGCATATCCATAAAGAACATACCGATAATGACTACCGGAAGCGATAGGATTACCGCCCAAATGGTTTTGTTTTTAAGTTTTCTGAATTTTTCGGCGTGGATAGCTTCTAATGTTTCCTGCTGCTTGTTTTCGTCTTCAAGCAGTAAGTCATAACCGCCATCCTGTACCGCCTTTCTGATTTGCTCGGAATTGGTCATATTCGGCAGGAACTCCACGGTAAGGTTGCCCGTACCAAAGTTTACCGAAGCATCTACCACGCCCGGAGCGTATTTTACCATACTCTCGGCACTGCCCGCACAAGATGCGCAGGTCATACCCAATACGGGATATGTATGTTTAACGGTTGGAACGCCGTAGCCTAAATCTTTAATCGCTTTTACAGCTTCTCCTACTACCTCGTTATCATTTACGGTAATAGCCGCCCTGCGGTTATTTAGCTCTACTTTGTGGGTTTCTACGCCTTTTACCTGTGCCAGTCCTTTTTCGACTATCAATGCACAGTGTTCGCTTTCTACATCCTCTAAAGGAATGTAAACTGTTTCTTTATTTGTTGCCATATTTCGATTGCTTTGTTTTCACATTGCAAAGTTGGCAACAATAAGGGGGAGTTCTATTGTGAAATTATGGGTTTGATTTGTAAGATTTACTTAAACCTTATCCAAAGGCTTGCGCTTGTCTTCCCGTATCTGCTTGAAATGGCTTGGTGTAAGTCCGGTTACTTTCTTGAACTGGTTGCTCAAATACGCCACGCTCGAATAATTCATACGGTCGGCAATTTCGCTTAAAGACAGCTCATCATATACCAAAAGCTCTTTTGCCTTTTCTACTTTCTGTGCGATAAAATATTTCTCAATGGTCGTGCCCTCAATATCGGAAAACAGGTTGGAAAGATAGTTGTAGTCGTTGTGCAGCGCATCGCTCAATACATCCGAAAGATTGGTTTTGGCATCATTGTCCTGATGGTGCACCAAATCAATGATAACATTTTTTATCTTCTCAATCATCCGGCTCTTTTTGTCGTCAATGACCTGAAAGCCCAAAGGGTCTAAAACATTTTCCAATGCTTCACGCTCTTTTGTGGTTAAATCTTTTTTAAGGGTTATTTCGCCCAACTTTATATTGTTAGCCTCTATACCGAGCTTGTCGAGTTCGTTTTGAACTACGAGAATACAACGGTTGCAGACCATATTTTTGATAAATAATTTGCTCATATTTCCCTAAATCACTGTTCATATTATTGCATAAATACGCAAAGACAAATTTAGGATTAAAATTTAAGTATTTATTGATTGTGAGCGACTAAGTGATACGGGTAAGGTTTTTTACAGGAGAAAACAGGCATAAATGGTTCAAAATCTTCCCCATTGTAGGGGCATATTGGCAGTTAAATCCCTGTTTATTAATAACATTTGTGCAGGTACACTGTATCAGTAACAAAGTATCAGTAACAAAATCCTCCCTACTATGAGAAAATCATTAGGCAATATTGTTAGCGAAATTCAGGAGAAGGAACGGAAACTATCACTTACGTGCTCGGGGCTGATTGAAGAGGCTTTTCAAATGACGGTTTATCTTCAGGAGCTACTGGTTTCGTCAAAAGAATGTGTTTTAAATTCGGGCTTTGTCAATGAGGCAAAAGAGATTGAGTTTTTCAAAATGGTTAAACCCCAAATCCTGGGCAAACTCATCTACTACAATAAGCTCTACCGGATAGAAACCGCTTGCCCGGTTAATAACGGGAAAATGTATCATACTTATTTCGCTAACCATTTACAGGAGTTAAAGATTGAATTTAGGGAACATATCTGCAACTCCCATTTTTATAGGTACTACCGTTCGGGCAGGGTGGATAAGGATAACGAATACTTTAAGCGAGGGCAGATAAATTACCTCGATGGGCTTAACAGTTACGTCTTTGAAATCGACCCGCAATTCTCTACCTATTACGATTACAAAGTAGCCCGCATCATCGCTAATGACCTATTATACGCCTACCTCTTAACCAAAATCAACCCCGAAGATAATCTCGATGTATATTTTCAGAACGCAGAAGGTATCAAAGAACTTTCTTGGACGGACAGCAAAAACGCACTGGTTGAGCTGATGTATGCCCTGTACGCATCGGGCGCTATTTCAGGTGGTAAAATCGGCATCCGAAAGCTCACTGCCATTTCGCAGGTCTTATTCCGAATTTCACTGACCGATGTGCATCACGCATTCCATAGAATGAAAACCCGTGCAGGCTCACGGACATTATTTTTAGACCAGTTGAAACAGGCTCTTGAAGAATATATGGATAAGGATTTATAAATAGTCCGTCCGTAAAGGGTTTGAAAGCAATACACATTCCGTATTGCTTTTTTTTGTGCCTGCACTTACCCATATATGCCAATTGGCAAATGGACTTATTTCCATAACCGAAAAATGGGAAAATCTACCGAAACTCTTATTTAATAAGGGTTTACGACAAATTGTAAAATTTTCAAAAAAACGCTTTTTCAATTGGCAAGCATTGGCAGACAAACACTGCCACAGTTCTGAATTTTGTCCTGTGAACATTAAACAGCAGTGCTATGAACATTATAACAGTTGACGAAGAAGTGTGGAAGCACCTCAATGAACGGTTGAAAGCCATAAGCGAATATATCCTCAAACTTGAAGATACAAGTTACGATAGCTTATGGCTCAACAATCACGAAGTCTGCCAGTATCTCCACATCAGCGAAAAAACATTGTGGCGTATGCGTACCAACGGGCAGATTGCTTTTTCAAAAATGTATGGACAGTATTACTATACGATTGGTGCTATCAAGGAAATGCTCAACGCAAACGCTGTGCAGACCACCAATGAATATGTAGAAGAGCTTATGGCGAAAGGCAAAAGCTATATCGAAAAAGGCAGAAAGCTGAAATCAGGTAATAATTAAAGGCGTACTCGTATGAATATCGACAAAATGGAATTTGTGGCGTGGATGGAACGCATAATGGATAGGCTTGACATTCTCGGCAACCACATAGACGATTTACAAAAGAAGCGCAACAGCATAGACGGCGAGGAATTACTGGATAATCAGGATTTATTGCAAATGTTGAAAATAAGTAACCGTTCCCTGCAACGGTATCGCTCCATCGGCAAGCTCCCTTATTATACCATTAGCGGAAAACTGTATTACAAGCTGTCCGATGTGCATCAGTTCATCAGGGAAAGTTTTAACCCTCCCTTGCCCAAACTGGATGCCAATAAGTGACAAACACTGCCTTTGACTGCCACATAATGCAAATCAGTGAAGGCTTCCTTTACATTCGACAGTGAATTTTTAAAATTTTCAGATTATGAGCGAAGAAACAACTAATAAACAGGATATGCCTGAACAGCTATCGGACATATTACTGGTGCTGGATAAAGAGAAAATGAAAATCCAAGCCGTAAAGAGTATTGACGAAAACGGGAAAATGGAAACCGTAGAACCCACAAAGAAGAACCAAAACCAGTTTATGCGTGTGGACAAAAGCGGTGATTTCTTTTCCAACTTCTTTTCCAATTTTTTCAGTCAGTTAAAGAACCCTACCAATTTTTCATTCTTCAAAGTGCCTGCACCTCTTGCTATTGATAAAGCACAGGAGTTGCAAAAGCAGGTAGATAAGCCTACTCCCGAGGGCGAAAAAGTGATGAAAGAATACGAAGTGAAGACAGAACCACAGCAGGATAAAAAACAAGAAAATCAAAATAATATGGCAACAGCACAAACAACACCGGAAGTAAGCGAATATCGCTACAAGCCGGAACAGATTGATTGGGACACAATGAAAAATCTCGGGTTAAGCAAGGAATATCTTGAAAAAAGAAACCTGCTTGACCCTTTGCTACGAGGTTACAAAACCAATGAACTTTTACCGATTGGCGTTAATTTCGGAGGTTCTGTTCTTCGCACAGATGCCCGCCTGTCTTTACAGCAAGCCGAAGATGGAAATGTTATCGTAGCAATACACGGTATCAAAAAAGAGCCTAACCTCCACTTCGAGTTTTTTGGTCACAAGTTTACCGATGAAGACAAGAAAAACCTGCTCGAAACGGGCAATATGGGGCGTGTCGTTAATTTGGTAAATTCCAAAACAGGCGAATTGATGCCGTCTATTATCAGTATTGACAGGCTGACAAACGATGTAATTGCATTACGGACAGAGTTCATAAAAATTCCCGATGAAATTAAGGGCGTAAAGCTGAATGAGGAACAAAAGCAAACTTTAATGGAGGGTAAACCGCTAAAGTTAGAGGGTATGATTTCCACCAAAGGAACGGAGTTCTCGGCAACAGTACAGTTCAATGCAGACAAGCGTTATGTGGAGTTCCTGTTTGACCGCAATAATTCCAACAGGCAAACCCAAAGCAACGGTCAAGCCCAAAGCAAAGGACAAAATAATCAGCAAAGCCAACCGCAGGAAGCTCCAAAAACATTTAGGGGCAAAGAGCTGACCGATGAGCAACATAAGGATTTCAAAGCAGGTCAAACCATCTACATTGATGGATTAAAAGATAAAAAAGGGCAACCTTATCAGGGCTATATCACTTTCAATAAGGATACAGGAAAAACCGGGTTCGAGTTTCCCAATCAGTATAAGGAAAGAGTAAAACCCACCGAAGCCCACAAAACGCAGACTGCCGTCAATTCGGAGGGCAAAACCAACGAAGCGACCAAAAACGTCCAAGAGCCTTTAAAGTCCGGGCAGCAAAGTCCAAAAAACAAGCAGCAGCAGGAACAACAGGAAAAGCCCGAAACCCCTGCAAAATCCAAAGGCAGAAAAATGTAGTACGATATGAAAACAATTATTGCAGAAAAACCAAGCGTAGCAAGGGAAATAGCCGGACTTGTGGGAGCATCCGATAAAAAGGACGGCTACCTGACAGGTAACGGCTATTTTGTTACGTGGGCATTCGGTCATTTAATAGGACTGGGAATGCCCGAAGATTATGGCATTTCGGGATTTGATAAAGCATCCCTGCCGATATTGCCCAACCCGTTTTTATTGACCGTCCGCAAGGTCAAAAAAGATAAAGGGTACACCGCCGATACTGGCGCATTAAAGCAATTGAAAGTCATTGAGCAACTTTTTAAGCAAAGCAACAGCATCATCGTTGCTACCGATGCAGGTCGTGAGGGCGAACTCATTTTCAGGTACATTTATGAGTACCTGAAATGCAACAAGCCTTTTGAACGCCTTTGGATAAGTTCACTTACCGAAAAGGCAATAAAGCAGGGTTTTGACAACCTGAAAGACGGGGCAGCATTTGACGGATTGTACCAGGCTGCGCAAGGCAGAAGCCGTGCCGACTGGCTTGTAGGCATCAATGCTACACAGGCATTGAGTATAGCCGCAGGTAACGGTATCTATTCGCTCGGAAGAGTGCAAACACCCACACTGGCTTTGATATGCAAACGCTACCTTGACAATAAGAATTTCACGGTAAAGAAATACTGGCAGATACAGTTGATGCACAACAAAACGCAGGTTGATTTCAAAAGTATTTCCGCTACCAAATGGGAAGAAAAGCAACTTGCCGATGATACCCTTAGAGCTATTCAGCGTGGCACAACGGCAACTGTTACCTCGGTAGAAACCAAAAGCGTTACAGAACAACCGCCCTTGCTTTTTGATTTGACAGGCTTACAAAAGGAAGCTAACAAAAGACTGAAATTATCTGCTGAAGCAACGCTTAATATCGCACAAAGCCTGTACGAAAAGAAATTTATCACGTACCCACGTACCGGAAGCAAATACATTCCTGAAGATATGTGGGCTGAAATTCCAAACCTTGTGCGGGCATTGCAGAACCGTGAAGATTGCAAGCAAGCCCTTACCAAAATCAAATGGGGACGGTTCAACAAACGTATCGTGAATGACCTCCGTGTAACGGACCATCACGGTTTGTTGATTACGGATAAAGTGCCGTCCGTACTCAATGCAGACGAAAACAAGATTTACAATATGATTGCGCTTCGGTTGCTCGAAGCCATATCACAAGCCTGTGTCAAAGAAATAACCGATGTATCATTACAGGTATTGCATTACGACTTTACGGCAAAAGGCTGTAAAATTCAGGAAGCGGGTTGGCGTTCCATCAAAGGAAGTTTTACCGATGATGGCGAAGAGCCGGTACAGGAACTACCTGAACTGAATAAAGGCGATGAACTCAAAATAAAGGAAGCCGCCGTTTTGGAAAAGCAGACCAAACCGCCAGTGCTTTACACCGAAGCCGGGCTTTTGTCGGCTATGGAAACCGCAGGGAAAGAAATCGAGAACGAGGAAGAGCGCAAAGCCCTCAAAAATATCGGTATCGGTACTCCGGCTACAAGAGCCGCCATTATCGAAACCCTGTTTACCCGCAATTATATCCAAAGGGATAAACGTTCATTAATCCCTACGGAAAAAGGATTGCAGGTGTACGGGCTTGTCAAAGACCGAAAAATTGCGGATGTGGCAATGACCGCCGAATGGGAATTGGCATTGCAGAAAATCGAGAACAACGAAGCGGATGCCGGAACATTTCAAAAGGAAATGGAAACCTATGCCAAATCCATTACCGATGAATTGCTGCAAACTTCTATTGCTCAAAACAACCTACCGAAGTTGGTTTGCCCTAAATGCAAAAGCCAGCAACTCATTATCCGTGATAAAATTGTGAAGTGTCCCGATGAGGTTTGTAGTTGGGTACAGTTCCGTATCGTCTGCGGTGTGCAAATCAGTATCGAAAATGTAACAAGCCTTGTCAATAAAGGCAAAACCTCTTTAATCAAAGGAATGACAAGCAAAGCAGGTAAGAAATTCGATGCGTATATCGTGTTGAATGCCGATTGTAGTACCTCTTTTGAGTTTGAGAAAAACAAAAGCAGTAAACGCAATGGAAAATAAACCGTCAATCGTACCCAAAGAAATCAGGAACCTGATTTATACTATCCGGGGCAAACAGGTAATGTTGGATAGTGACCTCGCTGCCTTATATCAGGTAGAAACAAAGAACCTGAACAAAGCCGTTAAAAGAAATATTGAGCGATTTCCTGTATCATTCTGCTTTCAACTGACCGAAGAGGAAGTTGAAAACTTGAGGTTCCAAATTGGAACCTCAAGTTTGAGCTACGGCGGCAGACGTTATTTACCCTATGTTTTTACCGAACAAGGCGTTGCAATGGCATCTGCCATACTCCGTTCAGACATAGCCGTTAAAATGAGTGTTGAAATAATGGAAGCCTTTGTAGAAATGCGGCGTATGCTTATTAGCAATGCTTCTTTGTTTCATCGTTTGGATAATATCGAGTTAAAGCAACTGGAAGCCGACCAAAAATTTGAAGAGATTTTTAAGGCTTTGGAAAGTGATAAGCTGCACAGCGAAAAAGGCATTTTCTATAACGGGCAGGTTTTTGATGCCTATGCCTTTGTTTCCGATATTATCCGCAATGCCACAAGTTCCATTATCCTGCTTGATAATTATGTGGATGATACCGTGCTTACGTTATTGGGGAAACGCAAAGACAATGTAACAGCCACAATCCTTACTAAAAATATCAGTAATCAATTACGGTTGGATTTACAACGCTACAATAGCCAATATCCTCCGGTAGATATTGAGCTTTTCTCCGATGCCCACGACCGTTTCTTGATTATTGACCATACAGAACTCTACCACATCGGGGCATCACTCAAAGACCTGGGCAAAAAATGGTTTGCCTTTTCAAGAATGGATATTGAAGTCGGCAGGATGCTTCAAATCTTGAATAAGCCATAAAAATGAACCTCCGAATTATCGGAGGTTTTTTGTTGCCTATTACGCCAAATCCTGCCTTTCAAAGCCAAACCCTGCAACATTCTCATAGGCATTTGCTCCTGCTTCTAATTTTAGGATTTAAGTAAAATTCTAAAACAAAATATAGTATGGATGTACAGCAAAAAGACCTATCGTATTTCAGATTACGACTGCAAGAACTGTTAAACAGTAGCTTCCCCGAAAAGGCACACGACCAAAAATTTATCGACCAGCGTTCTTCGTGGGCTTCCAATGCTTATGAGGGTGCTTTCAGGGCGGGAAACCCCATTGAGCAATGCAATGAAATAGCCAACTACATACTTTTTGAGGGCTTACACTTCTCCAAATTCGACACTGTTTTTCAGGTGGTATGCAATGAGTTTGATACCGTAATGGCAGATGAGGAACTGCGACCGTTTGCCCTTAAAATGTTCCCTGTCTGTGAGGCTGTTCTCGCAGGATATGAATTAACCGATGATTTCGCCTACGGTTATGAGTTTGATTTACTCTATACCGAACTGACTGGAACCATCGCAATATGGATAGAGGAAAATGGGCTTCAGTAAGAAGCAACATCTCCAACAGAATATTGATGCCCTGCGAATTGCTTTTAAACTGGAAAAGGAGAAACGGCAAGCCACCGTAGGCGAAAGACTGCTAATGATGCAATACAGCGGATTTGGCGGTCTTAAATTCGTGCTGAACCCCATAGCCAACGAAATAGACATCAATCATTGGAGAAAAACCGAACACGACCTTTTCCCTATTACGCAGGAACTCCACCAACTGCTCAAAGAAAATTCCGAAGACGATAAGCAATACCGCAGGTATGTGGACAGTATGAAAAGTTCCGTACTGACAGCTTTTTATACACCGCCACAGGTAATAGATGCGATTTCCGCAACCTTGCGTGAAAGAGGTCTGAACATTGATAAATTCCTTGAACCGTCCGCAGGTATCGGCTCATTCGTACAGTCCTTTTCGGAAAACCAACAAAGTATTACCGCTTATGAAAAAGACTTGCTCACAGGCAAGATTTTAAAACAGCTTTACCCCGAAAGCAATATCCGTGTAAGTGGTTTTGAAGAAATTCTCGAAAAGGAACAAAACAGCTATGATGTAATTGCCAGCAATATACCATTTGGCGATACTTCCGTTTTCGACCTTTCCTATTCCCGTAGCAGGGACAGTGCAAAAGTACAGGCAGCCCGAAGCATACACAATTACTTTTTTCTGAAAGGTGCTGATATGCTCCGTGAGGGCGGTTTGTTGGTTTACATTACTTCACAGGGCATTCTGAACAGCCCTAAGAACGAACCCATACGCAAGGCGTTAATGCAGGATAATAATCTGGTTTCGGTTGTTCGCTTACCCAACAATCTTTTTACAGAATATGCAGGTACAGAAGTCGGAAGCGACCTGATTATCCTGCAAAAGAATACGGCAAAACAAAATCTGACCGAAAGGGAAGATCTGTTTTGCCAAAGCAGGCAAACAGAATACAATACACCTGGTAATGCACTCTTTCAGGACAACACAAGGATTGTGCATACCGAACGTAAATTAGATACCGACCCATACGGACAACCTGCATTAATCTATACGCATAAAGACGGCGTTGAGGGAATTGCCAAAGATTTAAAACAAATGCTTTCCGAAGATTTTGGCAAGCACCTGAATATAGGTTTGTACAAAGGCGAACGGAACGATGAACCTATAATACAAATTCCGATTGAACCAACGGTTACACCTCCGGTTATTGAGCCTGTAATCATTCAGCCAAAACCGCAACCTGTACCCACGCCTGTAACCCATCGGGAAAGCCCACAGGAATTAAAGCAACTAAGCATCTTCGACCTGTTTGAAAATGCGGACGAACCTGTAATGGTTGCTGCTCCGCCCAAAAGAACCACGCAAGCCAAAAGGCAAAGCACTAAAACAAACCGCCGTGCAATAGGTCGCCAAACCGACCTGTTCAGTGCGATGCAACAACCTTATACGCCTCCTGTTACTAATAGACCTACCAATGGAAATACATCAGCCAACGGCAAAAAACAGGAAGTTATCGGCGACCTGTTTTCAAGTATCAATGAGAATGGCCAAGCTGATAAGCCAGCTATTCCCGATACCATTCCCGAACCTGCTCCGTACAGTGGCAAACTGCAATCGTTCCATCGCAACGATTGCCTTGTGGTGGATAATGGTTGGGTCGGTCATCTGCAAGATGTAGATATAGCAGACGGTACGGCTGTATTCCACCCTTTACAGTTACCGACCTTACAGAAAGCAAGAGCCGAAGCGTATATCGGGGTGCGTGATGTTTACCAACAGCTTTACACAAAAGAGGCACAGCATCAGACCGAATACAAAGAAGAAAGGGAAAACCTTAATCGCCTTTACGATGCCTTTATTAAAAGGTACGGCAACCTCAACAGTGCCGATAATATCAAGCTCATCAAAACGGATAGTTCCGGTAAGGAAATCCCTTATTTGGAACGTGTTATTGGTGGCGTGGTACACAAAGCCGATATATTCAGCAGACCTGTTAGTTTTTCTACTATAACCATAGCAACGGATAATCCCGAAGAAGCGTTATCAGCTTCGTTGAACAAGTACGGAAGCGTGGATTTGGACTTTATGTCCGAAATCAGCGGTATGCCTGACGATGCTTTGAAAGAAGCCTTACACGGTCGTATCTACTACAATCCACTTCAAAAGGAATATGAAATAGCCGAACGCTGGATTGCAGGGAACGTAGTGGAAAAAGCGGAGAAAGTCAGAGCCTATCTCGAAAGCAATCCCGATGATACACAAGCCAAAGAAAGCCTTACCGTATTAGAGGAAGCAAGACCAATACGAATTGAATTTGAAGAACTCGATTTTAATCTGGGCGAACGCTGGATACCCACAGGTATTTATGCCCGGTTTGCATCGCACCTGTTCGATGCAGAAGTCCGTGTCCATTATTCCGACAGTGCCGATGACTTTTCCGTAACCTGCAAACAGAAGAACGTACACATTTGGGAGAAATACGCCGTCAAAGCCCAAAGCCGGACGTATGATGGGATTGCCCTGCTCAAACACGCCCTTGTCAATACCACGCCCGATATTTCAAAAACAATAACGGTTGAAGGCAAAGATGTCAAAGTGCGGGATATGGAAGCCATACAAATGGCGAATACTAAGATTGATGAAATCCGCAACGCCTTTACCGATTGGCTTCACGCCCAAAACGATGAGTTCAAAACAAGGCTGACCGACCAATATAATGATACGTTTAACTGTTTCGTCCGCCCTAACTACGACGGCACACATCAGGAGTTTCCGGGATTAGACTGCAAGGGCTTAGGCATTAATGACCTGTATTCGAGCCAAAAGGATGCCGTTTGGATGATAAAGCTCAACAACGGGGCAATTTGCGACCACGAAGTAGGTGCAGGAAAAACGTTGGTAATGTGTACGGCTGCACAGGAAATGAAGCGTTTGGGGTTAGCCCATAAGCCTATGATTATCGGGCTGAAAAGCAATGTTCACGAAATTGCCGAAGCCTACCGCACGGCTTACCCACACGCAAAAATTCTGTTTCCTGGCAAGGAAGATTTTACGCCCCAAAAACGCCTGCGGATTTTTGGCGACATTAAAAACAACGATTGGGATTGTGTGATACTGACACACGACCAATTCGGAATGATACCGCAATCGCCCGAAATTCAAAAAGAAATACTCCAAATAGAATTAGACAGCGTAGAGCGTAACCTCGATGCCCTGCAATCGCAAGGCAAGGAAGTTACCAGAGGGATGCTTGCCGGAGTAATCAAGCGGAAAGAAAACCTCGAAGTCAAGCTCAAAACCCTGCAACACGATATTGAAAACCGAAAAGATGATGTGGTGGATTTTAAGATGATGGGCATTGACCACTTGTTCGTTGATGAAAGCCACCAATTCAAAAACCTGATGTTCAACACAAGGCATACAAGGGTTGCCGGATTGGGCAATGTGGACGGAAGCCAAAAAGCATTGAACCTGCTCTTTGCTATCCGTACTATTCAGGAGCGTACCAATGCGGATATGGGAGCAACCTTTCTTTCAGGAACTACCATCAGCAACTCATTAACGGAACTATATCTGCTGTTCAAATACCTGCGACCACGGGCATTGGAAAAACAGGGCATTCATTCTTTTGATGCGTGGGCAGCTATCTATGCAAGGAAAACGACCGATTATGAATTTTCTGTTGCTAACAACATTGTAGCTAAAGAACGTTTCCGATACTTTATCAAAGTGCCGGAACTGGCACAATTCTACTCCGAAATTACGGATTACCGAACGGCAAAAGATATAGGAATTGACCGCCCCAATAAGAACGAGGTGTTGTACAATATACCGCCTACTCCCGACCAGGAAGAATTTATCCAAAGTCTGATGGAATTTGCAAAAACAGGAAAAGGAGAACTACTCGGAAGAGCACCTTTATCTCCATCGGAAGAAAAAGCAAAGATGCTCATCGCAACGGACTACGCCCGTAAAATGTCTTTGGATATGCGGATGGTAAGCGGTGCGTATGATGACCACCCCGATAACAAGGCTTCGCATTGTGCGGCAAACATTACCAAGTATTACAACCAATACAACGCACAGAAAGGAACACAGTTCGTTTTCTCCGATTTGGGAACCTACAAGCCGGGCGAATGGAATGTGTACTCCGAAATCAAACGCAAGCTCGTGGAAGACCACGGCATACCTGCAAACGAAATCCGTTTTATACAGGAAGGCAAAAATGATAAGCAACGTAAGGAACTTATCAAAGGAATGAACGAGGGCAAAATCCGTGTGTTGTTCGGTTCCACAAGTATGCTCGGAACTGGCGTGAACGCACAGAAAAGAGCCGTTGCCGTTCATCATCTCGATACGCCGTGGCGACCAAGCGACCTTGCTCAAAGGGACGGCAGAGCCGTTCGAAAAGGTAATGAGATTGCCAAATTCTTTGCCGATAACAAAGTAGATGTGATTATCTATGCCGTAGAAAAATCATTGGATAGTTACAAGTTCAATCTGTTGTACAATAAGCAACTTTTTATAGACCAATTAAAAAACAATAACCTCGGCAAACGTACTATTGACGAGGGCAGTATGGACGAAAAATCGGGAATGAATTTTTCGGAATACGTGGCTATCCTATCAGGAAATACAGACCTGTTGGATAAAGCCAAATTGGAAAAACAGATTGCCGGGTTGGAAAGCGAAAAACAGGCGTTCAACCGTTCAAAGTATAGTGCGAAGTACAAATTGGAAGATTATACGGAAATGTTGCAAAGCACTCAATCTCGTTTAAACCGTATGAGCCTTGATTGGAATAATCTGCAAGAGCGTATCCAAAAACGGTCAGACGGTACAATCGTAAATCCTGTACAGTTGGATGGCTTACCGCCCAATGCCGATATTAAACAAATCGGTGCAAAACTCAACCAGATTGCGGACAAAGCCCGAACCGGAGGTCAGTATGAAGAAATCGGTACGTTATACGGATTTACGCTTTTGGTAAAAACGGAAATGTCCGAAAAAGAGGGTGTGGATATAAGGGTAAACCGTTTTTTGGTACAGGGCGAGGGCAATATCAAATATACCTACAACAACGGTGTGATTGCTAAAGATGAAAAGCTGGCTGCTACGAACTTCCTTAATGCACTGGAGAAATTGCCCGGCTATATCGAGCAGGAGCACAAGAAAATTACGGAGATACAAAAAGACCTGCCCATTCTTCAGGAAGTGGTTAACGGTACTTGGTCGAAAGAAAGTAAACTGGGCGAACTCAAAACGGAACTGGCTGCCGTAGAAAGAAAGATACAGCTATCTATTACACCAGAAACCAAACAAGATGCTCCGGAGCAGGCAGAAAAGCAGAAAGAAGCTCCAAAGGTTCAGGAAAGCATTATACGGACAAAAGGTATTCATTTGCCTCGTGGCGTATTGTAAAACCTGAACGGGCAGGCAATAAAAAAGGGAGGTCATTTAAGCCTCCCTTTTAAATTATCCGTCCTGTACCAAATGCTGCAAGTTCGGGTCATTCTTGATACGCTCCATTTCGCTAACAACAATATTCAGGATGTCTTTTTTTATCTGTTTGTAATTGCTTTCAATTTCCTGCTTCATTTTATCCTCGCCCTGCTCATTTACAAAAGATAAGATTTGGGGTATCTTTTGGTAGGCTTTGGTTTCGGCGGCTACCTTTTCATTATCTACCACGATTTCGGCGTGAAATATCTTTTGCTCGATACGTTCATCAAAGTTATCCGATACAGAACCGACAAACATACCCTGTGTAAGCGTTGAAATTTTGGAAGCCGGAATAAGGCTGTCTAACTGTGTGGAAATAGAGGTGGATTTATCATTGCGGTTAATGGTCATACTCTGACGTTTCTGTAATACTTTACCGAAACGCTCCGAAAGACTTTTTGCCGTTTCTCCAACCACCTGACCACTGAATATATTACCTACCGTATTCTGTATTACCTTGCTTTCCTTGTCGCCGTAATCCCTCGTTAATTGCGAAAAATCCTGGAAGCCCAAACATACTGCCACCTTATTACTTCTCGCAGTTGCAATAAGATTATCCAGTCCTCTGAAGTAAATCGTGGGTAACTCATCTATGATAACCGAACTCTTTAATTGTCCTTTTTTGTTGATGAGCTTGACAATTCGGGAATTGTACAACCCTAATGCTGCTGAATAAATATTTTGGCGGTCGGGATTGTTACCCACGCACAAAATCTTCGGCTCGTTCGGGTTATTGATGTCGAGTGTAAAATCATCCCCGGTCATTACCCAGTACAACTGCGGGCTAATCATTCTTGACAAAGGTATTTTTGCCGATGCTATCTGCCCTTGTAACTGGTCTTGTGCGCCACCTTGCCACGCATCCATAAAGGGCGACAAATAGTTTTCCAAATCGGGGTATGAGGTTAAAATCGTGAATACGTCCGAATACTTTTTGTTCAGCAATTCAATGGCGTGTGGGAACGTACAATACTTGCCATCCTCATAGATTTTCAGATACCAAATAATAGCAGCTAAAAGAATAATTGGGCTTTCCACGAAAAAATCGCCTTGCTTCTGTATCCACGACCTGTTGAGGTTTAGCATTATGGTATAAGCCGCTTCGTAAGCATCAGAAATGTCGGTCATAAAATCGGGATTGAGTGGATTACAACGGTGGCTCTTGCGTGGGTCGTCGAAATTTATCACGTAAAATTTCGGCTGTACCTTGTATTTATCCCGGTGCTTTAGTAAATGATTGTAGGCGATAGTCGAAAGGTCGTCAAACTTGAAATCGTAGATGTACATACTAAAGCCTTTTTCTATCTGCTGCTTGATGTAGTTGTTTACGATGGCATAAGATTTACCGGAACCCGGAGTACCCAACACGATTGATGCCCTGAAAGGATTTACAATGTTTATCCAACCGTTGTTCCATTTGCCTTTGTAGTAAAATTTGGTGGGCAGGTTGACGGAATACTCGTTTTCCATCAGCTTGGTTTCCTGTTGAAAGCTCTCGTTTTCGTTATTGAAAACATCGTCCATTAGGTTGGTACGGAGCAATCGGCTCATCCATACGCCTGCCATCAGCAAGGCGATATAACCTAACGAGATAGTAAGAATATACAGAAATGTGCTTGTTGCGGGGGATAGCTTTAGCAATGGTGTGTTCAGGAAGAACAGCGCAAAGCCAATGCCCAACGCCACATAAATTTTAGACCAGGTTATCTTCTCATTCTTTACACCCTTTGTCCCTAAGCAACTCAAAGCCAGTAAAACCAAAGCGAATGCTTTTGTATAAAGGGTATGTGAAAACAAGCCCGCCGTACGGTCGAAATTGCCTAACATCTTGTTGATTACTTCCAACGTCCAGCCACGTTCTAAAAAGAAACCGTAGCAGAACCAATAAAGGTGCATCAGCACCAAAAGAATACTGACTGCCCGCATAAAAGCCATTATTTTGGCAAGCCCTCTTAAATCGTCTTCTCCCTGCATTATTTTAAGTTTTAATGTTCGGGCGTGAATTTAAAGGCTGTTGCTGTCGGCTCTTAAAATATGGCAGTAAGTGGCGTTGTGTGGCAGTATTTGGCAGATTAGTATAAAATGAAAAAGGTAGCAAATCGCTACCTTTTCAACCTTATTGTAAAATTGATTTTGTCCTTATTCTTTCTCAAAAGTAACGGCTTCGTCCATCTCGCCCCTTGTGAGGCTCAATTTAATTTACAAAATCCTCTCTTCTAATTTTAATTTCATCATTATATCGGTTTGTTCATCATCGCCTAATTTGAAAATATGCTTGTCAAATTCAACAAAACCATTTTTCTTATAAAAGCTGATTGCCCGAGGATTTTCTTCCCAAACACCTAACCAAACGTAGTGTGCATTTTTCTGTTTGGCAATTTCAATAGCTTTTTCATAAAGCACTTGTCCGACTTTTTTACCGTGAAATTCCTTTAAAACATAAATGCGTTCAATTTCAAGTGCTGTGTCGTCTTGCAATTCTGTTTGCGATTGCCCGAAATTGATTTTCAAATAACCAACTAATTCGTTTTCAGATAAGGCAAAATAAAACTCGGAACTTTCATTGTTCAATTCTTCTATTAGCTTTTCATTGGAAAATCCCTCCTCTAAATATGTTGTCATATTCTCTTCTGTATTACTCGAAGAAAATGTTTCTGAAAATGTTTGTCTGCCTATCTGTTGCAGTTGTTCAATATCGTTTAATGTTACTTTTCTTATTTCCATTGGTTCCATCTATTTTAAATTCCATTCGTAGTTAAGCCATTCGGTATTTTCTCTTGCTCCTAATCGTTCATAAAATTTCACTCCTACTTTATTCCACGGTGCAACCGTCCATTTTATTTGACTGCAATTATTTTGTTCTGCTTCAGTTTTTAACGCATTCATTAGTTGTTCGCCAATTTTCTGACCACGATAATTTTCGTCCACATAGAGCTCTTTCATATAAATAGCAGGACGGTTTTGGGCTGTATAAGGAAGAAAATAATAAACCAACATTCCTGCGATTTTATCATTATCTTCTGCCACAAGGCAATAAAAATCGGGTGGGTTTTTCTTAAATCCGCTGTTTCTGACAATTTCGGGTGTAATGGCAAAACTGTCAATGTATTTTTCAAAAACAGCCAATTCTTTCATTAAATGCCAAACTTTCTCGCTGTCCTTTTCTTCGGCTTTTCTTATTGTTATATTCATTTTTTTAAAACATTATTTAATGAGCTGATACGGCTTTCAGCCCGACAATCGAGCCTATTAAAGTGATAAGAAAAAGTATTCGCAGAAATGTTGCAGGCTCTTTAAATACAAGAATACCGACTAAAACTGTTCCGACTGCTCCGATACCTGTCCATACGGCATAAGCCGTTCCGATGGGCAAAGTTTGGGTTGCTTTAATCAAAAGTCCCATACTCATAGTAAGGGTAACGAGAAAACCTGCATACCACAAATACATTTCATTTCCTGTTGTTTCTTTTGCTTTTCCCAAACAGAATGCAAAAGCCACTTCAAACAACCCTGCTACAACTAAAATTATCCAATTCATTTCCTTTGTTCTTTATCTGCAAAGGTCGGAAACGGAATTGAGGTGAAATTTTACAAATGATAAAAAATGAGCCGTTCACTTTATTTCTGCCCTAATTCTGCTCAAACTGACTTGTGTTATACCTAAATAAGAAGCAATGTGTCCTAATTGCACTCGCTGGACTATATCGGGACTGTTTTTCAAAAGTTCCTTATATCGTTCGGTAGCTGTTCGGACTTGTCGAGAAATAAGCCTTTCTTCTGTTTTTATAAGTTCTTTTTCGGCAAATCTTCGCCCCCAATTTGCAATATGTATATCATTCTCAAAAAGTCTTTGTAAGACTGTTGTTTTCAGTTTATATAATTCGCAATCTTCCAACAACTCTACATTTTCATATCCTTTCTGATTGGCTATATAGCTTTTCATTGAAATAATAGTATCGCCCTCTTTGCCAAACCAAAAAGTGATTTCATCATTATCTTTATATGAATATGCTCTTGCTACACCTTTCTTTATAAAGTAGATGTTCTTTTCAATTTTATCAGCTCTCAAAAGAATATGCCCTTTTTTATATTTAACCTCTGTAATTGATTTCTTGAGCAATTCTTTTGAAGTATCTGGAAGCGGATATATATTCTCAAGTAAAAGGTCTATGTTCATTAATCCAATGCTGATTTGTTGTAACAAAATTACAAAATAAAAAAATGAGCTTCGTTATATGTGGTGTGAAGACTGAAGCTGTACAACCTTAAAAATGAAACATATATTTCAATCAATAGATATTTTTTACAACCTACTACCTTTCTTCTTTTTCTTCTTCATTTTATTGGCAAAATCCTGTTCCTCGTAATCTTCGCCCTGGGCTTCGGGCAATAAGCCTCCCAGTGCTTCAATCAAACCATCTTCGTGTTTACCAGTAGTTAAGAAGTCGAACAAATGGTGTGGTTCTTCCGCAGGAAGATCCGCATCATTTGATGTAGATATTTTCGGTTGTAATTCAACTGGCTCTTTAATCTCCGGTTTGATATTATTGTTCCAATAATCATTAAAGGCATTGGCAGAAAGTTCCTTGCTCAAACGTGAACCGTTCCAAACCGCTTTAGAATTGTGGTCTATAAATGTCATTCCGTAAATACGCCCTGTATCATTCCTCCGCACCACTACGTTAATTCCCTGCTCGGCTAATTGCTTCTTAAAGCCCATTTCATCAGTTGTTGATTTCAAGGCAATGGTAACGGCTGATTGTAAGGTCTGCTTGGTTGGACTATCTTTTAAATCCGTTTTGCATTTCGCAAAATACAGTTCCAAAGCCGGAAGCCCTGCATCTTTACCAAACAAAGAAGCCTTGAACGGATGCCCGGCTCTTTCGCCTTTCTCGTTTAAAGGAATGTATAATAAACCCTGCCGTAGCTGCCCCTGCAATTCGCCCTCTACTTTTTCGGTGGTAATATTGAACAGGGAAAGCAAGGCATTGTATTCGCCCAAAGTCTGAAACTTATAGTAATTTGGTAAGTGGCGAACTACTGAAGCGATTTGACTTTTCACATCTCCAGCTTTGTAGTTTACCGGGCGGAAAACCTTGTCGTTCTGCCGATGCTCCTTATCAGTTGCGGGTATCAATCCGTGTTTTCTTTCCAACTCACGGCACACATTCATAGACCGCATTTTCTCGAACTTGTCCGAAATCTTTTTACCCTCTTCGTCCACGCAAACCGATACAATGTGTATATGGCTGCGGTCAATATCCGTGTGTTTGAACACCACAAAAGGCTGTTCTCCGTAACCCATTTCCCGCATATACTGTTCTGCCATCTCCCTAAACTTATCATCGCTTACTTTATCATTCGGGTCAGGATTGAGCGAAATATGCAACGTATGTTTTTCGGTATTGCGGTTGGCTATCAGGTAAGGCGCAAAAGACTGGGCTAATTGTGCAACGGAATAATGCCCGTTAGCGGTTTCAATCATCTTATTGGCAAACAAAATCTGTCCGTTTTCATTCTCCACTTTGAGCTGATTGTACGCCAATGCTCCGTATAAATTTCCGCTTCTACCGATTTTCGCTATCATTTCTAAGGCTGTTTTTTCAGGTACTTTGCTTCAAATTCCTCGGTTAGCTGAATAATTTTTTGGCATAGCATCGCCATTTCAGCCGTCTGTTTTTCCAATTTGTAGAGGAACGCTGCCGCTTTTTTCTCGGAAAAATGCTTGTACAACAGCTTTACAATCTGGTTATAATTTACACCTATGGAACGGAACTGGCTGTGAAAAGAGGTTAGCCGCATATAAAAATCAACCGTTCCTTTGTCAATCTGAATGGTCTTTATGGTCTTGTCAAAGATGCAGGACGTTATGAAATGCGCCTTTACCTGCATACCTGATTTATCAAACAGGGTAAGAAAACGGGCGTGTTCCTGCTCGTTAAAGGAAATCGTATAGCGGATGGTCGCCGGGTCTTCTTTTGGGCGGCGTCCGGTCTTTTTCAATTGCTTTTTGTTGTTATCGTTCATCACTAATCCATTTTAAAATCCATACAAAACCCTGACTTCGGAAGGTGTTTTCTGCCCCCTGCAAAGGGCAAGTTGTTTTGAGCATCGGAAATCATTCCGAGATGCTCAAAACACAACTTGCCGTGTTCCGTTGAACACAAAAATCCGCCCTTCGGGACGGATTAAATGTAACAGGGAAAACGGCTCGATGCCGTTCCCGTTACCCTCCATTTTGTCAAAAGACTTTTGCATAAATCCGTTAATAATAATCATTGTACAAAGTAAAGCCCTACCTGTAAGAGTATTGCAATGCGATACCCGGACAAAGACTGCCTTTGAGTGCCAAACACTGCCACACCTCAATCAGCGGATAAATCAATCGCTTTATTTGCCGTATAATTTTAGTGCAGGTAGTAAAAAATGTATTTCGACAAAGAAGAAAATCAGGTTTGCAAACAGGCAGTTTGGAATAAAAGCATAAGGTTTTAAAAGCATAAAACAATAAAAGTGTAAAAGCATAAAAGCGGTAAAGCAATTTACCTATTGTAAGGTTTGCCACTTGCTAAAGAATGTGCCTGACAAGGCAAAAATGAAAGCAAATACCTGTGCAGGAAAGTACGCAAAAGGGAATGCAGGAATATAGGAATGAGGTAATAATCAGATAAACCAATATTCAATCCTGCAAAACAAATAAAGTGTGTAACAATAAATTTTTAAATAATGGAAACAACAAAGAAAACTTTAAAAATCAGCTTCTCCACCCAAAAAGGCGGTGTGGGAAAATCTACAATGACCACCTTGCTGGCAAGTGTGCTTCACTACCGTTTAGGTTTTAATGTGCTGGTGATGGACTGCGACTTTCCGCAACACAGCCTGACCAATATGCGTGAACGGGATAAGAGAACCATAATGCAGAACGACTACCATAAAAAGGCGGCAATGAAGCAGTTTCAAGCCATCAACAAAAAAGCGTACCCGATTATCAAATGCAAGGCTGAAACAGCTCTGGAGAAAGCATCGGAATACAGAAGCCAGTCGGCGGTTGTGCCGGATGTTATTTTCTTCGACCTGCCGGGAACAGCCAATACCAAAGGTGTACTGACAACCTTAAAAAAAATGGACTTCATCTTTTCGCCCATTACTGCCGACCGTTTGGTAGTGGAAAGTACATTGGGCTTTACCAAAGCCTTTCTCGGACTTCCCCAAACGGACGAGGGCAATCCCGAACAAGAGATGTGGCTGTTCTGGAACCAAGTGGATGGCAGGGAAAAAACAGGTTTGTATGATGCGTATCAAAGTGTCATCAAAGAACTCAACCTGCCCATAATGGAAACAAGGATAATGGACAGCAAGCGTTTCCGAAAGGAAACAGACGACACAGGCAGTTATGTATTCAGGTCAAGTTTGCTGCCTGCCGAACCACAGTTAATGAAAGCAACTAAAATGGATTTGTTTGTCGAGGAATTTTTAAAAATCACTCATCTATAAAAATAGTAAAGTATGGCTTCAGATAACAAAAACAACGATTTTGAAAAGCCCAATGTTGATGAGGAATACCTTATGAACGTCATAAGCGGCGATGAGCCTGTTGCTCCACCGACCATTAACAAAAAGCAGGATGTACCAAAGGAAAACAAGCCCAGGGAAAAAGCCCGTAACAGTTCATCAAAGAAAGCGGACTACGAGGAAACGTTTTTGGTCAATCGTTTTCCATCGGGGCGTAATGGCAAGGTCGTTTACATACGCCCTGAATACCACGAAAGATTGCTCCGCATCGTTCAACTGACAAGGGAAGAAAGAACAACGCTCTACTCTTACATTGACAATATTCTTGAACATCATTTCAGGGAGTACGGGGACGATATTACCGATTATTTCAATGAACATTTTAAACCCATTCTATAATGAAGAAAGATAAAAAGAACAGGAATACTGTTGCAGCCGGCAGCAACTCCGATACAGTTAGCAATACAGCTAAAACAACCTATGAAAACGCATTTATGCAAATGAATAAAATGCAGAAAAGAGGCAATAAAAGCATATACCTAAGTCCTGAACATCACGAGCGTTTAACCCGCATAGTCCAGATTATAGGCGATGATAAAATACCCTTGTTTGCCTATCTCAATAATATTCTTGAACATCATTTTAAAGTATTTGAAGATATGATTACAAAAGAGTTCAACGAAAAGTACAAAGGCTTGTTTTAAAAAACCTACGTTATGGAAATAGTAATTGTGATATGCCTGCTGATAGTCATTGTCCTGCTTTTACAGGATAAGATTGTCATTAAGAAAAGGACAAAACAAGAACCTCCGCAGAAGAAAGTCAATCCGAACCTGCCCGATATTATGGGGCAGCCAAAATCCGTAGAACGCCTTTCAATGCCAAACGCTGCCAATGAACGCCAAATTGAGGAACCGGAGATAAACCCCGCTAATTTAGACATTGAATACGACGAAAATGAAAACGTCGGCATTCAAATCCGCAAGGAAGAGCTGGACGAAGTTTTCAGTAATATACCTGATTTGGAGGAAGAGGAAGAAGATTGGAACAGGTACGGAATATCCGGTGGCGATGACGGTTTTGCCCAAGGGGTTACCTTTGAAGAACTAAGCTCCGTGGGGGTGTTGCTCCAAAAAGAAGAATTGGAACCAGCCCAAAAGGAAACAGCGATAGCCATAGTTCAAAAAATACAGGGAACCGAATTATTCAGCCTATTGGAGAATTCTATGGAAGATGCTTCCCGAAGAATAGCCGAGCTTTTGGATAGCACCCTTTCATCTGAAACGGAAGACAGTTCTTCCACTTTGCGGAAAAGTGATTTGAGTGATTTTGACATTGGGGAGTTTGTTTAGGCAAGCTCCCTTTTGTATGTTAGACACAAATTAAAAATTGTTCAAACGCTATAAAACTAAGTGCCCGCTATTTTTACAAATTTTGGAGTATCGAACTTCGGTGTAATTGTTGGCATATCTACTTTGACTGATATTGGCATTGGAAAATCAACTCCCATAATAATTGCTTCTCCTGACCCTAAAGATGGTAAAAAAGAAAGAGTTTCTTTATTGGCAGTCGAGCAAGCACTCGCGATTGCTTCCTTATCTTGATAATTTATCAGCCTATGAGTAATGAATGTTCCCATTTGACTTAGCGTACCAACAGGAATATCTCTTGGCATTTGTGTTGATAAACATAGAAATAATCCATATTTACGACTTTCTTTAGCAATGTTATCAAAAGCATTTAATTCTGTGCTTTCAAAATATTCATCCTTAATTTTCTTGTTTAAAAACTGATGGGCTTCATCTACAAAGAGAATTAGAGGATTTTCTCTGAAAATATTAGTTCGAGCTTTATTCAATAAGTATCTTCCCAATGAATTTGCCAAGATTTCTCTTGCCTGAAAATTATAAGGTACATTTTCAAAACCAATTCTTAAAATATTTAATTCTGGATTATTCAAAAACTCGTCTATCTTGGTTATTAGGTTATTTGTGGTTGGAGCATTAAATCCAAACATACCGGAATAATCATTGTCCGATATTACATTGTTAACACGCATTATTAAACTCGTTGCATTTCCATAATTTCTTTCATCTCTATTGTTTGCCCAACGGTCGTTGAATATTTGAAAACATTCATTCCCTATTTGCCTGTGGAGTAGATTTATACTGAAATTATTTATTGTGAAATCTTCTATAATAGATTTATAAGTAAAGTAGGCATTATTATATGCCGCAGTAATATTATTTTGTTTTACAACTAATCCATTATTTATAACTACTTGCTGACCCCTGAATGTAAAAGTATCGTTAGTTCCATCATTATTATGTCCATTATTAGGAATATTCCCTAATAAGCAATGTGCAACTTTTAACGACTTAATAGCTTCCAATAAAACGGGTTGCTGTACTTGTCCTGATGGTCTGAACAGAACGAATAAATCATTAATGGTTAAATTCTGATATGGAAAATAGCTTTCTGAAATCAGTGTTGAATGGTCAACTTTTGGATGAGCATCAAATGTAGAGTATTCTCCCGTTGGGTCTAAGATTATAGCTTTTGCTCCGGTTTCTATAACTCCCTCAATAAATTTGCTGATGGTATAACTTTTCCCTCCTCCTGTTGTACCAACAACCGCACAATGACGACTAAATATCGCTTGCAAAGAAATATCTACGGGAACATTTTTATCGTATATCAAATTCCCCATTCTAAAAGTAGGAGAATGTTCGATATTTTCGGGTTTTATGCCAAAGGTTTTGAAATGTGTAGAAAGAAATTCCGACGAACAAATGAATACCTTAGAACCAATGAGTGGGAGGCTATTTATCCCTTTTTCTATTCTACTCGGGTCAAACAAATCAAATGATAAAAGAATTTCTATTCTTCCTACTGGATGAAATGCTTTAGTTGAAAAAGTTCTTTCACTTAATTCCAACCGTTCTTTTTCAGGTAACGATATTTCCAACATTTTTCCCAGAAAACCTTTTTCCTCTCCCTCAACAACAATATAGTTTCCTACAAGTCCACCTCTCAACACTTCTGCGTGGTGAACAAATGTTTTCATCAAAACAGAAGACGGGAAATGCACTTTCACAAATGCAGGGGATACAAAATTTACATACCCAAGAAAATGACTGTGATTAAAGGGGCTATTGCTCATATCTAACTATTAGGGATATTAATTACTATTTGTCGTGTATCTTCCTGATTGTAAGATTTTAAGTCAGGATAATTCTTAGCGAAATCCTCAAAGGTTTCTGAAACAATAGATATATTGGAATATTTGTTTGCAGCATCAATAAAGGGTTTCATATTTTCGTTGGTTTCATCTATCCCTTTATTTACAATCATCAATTGAAAGCCTGGATTTTGTTCCAAGGCTTCGATGATTGCGGTTACGATATGTTTATCCCCGAAACTAAAGCCTATTGTAATAAGGAAAACATTCTCCTTTCTCAAATTGGACTGGAACCTCGACATCATTTCAAAATACGGCTGTTCATAAGAGCTTTCATATTTTGATTGATGTGGATATATCATCAATGGTTCGTCAGGTTCTTCTTTTTGTATAATCTTGTTGTCTTGCTTTTCCCAATTTACAGAACCGTGTAATTTGTACAAATGGAAAACTTTTTGAATAAAATTGTCTTCTTCTTTTACTCTACTTTGATTGCGGGAAACAATATCGTAATCATAATTACGCCCACTAAATATTCTTGGTTGAGAAAATGAAAACCCGTCTATAACAACAAAATTGCTTTCACAAGCTGATTGTTCAAACATTAGGTCATAATTCAATGTAAACAGCTTAAATCTTGGTAAAGTAACTTTGCGTTTCGTTATTTTATTTAATAAGAGCGTATGTGGCGAATTATCTGGCAAACTCAATTGACAGGCTTCTTTGATAAAATCTTTAATTTTGTTTACACAATCCTCAATATCTATATCCTCTTTGGGTATATATGGTATAGCAGGTGTTGCCATAGAAAGAACCTTTTCTAAATTCTTTACTATAGAGCCATCATCCCATTTTTCATCGTAGCCAATAGTTTCAAGTAACTTTCCAAAAACATCGGCTGTTAAAAGAGCTTCCGCATCATCCCATAAGTTTGCCATCGACTTACCCAACTTCCCATCTTTTCCCCAACCAATAGATGACCCTGCACCAGTTAGAAGTAATAAATTCTCAAACTGATTATTTAGAGTTTGGGAGTATTTATTCCTATTTGTTGCAATTGCATAATCAATTCTATTTTCGGTACTTTCTTTGAAATCGTGAAGTTTGCCGTCGATATATACTTTTATATCAGTAGCATCACTATCATCATAAGCAACAGAACTGTTATTGTTGAGTAAAATGTATTTCATATTCGCATATTTTATTTGTTAACCTTTTTATTGCCAAAGAAGAGTTGTTAAAAACCTAATCTGCATTATTCTTGATTGCATTTAATTCTTTTAAAACAATTTTTAAAGCCTGCTTTCCTATTTCTTTATCGTCAATAAGTCCCTTTATTTTATCTGAAAACCATAAAACCAATAGCTCATCAATTGGGGTATTCAAAAATTCTGCAAGCTTTTCGATGTGTTTTCTTGGCAATGGTCTTTCTTCATTTTCGACTTTACTGATAAAAGCACTATCCAGTTCCAATGCAGCCCCAACTTCCCGTAGGAACAATCCTTTACTTTCTCTTAGTCTTTTTATGTGTTTTCCAAATGCCATTTTGCTTTTTTAAGACTTGTCTAAATATGTCAAATTTAAGCAAAATAGTTTAATAAATACGGATTTAGACTTTCTATAAAGCCACTCACTGCCAAATCATTCCTTTGACTGCCACTTTATTATAACGCCCTGATTTCTGAAACACCTTTGTTCCGAAAGTCCGCAAGGTGCGGGATAACAATAACAAATTAATGTGTTTCAATTATGGAAAAACAGAGAAAAAAAGTTTTGCTGGCAGCCGTGGCTATGCTGTCAGGAATTGGTGCGTTCGCACAGGGAAACGGCTCGGCAGGTATCAACGAGGCTACCCAAATGGTAACTTCCTATTTCGACCCCGCAACCCAATTAATCTACGCCATCGGTGCGGTCGTGGGCTTGATAGGGGGCGTTAAAGTTTACAATAAGTTCAGTTCGGGCGACCCCGACACATCGAAGACTGCGGCAAGCTGGTTCGGTGCGTGTATCTTCTTAATCGTAGCGGCTACCATCCTGCGTTCATTCTTCCTTTAATCCTTTGCTTTATGAACAATTACAACATAAACAAAGGCATTGGCAGGACAGTGGAATTTAAGGGACTGAAAGCACAATACCTGTTCATTTTCGCTGGCGGACTGCTCGGTACGCTCATCCTCGTGATGATACTGTATATGGCAGGCGTAAACTCTTACATCTGCCTGTTCCTCGGAGCAGGCGGTGCTTCGCTCATTGTGTGGCAGACCTTTTCACTAAACAGGAAGTACGGCGAACACGGGCTAATGAAAATCGGAGCAGGAAAAAGACATCCCCGATACATCATTTGTCGCAAGCCTGTACACCGCTATCTGAAATTCACTCCTAAATCGAATGCCCTATGAGAAACGTTGCAAAGACAACAACGCTGGAAAACAAATTTCCTTTGTTGGCAGTAGAAAACAACTGCATCCTTTCCAAAGATGCGGACATTACCGCCTGCTTTGAGGTTCGTTTGCCGGAACTGTTTACGGTAGCATCGGCGGAATACGAAGCTATTCACTCCGCCTGGCATAAGGCTATCAAGACCTTGCCGGATTTTACGGTCATCCACAAACAGGATTGGTACATCAAAGAAAGCTATGCTCCCGATTTGGCAAAGGAAGACCAAAGTTTTTTGGCTAAATCCTACCAACGCCATTTTAATGAGCGACCATTTCTGAACCATTATTGTTACCTGTTCCTGACCAAGACCACTAAGGAAAGAATGCGTATGCAAAGCAACTTCAGTTCGCTTTGCAAAGGTACGCTCATACCAAAGGAAATCAGGAACAAGGAAACGATACACCGCTTTATGGAAGCGGTGGCACAGTTTGAGCGTATCGTGAACGATAGCGGTTTCATAACCCTGCAACGCCTTACCGAAGATGAAATCATCGGAACGGACGAAAAGCAGGGATTGTTGGAACAGTACCTAACCCTGTCAAGGGAAAGCGGAACACCGATGCAGGACATCGCACTCGGAACGGAAGAAGTCCGTATCGGAAACAAAAGGTTGAGCCTGCACACCTTGTCCGATACAGACGATTTGCCCGGAACGGTATCGGCTGATACCCGTTTTGAAAAGCTATCCACCGACCGGAGCGACTGCCGTTTGTCGTTCGCTGCTCCCGTGGGATTACTCCTTAGCTGTAACCATATCTACAACCAATATTTGTTTTTGGATAACAGCGAAGACAACCTGCAAAAGTTTGAAAAGTCCGCCCGCAATATGCACTCTTTGGCAAGGTATAGCAGGGCAAACCAAATCAACAAAGAGTGGATAGAAAAATACCTGAACGAAGCCCACAGCTTCGGTCTGTCGTCTATCAGGGCACACTTCAACATTATGGCGTGGTCGGAAGACCCTGCGGAGCTGAAACAGTTAAAGAACGATTGCGGTAGTGCATTGGCATTGATGGAGTGTAAGCCTCGCCACAACACTACGGACGTAGCCACTTTGTTTTGGGCTGGAATGCCCGGCAATGCAGGCGATTTTCCGAGTGAGGAAAGTTTTTACACTTTTATCGAACCTGCCTTGTGCTTCTTCACAGAAGAAACCAACTATCACAATTCGCCCTCGCCGTTCGGTATCAAGATGGCTGACAGGCTTACAGGAAAACCTATCCATTTGGATATTTCCGACCTGCCTATGAAGTGTGGCATTATCACGAACCGGAACAAGTTTATACTTGGTCCGTCAGGTTCGGGAAAATCGTTCTTCACAAACCATATGGTAAGGCAATACTACGAACAGGGCGCACACGTATTGTTGGTAGATACGGGTAATTCTTATCAGGGCTTATGCGAACTCATCAAAGGAAAGACCAAAGGTGAAGACGGTGTTTATTTTACGTACACCGAAGGCAACCCGATTGCATTCAATCCATTTTACACGGATGATGGGGTTTTCGACATCGAAAAGAGAGAAAGTGTTAAGACCTTAATATTGACACTATGGAAACGTGATGATGAACCGCCAACCCGTTCGGAAGAAGTGGCATTATCCAATGCCGTATCAGGTTATATTGAACGTATCAAAACAGATGATGTTTACCCATCATTCAACGGTTTCTACGAGTATGTCAAAGGTGATTACCGCAAGGTACTCGAAGAAAAACAGGTAAGGGAAAAAGACTTTGACATTGCAAATTTCCTGAACGTCCTCGAACCCTACTACAAGGGTGGCGAATACGATTATCTGTTGAACTCCGACAAGCAGTTAGACCTGCTTTCCAAACGCTTTATCGTGTTTGAAATTGATGCGATTAAAGACCACAAAATCCTCTTTCCCATAGTCACAATTATCATTATGGAAGTTTTTATCAACAAGATGCGGAGGCTGAAAGGTATCCGAAAACTCATCCTGATTGAAGAAGCGTGGAAAGCGATTGCCAAAGAAGGAATGGCGGAATATATAAAATATTTATTTAAAACCGTCCGCAAATTCTTCGGAGAGGCGATTGTCGTTACGCAAGAGGTAGATGATATTATCCAGTCGCCCATTGTAAAAGAAAGTATCATCAACAATTCCGACTGTAAAATCCTCTTAGACCAGCGTAAGTATATGAATAAATTCGATGACATACAGGCAATGTTGGGGCTTACAGATAAGGAAAAAGGTCAGGTACTTTCTATCAATATGAACAACGATGCAAGCCGACTGTACAAAGAGGTTTGGATTGGCTTAGGTGGTACGAACTCGGCAGTCTATGCCACCGAAGTTAGTTTGGAGGAATACCTCGCATACACCACCGAAGAAACCGAAAAAATGGAGGTAATGCAATTAGCTTCCGAATTGGACGGTAACGTAGAACTCGCCATTAAGCATATCGCAATGCAAAGGCGTGACAAAGCAAATCAATAGTCATTAACATTTTAAAATTCATAAAAATGAAAAAGTTCCTTTTTATGGTGTGTACGGCACTAATGCTCGCCGTAGCACCGTCCGCAAAAGCACAATGGGTAGTAACCGACCCCACAAATCTGGCATCGGGTATTCTCAACAGTGCGAATGAAATCGTACAGACTTCTTCCACGGTATCCAATGTAATTAAAAATTTCAAGGAAGTGGAAAAGGTGTATAAACAGGGTAAGGAGTATTACGACAAGCTACAAGCTGTAAATAATCTTGTAAAAGATGCACGTAAGGTACAGCAGACTGTATTGCTTGTCGGTGACGTATCCGAAATGTATGTTACCAACTTCGGTAAGATGATGAACGACCCGAATTTTTCTGCACAGGAATTGGCAGCTATCAGCAATGGTTATTCGGCATTGCTGAATGAAAGTACCGAACTGCTGAAAGAACTCAAACAGATTGTAACCTCATCAAGCCTTTCGCTGAACGACAAAGAGCGTATGGATATTATTGATAGAGTGTACAAAGAAGTAAAGGAATACCACAGCTTGGTACGCTACTATACCAATAAGAATATCTCTGTAAGTATTCTAAGAGCAAAAAAGCAGAACAATACCAAAAGAGTGCTTGACCTCTATGGAACTCCTAACCAAAAATACTGGTAGTTATGGAATTTCAAAATCTTCACGAAGTCCTACGCTCATTATATGATGAGATGCTCCCACTGTCCGCCGATATGGCGGCAGTGGCTAAAGGGATAGCCGGATTGGGGGCTTTGTTCTATGTTGCCATAAAAGTATGGCAGGCTTTGAGCAGGGCTGAACCCATTGATATGTACCCTTTGCTTCGTCCTTTCGCTTTGGGGCTTTGCATTATGTTTTTCCCAACTATCGTATTGGGAACAATCAATGCCGTGTTAAGTCCGGTGGTACAGGGTACTCACACAATCCTCGAAAATCAGGTGCTTGACCTCAACAATTTGCAGGCGAAAAAAGACCTGCTCGAACGGGAAGCTATGCTACGAAATCCTGAAACAGCCTATCTCGTATCAAATGAGGAATTTGATAAAAAGCTCGAAGAATTGGGCTGGTCGCCCGGCGATTTGATTACGATGTCGGGAATGTATATGGATAGGTTTGCCTACCAAACCGAACAAGCTATTAAGAATTGGTTTCGCAATCTGTTAGAGGTACTGTTTCAGGCGGCAGCTTTGGTTATTGATACCATAAGGACGTTCTTTCTCATTGTCCTGTCCATACTCGGGCCGATAGCCTTTGCGATAAGCGTGTGGGACGGTTTTCAGTCCACGCTCACGCAATGGCTGACCCGATACGTCAGCGTTTACCTGTGGTTGCCTGTGGCAGACCTGTTCAGCTCTATGCTTGCCAAAATACAATCCCTCATTATCGAAAAGGATATAGCAATGCTTGCCGACCCTACTTACATACCTGATACGAGCAATACCGTGTACATCATTTTTATGATTATCGGCATCATCGGGTACTTCACTATCCCGACAGTAACAGGTTGGGTAATCCAAGCCGGAGGCGCAGGAAACTTTACCCGCAATGTAAACTCCACAGCAATGAAAGCCGGAAACATCGCCGGAGCAGGCGCAGGCTCAACAGTTGGAAACATCGGCGGTAAACTGATGAATAAATAATCATTAATCATTCTAAAAAATGGAATTTAAAACGCTAAGAAATATCGAAAACAGCTTTAGGCAGATAAGATTATATGCCATTGTGTTTGCGGTTCTCTGCATTAGCGTGGTAGGTTACGCCGTATGGCGTTCCTACCGCTTTGCAGAAGAACAACGCCAAAAAATCTATGTGCTGGATAATGGAAAATCGTTGATGCTTGCCTTATCGCAAGATGCAAGTATCAACCGACCTGTGGAAGCAAGGGAACACGTCAGGCGTTTTCACGAACTCTTTTTTACGCTTGCTCCCGACAAGAACGCTATCGAAAGCAATATGAGCAGGGCATTCAACCTTGCCGATAAATCAGCTTTTGATTATTACAAAGACCTGTCGGAAAAGGGCTATTACAGCAGGATTATTTCGGGGAATGTACAGCAACGCATTGAGGTGGATAGTGTCGTGTGCAATTTCGACACCTATCCTTATGCGGTGCGTACCTACGCCAAACAATTCATTATCCGTTCGAGCAACGTGACCAGGCGTAACCTGATTACTTCCTGTTATCTCGTGAACTCTGTCCGTTCGGACAACAACCCGCAAGGCTTCAACATCGAAAAGTTTGCAGTGATAGAAAACAGGGATATAGAAGTTATCGAACGCTAAAAAAACAATCTTATGGAAGCATTATCAGATTTAAGCACGTTTGCAAAAATCCTTACCGATAAAGGATATAACGGCTATTTCCATACGCAGGGAGCGTATGCTGGAAAGTTGAAGGAAAGTATCGGCGAATACCTCGAAAACTGCCAAAAAGGTACAGATAGTTTGCCTAAACAGGACTTGTTGCTGACGGGCTACCTGCAATGGTCGGGCGAAGACAAGCCAAGTGTAGAATGCAGTATGTGGGTAAAATACCTGAACGGCAAATTCTCGCTTAACAGAATGGAGGTTGCAAGGAAAGACCAATTTGGGCAACTGCTGAAAAAATCGGAACTGACAAACCTGTCAGTCATATCCGCACCCAAAGCGGTTGAGGCAGTCGCTTTGGTCAATGAAGAACCGAAGCAAAAGGCAGGTCAAAGTCCTAAGCGTTTCAAGCTATAACAACAGAAATAGTAAGGTTATGAAAAAACTAAGAGCAAATATGGACAGGTACTTTGACAAGCTGGACGAACGCTGGCGGGCATTGCTCTTGCGGAAACAGCACCAATACACACTTTACTTTTTTGTGGGGTATCTACTGCTTACGGCAGGTGTCATTTGCAAAGTATGGTACGATACCTCAAAGTCGGGTAACGATATGGTCATTGAGCATATCGAAAACCCTGTCCTCAAAAAAAGTGAAAGTCCTGCAAGATTGCAGGACACATTATCAACAATTCTAAAAAACAAGATTTATGAAAGAAAATGAGAACAAAAAGTCGGTTGTTCGGGTAACGGAAGGGAACCAGGCAGCAACCACTGATGTACTGCAAGACGGTACACAGAACAAAGCCGAAAAGCTCAAAAAGCCACTCATATTTGGCTTAATGGGAATTGTCTTCGTAGGTTGTATGTACCTCATATTTAAACCATCCGCAGACAAAAAGGAAATTGAGAACATCGGGCTGAACGATGCAGTACCGGAGGCTACCGGAGCAGGAATGCCTGCCGACAAAGGCAAGGCTTACGAGTTGGAAATGCTGGAACGCAAAGAGCAAGAAAAACGCAATGCACTTACCACGCTTTCTGACTATTGGAATACTGAAGACAAAAAAGAGCCTAATGATGAATTTCCCGAAGAAGACGAAAACAGCAGCTATGGCGTTGGCAGAGGTTCGGGAAGAAACGGCAATCCTGCATTGAGCAGTTACCGCAATGCACAAAGCACATTGGGTTCATTTTATCAGGATAACAACTCTGAAACAACAGAACTCCGCAGGCAATTGGACGAACTAAAAGAACAATTAGCCGAGAAAGATGTACCTAAATCTGTAACCGTTGATGACCAGCTTGCCATAATGGAGAAATCCTACCAGATGGCGGCAAAGTATCTGCCAACAGGTACAAATTCGACAGAAGCCCCACCTGCTAAGGATGCAGGTACGGCTACCGCAGGTTCAACTCAAAAGGAGCATTTTGTGGCATTCACACCTACAAGAAAGAACACCGTTTCCGCTTTGTATCGTGAGCCTACGGACAGTGCCTTTTTAGCCGATTGGAGCGAAACAAGAAACCGGGGCTTTTATACCGCAGGTTCTATTGAGCAAACGGCACAACCGAAAAACAGTATCAAAGCCTGTGTACACGATGCGCAAACGGTTATTGGCGAAACAGGGGTACGATTGCGATTGTTAGAGCCAGCCCAAACGCCTCAACGTACCATTCCGAAAGGAACGATTGTAACAGCTAATGCCAAATTTCAGGGAGGTCGATTGCAGCTAAAGATTACCTCCGTAGAATTAGAGGGCAACATCATTCCGGTTGATATTACTATTTACGATTTGGACGGACAGCAAGGCTTGTACGTTCCGTATTCGCCCGAAATGAACGCCCTTACCGAAATGGCGGGCAATATGAGCCAGACTTCGGGAACAAGCATAATGCTCACGCAGAATGCAGGACAACAGGTTGCTGCTGATTTAAGCCGTGGCGTGGTACAGGGTGTTTCGGGCTATTTCGCCAAAAAGGTAAGAACCCCAAAGGTTACGCTAAAAGCAGGGCATCAGGTCTTCCTTGTATCTAAAAAATAATGTTGAACTCAAATAATTTAAACAATGAAAAATCATTTAAAAACCTTTTGGGCATTTGCCCTGATACTCGGCTTTGCCGTACAATCTTACGCACAGGATAGTGCAAAAACTCCGCTTGCATTAGGCAAGATAGAACCGTATAGAATGGAAGTTACCTACGATAAAACTTCACATCTTATTTTTCCGACCGCCATCCGTTATGTGGATTTGGGAAGCGAATACCTGATTGCTGGAAAAGCGGAAGATGCGGAAAATGTATTGCGTGTAAAAGCATCGGTAAGGGAATTTGAAGCGGAAACCAATTTTTCAGTTATCACAAATGACGGGCGTTTTTACAGTTTCAATGTGTATTACAGTCCCTATCCCGAAGCGTTGAGCTATGACCTCTTGACAATGCAAAAGGCGGTTGATAAAGCCAACGGAAACGATGTGCTTTTTGAAGAATTGGGCAACAATTCGCCATCATTGGCAGGCTTGCTTTTGGAAACCATTTACAAAAAGGACAAACGTATTGTAAAGCATATCGGGGCTAAGAGTTTCGGTATTCAGTTTATCCTCAAAGGTATCTACATACACAACGGCAAATACTATTTCCATACGGAATTGAGAAACCGTACCAATGTGCCGTTTCAGATTGATTTTGTGAATTTCAAAGTGGTGGATAAAAAGGTAGCCAAACGTACCGTAGTGCAGGAACGCCCGATGATACCGCTTAGGACTTACAAACCATTGGATGAGATTGGCGGAAAAACGACCGAGCAAAACGTGTTCCTGTTAGACCAATTTACCATTGCCGATGACAAGGTACTACTTATTGAGATTTTCGAGAAAAACGGTGGCAGGCATCAGACACTCCAGATAGAAAATTCCGACTTAATCAAAGCTCGTTTGATTAACGATATGCACCTGAAATTTTAATAACCTTTTAAAGTAAATAATATGAAAAAGTATATCTATACCGTGATGCTCATCTTTATGGCCATCACGGTCACACAGGCACAAAGAATGTTACCTAAACAGAAAGGATTGGAAGTGAGTACGGGTGTGCTGTCCGATGATAAAATCGGTAACGATTATTACATCAATGTAGCAATGACCGTAAACGGCAAAAATGGTAACTACCAGCTTTGGGCGTTGGAATATACACACCAATACCACGATTATAAAGACCTCCGCATACCGCAGGAAACTTATACCGCAGAGGGCGGTTACAGTTTCTTCCTGTTGGGCGATGTTCGTAAGAACATCACGCTGAACTTTGGAATAACAGGCGTAGTCGGTTACGAAAGCATCAACCGTGGCGAAGCAATGTTGTATGACGGAGCGAAGATACTGAGCGAAGACAATTTTGTTTACGGAGCAGGCGGACGGCTCACATTTGAAACGTACCTGTCCGACCGTTTTGTGTTAGTCCTGCAAGGGCGTACAAAGGTTTTGTGGGGTACAGACTTGGAACAATTCCGACCGTCCGCAGGCGTGGGATTAAGGTTTAATTTTTAAAATGTAAAATGATGATAGCAATATTCAATAAATTCAGGATAGGATTAAGCTCAATATATATACTCTTGGCAATCCTCACGGCTTCGGTTACGTTGGTATCTTGTAGCAAAGACGATGAACTCGAAATACAGAACGATTTCCCTTTTGAGGTCAAAGTAATGCCTGTACCCAAAGATATTGCCAGTGGGCAGACCGTAGAGATACGGATTACCATACAGCGAACAGGCAATTACAGCAACACGCAATATTTTCTCCGCTACTTTCAATTTGACGGTCAAGGCACATTGCGGTATTATGACGAACCACCGTATTTGCCAAACGATTTGTATTCGTTGCCAACGGAGCAGTTCCGGTTGTATTACACTTCGGCATCTACCGTATCACAATCCTTTGAGGTTTGGATTTCCGATAACTTCGGTAACGAAAAGCAGTTGAGCTTTCAGTTCAACAGTAGTGATTAATGCTACTTATATAAAAGCAAAACCGACTGTTACAGGTCGGTTTTTTGCTTTTCAGCTTTCGGTGTACGTTGTTTTTTGTTTAAATTTACTTGAATTATAATCTTAACGGGTATGGATACAGTTACGGCTCAATTGGTGTTTGGTATTATTGTTATCGTTATTGCGATAGTGCTTATTTATTGGATAAACCGCAGGAAATTTTATAGGCGTAATGGTATGGGTGCAGAGGGATTTTCGAGTTTTGAAGCATCTGTATTTACCCGTTTTATAGAACGTGTCGGCAAATGGATTGCATACGCTTTGATAATTCTCGGTATTGTCTGTATATGGACTTATAGCCAAATGAAAAAGGACAAAGAGAAGCAACAAGTGGAGATACCTAACTCGAAATAAGTATTTTTATGGAAATTTAGATTATATGATTTAGTATTCATAATAAAGAGGAAAATTATAAAATGACAAAATCCTTTGATGACATAACCCTACGAAATATATCTGATATTATATCAAATATACTGACACATACGAAAATTACAGAACATTTATCAGGTGCTGGTATTTCTCAATCTCAATATGGCACAAATAAAACAGACAGATTGTTTTATGCTTTAAAAGAAAGACAAGCACAAGACAGATGTGGAAATAATGTATTGGCATTTGTTGTTAGATTATTAAATCCTAAAAGATATAATTCCGAAGATGAATTTGAAAAAGATAGAACAACTATCAATGAGAAACTTGTTTATGAAGGGATAGAAATTGATAAAAGTGGACAGCCCCGACAAGTTGATAAGGCGAAAACTATTTCGGAAGCAAAAAGCAGGTCACTAAAAATCAAAGAAAAAGTACACGGAATTGGAGTTCATTCAGAAATTTTGCCTTATTGTGAAGCTGAATGGTTAAAGGAAAATTATTTTCACGCTATACTTGAAATTACGAAAAGTGTAGCAGAGAGGCTTAGGCAAAAAAGTGGCTATACTTCAGACGGAGCAGATTTAGTTGATGATTGTTTTGCGTTGGGAAAGGACAAAAGACCTATGCTTGCTTTCAATACTCTGAAAAATCAAAGCGAAGAAAGTGAACACAAAGGTTTTGGAAATTTCTGCAAAGGATTTTTTTCTATGTACAGAAATCCAAAAGCACACAACCCCAAAATATTGGAAGATACCCAACTTTCACAAATGACAGAAGTTTTGGTTGTAGCAACAATTATTCACAACAAACTTGATAACACTTATAAAACGGGGCTTAAATAAAAAAAATCGGATAGCTCAAAAGGTTATCCGATTTTTCGTTTATGGCAAAAGTAAAAAGCCAAACACTGCCTTTCAACGCCAATCAATGCAACCTTTCCCAATCCTGCAATAAGCCTTTATAAATTCGACTTCCACAGAAAAAATGAGCAAACAATGGAAGTTATTGCAATACAAAAAACCGCATTGGACGGAATGAAGAATGACCTAAGGGAACTTTTGGAAATGACCGAAAATGCCACACGAAAATATACCCCGATTTTCAAAGAGGAGCAATGGCTCGATAACCAGGAAGTGTGTTTGATGATGAACATTACCAAACGGACTTTGCAGACCTACAAGGACAAAGGCTTATTACCATATTCCAAACTGAACCGCAAGAATTATTATAAACGCTCGGACGTACAGGCTTTACTCGAAGCCGGACAGCCGTACAATACCAACGACAATGGATTTACTGACGAATGAAACGGAAGAAATCATCGCCCATCAGGAAATGATAATGCAGTTGAGAAACCGTATTGAAGAAATATTAAAAAATTACCGTCCTGTAATGAACGGAGAAATATACTTGTCGGGCGAAGATGTGTGTAGGCTGTTACATATCAGTAAACGGACTTTACAGCAATACCGTGACGATAATATCCTGCCGTATATACAAATTGGGGGTAAGATTATTTATAAGGAAACGGATATTCTGACCGTCTTAGAACAGAACTATATAACCAATGACAGACATTGCTTCTAATTAATTTGGTTCTGACTATGTTTCAACGGAAGGACTTTAGTATATTTGCTATGTAAAATATAACAATACTTAAAGTGTTTTTGCTTTAGGTCTTGGTACTGAAAACTGGTAATTTTTTGTATCCCCAAGACAATAAGTAAGAACGCTCACGTCATAGGCGTGGGCGCTCGCTTATTCGGGGATTAAGGCGTACCAGTGCCTCAGTATCGGTAAGTGTGGTTGCCTGCGCTTCTTTTTTTTGTGCAGGGCTACATCAACTCAAAAAAGTAATGATATGGAAACTGGTACAGCACAACAAAAAATTGCCCTCGCCTTTATCAATGATAAAAGCCCGATTTTGGATTTGACCTGCAACGACCTCGTTGCTTCAGGAATTGAAGTATTGTTCCGTTCTGAAAACATTGAAGACGGACTATCTCAATTACCAGCATTAAAAACACTTCCCAACATTTGTATTATTGACCTTGATTTTTACAATAAGAATGTGCTGGCACAGCTTCAAGAATTGAGAACACAATATCCAACCATTAACCTGATTGCACATAATGATATTGATGCAGAAAAAGCCGTAAAACCTCTTTTGGAAATTGGTTTTACAGGTTATTTGCTCATTGGTAGCGATACGGACGATTTTAAAAAAGCTATTGATGTTGTTACCAATGGCGGTAGATATTTTAGTGTGGGAGTAGCGGAAATTGCACAGGAATATTTCAGTAATAAGTAACGTTCCGATTATAATAGTATAAAATATCTGTTCTAATCAAGCGGCGTTCTTTTGCTTCTTTTCTTTGGTCGCTTATGTGAAAAGAAAAGAAGTCATTGCATACCTAATCATTGGGATAATGAATATCCCACACAATAATGTCGCAACCTGTTTGGTAAAAGGTAGAGAAAGGAAATTGTGTAGCGGTGCATTTTGACAAAGGGGTTGCACCGATTTGATGCAAAAAGACTGTCCCGACCATCGGGAGGATCTGTCTTTTTGCCGCCCGACTTTTCGGGTCAGGCGACTTTTATCGGGTGGGTGCGGAAATCTTTCAGATTGTGAAAAAATCCTTTGTATTCAGTCATTCCCCTGCGAAATAAGTTCCACAGCAAAGAACAACCCATTTGGGTTAATGAGGAATTGATAAACAAGTCCTGGTGTTCCAACGCTTCGGCAAGGGAGCAACTTGGCGTGTTATCCTCTTGTTCGGATTGCTTCAGCAATTCGCCAAATTCATCGGTAACAAATGGCAGGCTTGCCACCGTTTGGTATTTCTCTGAATTGGGTTGCTTTATCTCTCCGATAGTAGATAGTAGCACTTGTCCTGTATCTTGGCTGTTGCCAAAATCCAACCAATATTTCGGCTCATCTTGGTAGTGTCTGCGGTAACTTATTTCTTTAAGAATTTCAGCAACGCCAAACCTCGCCTGTACATTGTCCACACAAGTAATAGTAATGATTGCCCTTGCTTTTTCGGGTATTCTACCAAACTTGTCCTTTTCAAATTTTACCGTTTCGGCTTTCCAATTTGTACCGATGCAACGATTGATACGGTTTATCAATGCAACCGATTTGTACAATCCTGTTTCACTTTCAAAAAAACGCTGTCTGCCTAAATTGGCACTCGTGATAACATCATCATCCCAAAGGCGGACTTGCAACCCTGCGTGTCCCAACGCTATCAAGCTCTCGTTTATTTCCATTAAAGCGGTCAATACTTTTGAGCCTGTGCCACCTGCCCCGATAAGGTTTACCGAAATTGGGTTTGTCGGATTGAGCAGATAATTGTCCGTAAAATGGATTGCTGTTTTTGCTGTATTCATCACAATAGATTTTTAAGGGTTTTGTTATTCTTTTTTAATACTTCTTTCGGAAAAGGTTTATCAGTATTGATAAGGTCTTTCCAAAGGTTTACAATGTTTTTTTTCGTGAGGTTCTCGCATAATGAATGGCTGAAATAGGAATTAAAAAAATAATGTTCCCACGCCTGTGTAAATTCCTCAACCGAAGCCGAATTTTTAATATCAATACTAACAGTACCCATACATACATTGCCCTTTTCGTAGATATTGAAGAAAGGTGCGTAATGCAATGGCGTTTTCTCGGTGGGTCTTCTGTCGCTTGCCAAAGCAAATACAGTAAGACTGCTTTTGCTCGCTAACCAAAGCATTGGCGGTACTTGTGCCATTCCGTTGGATATGCCCAAACTATCCACAAAATACAGTTGTCTTTGCTGTGCTTTGGTGTACCATAATACTATACCTTTTTCAGCATTTGGATTGATATGCAGAATGTTTGTAGGCAATATTCCCTTTGACTTTAAAAAGGCTGTGTTCTTTTCTTCATCGGTCTGTAACGCCTTTGCCAATACGTTGGCTTCTTTTACGGTCAATGGGTGGGCATTGATAGGCGTTCCGTTGCTATCCATATCGAAATGCTCCACGTACATTGCTGTATCTGTTCCTTTGGTTTCATAGAAAACCAAAGCGGATTTTGGATAGTATAATGTGCCGAAATCTTTGGTTATGTCGTTTACGGTGTTCATTTTTCTGTTGTTTTATAGTTATATAATAAGTAAGAAAGGTCATCCAACAATTCAAACAGGCGATTTTCAAAATCAAGGTTGCCTTGTGTTATTTTACTGCCGTCAAATGCTTTGCAAATGGTCGGCTCTTCCATTTTTCCGTATTCGTTGAACTCATTGTTGATGCTTTCGGAAAGGCTTTCATATAGCCAACCTTTGGTATCTGCGATAAATGAAATGTACTTTTCCATTCCGATTGCTTCGGTTTCGTAATCATCGTCATAAGGGTCTTCTTCGGGCAATGGTGCGTTTCTAAAAAAAGTTGCTTTCGGATATTCAGTACAAAGGGCAAACGCATTACACGCTACCTGCCAACATTCCCTGTCGAACGTGTCAAGGCTTTTAAATCGGTTCAAACGCTGTTCAAATATCTTTAGATTGCTTCGGTTAAATAACTTTTGTTCTATCCTGTCGCCAATATATTCGGCATTTCTCAACTCACTTCTATATGTTTCTGTTTCGTCCGTTTCCTCGTCCTGTTCTACCCAATCTTTATGCGTTTCATACAACCAATACAAATAGCTGTCTTCCTGCCTGTAATACGGCACATCGGCAATATGGTACAGATAACTGCATACCGATACAAGTAGCTGTGCGGTCTTTTTACGCTTCGGGTCTTTGAGCATTTTAAAGAGTGGTGCAATAGGAATATAATACAAGGTTGTACCTACATTATACCTTTCCTCACTTACAAAAAAGGTTTTCTTACTATCCTGTACCAATTTGAAACTGTCCCAATTTATGTTGGTACGTTTTACTTTGGTTTCCATATCCCACATAGATAATACTACATTGTATGGAAACTCAAAATCTTGGGTTTGCATCGGTTCAATGCTGTAATGCTCGGCAAGTCGGGAAAGGGACTTGTAAAAATCCCTCTCCGTTTTCTGACAAGCCTGTACGGATTGTGCTGTTTTCAGTTTAGGCAGAAACGTACACTTTAGAATACCATTGGTAGCATTGCTATCGGTACGGATTTCTGCTTGTCTTTCTGCACTTGGTTTGCGTCCTTTGGTCTTTGTAGCCAATTTGCGAACTCGCCCAACTGTCGGTGTAACTGCTGTTGTCGTTTCTGTTCGGGTATATTGATTGTTCCCGATATGATGTTGCGTTGCATAATTCATCGTTTTAAAATTTTGGTTTAACCTTTCGTACCCATTACGCTCTCAAATTTGTACTCTACCGCATCGTCTTTTATCTGTGGTGCAGATGCTTTTGCCGTTGTCAAAATCGGGTACATATTGGCGTAAAAATTCATTACGGCTTCCACGCTCCAACGTGGCTCTGGGTCGGTCAGTCTGATGTCCTGTCCTTTGTCTTTGAGTATGAAAACTCGTTCTAATTGCGTTGCTAATAACATAACTTTCTAATTTTGGGGTTAACACTTTTATTCTTCCTCGTCCGCTTCATCAATAGGATAATCGGCAGTAACTTCTTCCACCTTTGGCGGTTCGGGTGTAGCTTCTTCCATTGCTCCGAAAAGGCTCGGTGTTGCGAACTTGTCGGACAATGAAGTTTTGCGTTTGCGTATCTCGTCCGCTTTTTCGGGAAACTCCGTTATATCGGGTACTTTCATCCACGCTTCGCGGAACTTGCCCTCTTTCTCCAACTCGTCAGCCTTTACCATAGCATCTTTAAATTTCTTGTCTTTGGCTTCTTTTTCCTTTTTCTCCTTTTCTGCTTTTTCTTTCTCGATTGCCGATTGCTTTTTAACTTCTTCCAATTGCTTTAAGAATTTTTCCATATCCACCATTAAGCCCGATACCTTTTGTATAGGTGTGGTAATCTGTTCAAAAAATCCCTCGTCAAACTCTTGGGGTGTGGCGTTAAATGTCAATGGGGGAATAAGGTTTTTGGCACTATCTCCGCATTGTTCGTTATTGAGCAATACTGTTACGATTAGGTTGCTTTCTATTCCTTTTGAAATGTTCAGTTGCAATACTCCTGTAAAGTCCAACTGCTGTATCTGATTGAAAAAATTTGTGTTCATCGTTCTTTGATTTTAATTGTTGTTTAACCGTTTTTTGATTGCTTTTAGTTTCTCGTATATGTCCATCCAATAGGCATTTTGCCTTTTATCGAAGTCTGAAAAACTTTTGTCCTCGTGGCTATACCCTGTATTTCGTTTGGCAATACAGATAGCTTCTTTTAGGTCGGTTACTTCAATTTCGTAACCGTTCAAATCCGTTATTTTCATACCTGTTCTAATTCTTATTTAGTGATTTCCGCTATTTGGTCAATCCTGCCGTAAACAATACTTCTAAGGCTTGTTTTGTCGGGGGCGTTGTATTCTGCCCAACTGCCGTACTGCTTCACTACATAGGTTTTCAAAATATCCTCAAACCCGAAGCGATAACCCATAAGGGGTACGGCTCTTTTGAAGTAGGCATTTCGGTTTACTGCTTCCGCAAGCCAATTTTTTTCTGCTCGGCTCAACTTGTCGCTTTTGTTCAGTTTTTCCCTTAGTAGGTAAACCTTTGCATTTTGCAGGGTTTCCAATTCGGGAACATCGTAGCGTACAAACTTTGTGGCTATTGCTGTCGTTTCCATTGTATCTGCTTTAAGTGTTATGAATTAGTTTCAGCATCGGTGTATTTTCCATTTTCATAGTAGCCTATAAGCCGTTCCCAAAGCCGTATTAGGCTGTCGGTATCTACATAGAAATACTCTGTTCTGTTGCAATAGATGATGTATATAGCTTCATCCCTGTATTGCGTTTCAAGGCTTTTTTCTTTAGCCATACTTTTGGCTTCGTCTATGGTTTTTGCTTTCATATTCTGCTGTTTTGTATCGTTATCAATCTTTACTATATCCACAATGGCACATTCGGGACAACCCTCTACGGCTGTTATCTGCTGTATTGCTCTCTGCTTTCCGCTAAGTGATACTACTGTCAGCGTTACTTTGCCTGTGTCGTGTTTCAGCGTTGCTTTATAGGTTTCCATTGTCATAGCTGTTGTTTATAATAGGCTACCACCGATTAAGGCGGTAGCCTGTGGTTATCTAATTAAGGTTTAGGATTTCCGCACCGTCCAGAGCAAATGCAGTACATAGTTCAAATGCTTTCTGCGATTTGAGTTGGGCAGTACCACCCAATACAATGCTCTGCAACTTGGCTTCGTCATTCTTGTAACTCCTTACATTCTGATAGTAGCCTGTCACAGAATTGTACGCTCCGAACAACGTACCTTTGGTAGTGTCCATTTGTTGGGTGTCGCTTATCATAGCATACGCAAAAGCATCCTCAACGACATTTTTGAACACGGTGGAAATTTCATCTTCCGCACCTTTTTTGATTAGGTCAAGCGTTTCCTTATTTGGGCAAAGTGCCAACTGTATTAGCTTTCTTACTTCTCGGTCTGTTACCTTTACTTTTGCCCATTCGTTGAAAATGCCCTCTAATTGGTTGCTCAATGTGTTGGCAAGTCCCATAATCTTGTGAGCGTTCTCGATACGTTGTTTTGCTCCCGAAGTGTGCTTGATACGGACTACATTGGTCATACTGCGTAACGAAGCATTCAGCGTGTTTTGGCATACAATACGGATAGGCGTAAATGCGGCTGTGATACTTCCGCTACCATCGTGCGAAGTGGTTAGGAAAATGTACTTTTCCGTAACATCATCGCCATTGCCTACACGGATATAGTCGGGCAATTTGGCTGTGATAAAAACACGTTCTCCGTTGCCTAACGCTCCTGCGGTTTCGTACAGAATGCCCTCGCCACCGCCTACAATGGCATCAAAGAAATTAAAGGCTTCACGGTTTTGTACGATATGGTAATCCTTACCGACTACGCCCAATACTGCATTGTTATCGGTGCGTATGTTGGCGAAATAGTTAGGTACTTCTAATTCGCTACTGTCTATCTCTATGCCGTTGGTGGTTTCGATAATGCCCGAACCTTTGGTAAATAGTGGGGATTTTACGACTTCGTAATCTAACCCTGCGTATTTGATTGCTTCCTCACTTGTCGGGTATTGTTCTACGATTTGACCTAAACCGTGCCACGCTTTTTGTTGTACGCTAAAAAATGAATAACGTCCTGTTCTCTCGTTGAAATTGATATTATGTGCCATAATGCTTAAAATTTGATGTTTAAAAAATGATTGAATACTCGTTGTTAGAATGGGAGGTCGTCATCTGCTCCCTGTGCAGTAAAGCTGTTGTTCTCGGCTTGTGCAGTAGCCTGTATGGTTTCGGCTCTCTTACTACCTCCGTGCAGTTTGATTTGAGAGGTATGAAAGTTCAGCCCCGAATGTGCTTCGCCGTTTTTGCCTATCCACGCCCTTGTGCTTATTCTGCCTGTGAGTTCTACCAAAGTGCCTTTTGTGAGTAGGCTTGCCACGTTTGCAGAAATCCAATAGGCACAATCGAAATAGGTTGTTTGCTCTATTCGTTCACCTTGCTTGTTTTTGTAGCTTTCATTGGTCGCTACTGAAAAGTTTACTACCTGTTTTTCGTTCGACAATGTGCGTACTTCCGCATTTTTTGTCAGTCTTCCGATAATGTTCATAATCGTCCTGTTTTAAAAGTTTTACATTTTGTTACGTTCGCTTTTCTCGTTTCCTGCTTCCTGTTGTGGTTTGCTCCGCTTCGCTTCGCATAATTTTTTCCAAAAGAAAAACCGGAAAAAAGAAAGCAGATAATCCAAGCGGGCAATAGCGAAAACCAAGAAAAAAAATGATTTAATGGGGGTTCCTTTAGGGGGAAACCGTTCATTCATTTTTTTTATTGGTGGGTGTGTGCGGTGGCTGCCCGCTATAACTTAGCTGCCTTTTTACCGGTTGATTGTGGAAATATTCTGTTCTAATTTTTATGGAATAAATGACCAGGCTATGAGAGCCTGAAATAGAGGTTGGAATAATCGAAAAGTAAGGGCATAAAAAAAGCAGGATAGTTAAATCCTGCTTCAATCTGATAAGTAAAGAATGCACTAATTTTTAAACCATAATTTCTTCGGTATTGTAAATTTTATCTGCGTTTGTATGTTCATTCAATAATGCTATTTCTTCCCGTTCCATTTTAATAATAAACGCATCTTCCATTGCCTTAAATTTAGGCGAAACCAAATCCATATCCTTACTGATTTTTTGGCTGGTAATCTTAGCATAAATCTGTGTAGTGGAAATATTCTTATGACCCATCATTTTGCTAAGGCTTTCAAGCGGAACACCCTCGGTCAAAAACATTGTGGCGAATGTATGACGGGCGGTGTGGAATGTAACTTTCTGTTCTGTAACAATACCCGCTTCCTCAATAAGTTTACCTATATGCGTGTTGCAAGTCGCATTGGATGGCATTGGGAATACAAAATCATTTCTTGTAGCTCCACGATATTTCTCAATGATGCGTTTGGGGATTTCCAAAAGACGGACGTTGGAGGCAACATCTGATTTCTTTCTCCTGCTGATTATCCATTGGTGTCCATCAAAGAAAGACTGGATATTGCTCCATTTCAGTTTCTTAATGTCTATGTAAGAAAGCCCTGTGAAGCAACTGAAAATAAAAAGGTCTTTTACAAGTTCATATCGAGGCTTAGATGGTTTCAGGAGCATTAAGGTTTCTACATCCTCTTTTAAAAGGTAGCTGCGGTCGGTTTCTTCCATACTGATTTCATAATCCTCAAAAGGATTATCCCGTATCAAGCCTTTTTTAATAGCCAATTCTGCCAAAGCAATAACTGGCATTGTGTAAACCCAAACCGTATTATGGGTACATTCCTTATCAATGCGAAGAAAGAAATCAAACTCACGAATAAAATCAGAAGTGAGTTCCCGGAAAGCCATATCGTCCCGATGGTAACGCTCCCTTATAAATTCGCTAAGATGGTTGTAAACAGTGTTGTATTTGCTATACGTGCTTTGAGAGCGTTTTCCCTTAGCGACCATTTTTTCAAAGTCTTCATTTTGGTCTTTAAAGACTTTTAGTACGGCATCGTCCATTACACCAACACCCAAAAACGAGAGCTTTACTTTCTGTGCGGTCGCAAAACCCTCGTGCTTCAGCATATCTTCGTAAATCTTGTCGATACGACCCCGTACGTTATCCAGCTTTTGGTTAATGTTCAAAGCGGTGGCACTCTTGCCCTCAACTCTTCCGTATTTTAAATCCCAATTTTTCGGGTTAATTTCTAACTTTGTTCCCAAAGTTTTAGCTGTTCCATCAATGGTAATACGTGCCATAATCGGTGCATTACCGTTCTTTTTCAGTTCGTTCTTTTTCAGGTAGAAAAGCAGTTTGAACGTGGACTTTTTTGTCTGTTCCATAACTCAAATGTTTAATGTTTAAAATTAAATTACATTGAGTTACAAGGGAATGTAAAAAAGGGTGCAAAAGACTGAAATATAAACAGTTAAGCTATGTAGTTACCTTTATCAATCGGTAACGAATTAGTAACCTAACCTTGTGTTTTCAAGCCCAAAACCTATCAGACACCGAGTTCCAAACTAAGACTACTGTTTTATAAAGCATTGTATAGCAACGGGTTTAATCGTTTTGCTTATTTTTGCTTTTTACTAATCTTTTTAATTCAAAATATAATACAACTCCTTTAAAGTATCGTAATCAACAAATAATAACATAAACCTTGTAGTCGATTTTTAAGACTTTTCGGGCTATCTTAAAGGGCTATCTCATAAATACTTTTGTTGCTGTAATTATGAATCATTTAAAATTTAAAAACAATGAAAACAGCAACAGCAGTATTATCAGTTAAATTTAATTCTTCACACAATCAAGAAAAGCTCATGCAAGTGTGTAATGAAGATTTGAATGTATTTAGAAATGTTCCCGGACTTATTCAGAAGTATTATATAGCCGAGGAAAGCTCCGGCGCAATCAGTGGTATCTATTTATTTGAAACCAAAACCTCTAGAGGTACATTCTGGACTTCAGAATTAGCCGCTAAGATACCTGAGCGCTATGGCGTTATTCCAGAAACCTTAAGGGTAGAAGAATACGACATGGCCATTGTATTAAATGAAACTGTATTGACCTAAAACAAAGAAACCGGTCATCGATAACAGCAATGGCCGGTTTTCTTTTTAGAAACTTAATTCAAAGGCAAAAAACTCAAATTAGACATTGCCATAGGTTAACTATATAAATATTAGGTCTTGGAAACACATAAAATAAAGAATCGACCCAAATGGTTTGGATGGTACACTTTCAAAACCCATAATATAAAAGGGTGTTGGGAACAAATTGATGGCAGAGAGAATAACATACAACCACATTCAATTCAATTCAAATAGATCAAAAATCGCCTATCCAATAATACTGAATTAAAAATTATTGCCAAAAAAGAGCTGAGGTAAAAAACAAGTCTTTTGTTCTTTCTGATTAGTCATCAATTTAATCAGGTTCGAACTTAAGCCGTATATGCCTTATTGCTAGTACTCGCCTTCTTCTGATTCCCGAAAGCTTTCGGTATGTGGGTTTTCTATTCGGTCTGTATTTGGCAAAACACAAAACTAACCATATACAAGACCGTTATTTCGAACTGAACAAAGTGAGTGTGCGAACTCTCAAATAAAATCCACCAAACCACTAGACTTTTGTTAAATTTTTAAATTCCATTAGGTTTTTAATTTTTTCTGACCTTATATTTGTCCTTGAATATACCTTGTGTTATTCTTAAAGTTCAAACACGTATTGAATAGTTATCAAGAAAGGTGGAGGGATTAGACCCTATGAAGCCTTAGCAACCCTTAGCTCGTGCTGATTCAATCAGCATCTAAGAAGGTGCTAAATTCTATCTTTATCCTGAACTCGTTTCAGGACTTGTTGAATCTATCGACTTGGTTTAAAGAATAGATAACGAAAAACAAATAGCCTTCGGCTATCTTTTCTATTTCTTATAACTTTTTGATTTTACCTAACTATCGTCGGATAGCGGGGGTTTGGCTTTTTATTTTTTCTGCGAAGGCAGAAATCTATTTAAAAACCGGTATTCCTTAAGACAAAAACGGAATACATAAAAACAAAATCATGAGTAATCAAAAATTAGCAACAAATGCCCTACATGCTGGGCACGACACTACACAAACTGGTGGGACAAGGGCAGTGCCTATTTACCAAACGTCGTCTTATGTCTTTAATGACACGGACCATGCCGCAAATCTTTTCTCTTTAGGCGAGCTTGGGTTCATTTACACCCGTTTGAACAACCCGACCAATCAAATACTACAAGATAGACTTGCTGCCGTTGAAGGTGGGGTAGGAGCAGTGGTATTTGCTTCCGGTACCGCGGCAATTTCTACTGGACTTTTAACCCTATTAAAGGCCGGGGATCATATCGTAGCTTCGAGCAGCCTGTATGGTGGAACTTTTAACCTGTTAAATGTGACCCTACCAAGATTGGGTATTACTACCACTTTTGTTGATGCTTCTGACCCTACCAATTTTGGAGCTGCGGTTCAAGAAAATACCAGGGCCATCTTTGTGGAGTCTTTAGGAAATCCAAAACTGGATGTATTGGATTTAAAAGGAATTTCGAAAGAAGCAAAGACTGCAAAAGTGCCATTTATTGTTGATAATACCGTGGCAACTCCGGGCTTGTTAAACCCAATTGAACATGGCGCAAACCTTGTAATACATTCATTGACAAAATACATTGGCGGACAAGGTACTTCACTTGGTGGAGCAATCATTGATGCTGGAACTTTTGATTGGACGAATGGTAAATTTCCAGAATTCACCGAGCCATCTGCCGGTTATCACGGATTGGTGTATAGCGAAGCTTTAGGGGCTGCTGCATTTACCTTTAAATTGATTTTAGAAGGCTTACGCGATTTTGGTGGGGCTTTAAGTCCTTTCAACGCTTTTCAGATAATTCAAGGTTTGGAAACCTTGCCCGTACGAATCAAGCAGCATAGTGCAAACGCACTGGAATTAGCTGAATGGTTGCAGGATAGGGAAGAAGTGGCCTGGGTGAACTACCCTGGACTAAAAGGAAATAAATACTACGATTTAGCCCAAGAATATCTACCAAAAGGGCAAAGCGGATTGGTCACCTTTGGTGTAAAAGGTGGATTTGAAGCGGCGAAAAAGCTAACGGATGCCACTAAGGTATTCTCTTTATTGGCAAATATTGGAGATACCAAATCTTTAATTATTCACCCGGCAAGTACCACCCATCAACAATTGACCGAAGAGCAACAAGAAAGCGCAGGTGTTGGTCAAGATTTGATTCGACTTTCGGTTGGTCTAGAGGATATCAATGATTTAAAAGAAGATTTAGAACAAGCGTTCGCAGCAGTAGGAAAACCAGTTTTGGCTTAATGTTTTACCTGTAAGTTCGAGCGGAGTCGAGAACGATTTATTTGACATCTCGACTCCCCTTGATATAACAGGAATATAATTTTAAAGTAATGCTCCACCAATTAGAAATTAAAAATTTCACCACCTTAAGCGGTCATCAACAAGACATTCAACTGTCTTATGAGCTGTTTGGTCAACCTTTACATACTGCACCAATCGTATTAGTGAACCACGCCTTAACAGGTAATTCTAATGTTGCCGGTGAAAAAGGATGGTGGTTGGATATTATTGGAGAAGAAAGGTGTATAGATACAAGCACTTATACCATTCTTTCCTTTAATATTCCGGGTAACGGTTATGATGGATTCGTCATCGAAAATTACAAAGACTTTGTGGCCGGTGATATCGCTAAAATCTTTCTACTGGGTTTAAAGCAGTTAGAAATTTCAAAGCTTTTTGCATTAATAGGTGGGTCTTTAGGTGGAGGAATTGCCTGGGAAATGGCGGCTATAAACCCTGAAATCACCGAGCATTTAATTCCCGTTGCATCGGATTGGAAATCTACTGATTGGCTTATTGCCAACTGCCAGATTCAAGAACAGATTTTAATCAATAGTCGGCAGCCTGTTCATGACGCGCGTATGCATGCCATGCTTTGTTACCGTACGCCAGAATCTTTTAAGGAACGATTTCAAAGGGGAACCAATGAAGAATTACAAGTCTTTAACGTAGAAAGTTGGTTGTTGCATCATGGTAAAAAGTTACAAGAGCGCTTTCAGTTGTCTGCCTATAAATTAATGAATCAGTTATTGCGTACCATTGATATTACCAGAGATGGGAATAAGGCTTTTGAGGAGTTACAGAATAGTGCGACCAATATTCGTATTATCGGGGTAAATTCTGATTTGTTTTTTACCGCGGAAGAAAATAAAGAGACGTTCAAACAGCTTGCGCAGACCAAAAGCAATGTCACTTATGGCGAGGTAGAATCCGTTCATGGGCATGATGCTTTTTTAATGGAGTTTCAACAACTAGAAAAACTCTTGAAAGGTGTTTTTCAAAAAGAAAAGACCCAGAGAGGGCTTAAGATTTTAAAGTTTGGTGGTAAATCTTTAAGCAATGGAAAAGGTTTGGAACGTGTGCTTCAAATTATAGAAGATACATACACCAAAGGTGGGCCTATTGGGGTGGTATTGTCTGCTCGTGAAAATGCAACCAATACCTTAGAAGGTTTGTTGCAAGATGCCGTAAAAGGAGAGGTGAACAGTGAATTATTATCAAATTTTGAACAGTATCAAAAGTCTTTTAGTTCAACAATCGACTATGGCCATGAAATAGCACATTTATCAAAACGATTGGAGGGTGTTTCTTTGATTGGAGACTATAGCTCAAAAACCAAAGATGAGGTACTATCCGTTGGAGAATTGATATCATGCAAACTGGTGGTGGCTTTGCTGCAAGAAAGAGGCTTTCCTGCGGTATTAATAGATTCTAGAAACTTACTTCGTACCGATAGTAATTTTGGTAATGCACAGATTGATGAAGCCGTTTCAAAAACAAATGTAGTGCAAAGATTTTCAGAACTACCGATAGATTGTATACCTATTATTGCCGGATTTATCGCAGCCAATGAAAACGGTGAAACTACGACCTTAGGTAGAAACGGCAGTAATTATACAGCTGCGCTTTTTGCAAATTATTTAGATGCCGAAGAGGTGTTAAACTATACACATGTAGATGGAATTTTTACGGCAAACCCCGACTATGTTAAAGAAGCAAAGGTCATTGAGCACCTGTCTTATGCAGAGGCCAACGAACTGGCGAATTTTGGGGCAACGGTTTTACATGCAAAAACAATTATTCCATTAATTGAGAAAAATATTCCATTCCGAATTTTAAACACCTTCAATCAAAATTCAAAAGGGACCCTTATCAGTTCAAAAACAAAGAAAGATGGTATTAAATCACTTTCTGTTATCGAAAATGTGTCCTTAATAAACCTAGAAGGTAGGGGGCTGTTGGGCAAAGTTGGTGTAGATGCCAGAATCTTCTCCACCCTTGAAAGACATCAGATTAACGTGGGTATTATTTCCCAAGGATCTTCAGAACGCAGTATTGGTTTGGTAGTGGCTGCGGATAGGGCAGAGGAAGCGAAAAGAGCCCTAGATCTTGAATTCACGTCTGACTATTCGGCAAAAGATGTAAATACCATTACCATTAAAAAAGACATTTCGGTCATATCGATTGTAGGCCAAGATTTAAGTACGTTTCATGAGCCTTATAATGCATTGATCAAGAATGGTATTGTTCCGCTATTGTTCAATAATACAATTTCGGGTAAAAATATAAGTCTGGTGGTAGAAAGCGGTGTTTTACAAAAAGCACTTAATGTAATGCACGGTCAAATCTTTGGCGTTAGCAAACGTATCAATTTGGTGGTATTTGGGCATGGCACCGTAGGCGGTACCTTTATTGAGCAATTGTTAGACTCACAAGATAAAATTAAACACCGAAAAGGGCTTGATTTGCGAGTTTTTGCCGTTGCCAATTCCAAAAAGTTGTTGTTGAATGCCAATGGTATTCAAAAAGATTGGAAACAAGATTTAGCGACAAAGGGCTCATCTTATAATTTGGGCGATATTGTGAGTTTTGCCAATGAAAACCATTTAGAAAATTTAATAGCTATTGATAATACAGCGAGTACTGATTTTGTCAACAATTACTTTGAATTGATTGCCGTTGGTTTTAATCTGGTATCATCAAATAAAATCGCGAACACCCTCGATTTTGATTATTATCGGTTGGTGCGAAGAAACCTTGCTAAGTATCAAAAACAATATTTGTATGAAACAAATGTAGGTGCTGGGTTGCCTCTAATTGATACCATAAAACTATTGCATTTATCCGGGGAAAATATCACCCGGATAAAAGGTGTTTTCTCGGGTTCTTTAAGCTATATTTTCAATACGTTCTCTGAGGCCGAAGTTCCTTTTTCTGAGGTAATGAAAGAAGCAATGTCAAAAGGGTTTACAGAACCTGATCCTAGGGAAGACTTATCTGGGAATGATGTGGCTCGAAAGCTATTGATTTTGGCCCGTGAATTAGAACTTAAAAATGAGTTTGCCGACATCAATATTGAAAGCTTAATTCCTCCAGAATTACGAAAAGTAAGTAAAGAAAAGTTCCTTGGTAAATCAACTGTTTTAAATCAAAAGTTTGAGGGCATAAAAAAAGCTCAGCAAGAAAACCATGTATTGCGATATGTGGGTGATTTATATGGTGATTTGCAGAAAGATAAAGGTATTTTGGAGGTGAAGTTGATTTCAGTACCCATGGGCAGTGCTTTGGGCCAAATATCGGGTTCAGACTCTATTATTGAAATCTTCACGGAGTCTTATGGAGAAAATCCGATTGTCATTCAAGGAGCCGGGGCAGGAGCTGCGGTTACTGCCAGAGGCGTTTTTGGTGATGTTTTACGAATAGCGGAGAAATTGTAATAAAGTTTAATCTAGAGATTGTCCCCTTGAGGGGACTTTAGGGGTGTAATTAAAACTAATAATAGATTCCTGCCTTGTAGGACTGACACAAAATGGATAATAAAAAATTCGAGACCAAAGCAATAAGAACGCAAATAGAGCGTACACAGTTTCTAGAGCATTCAAGTCCTTTATATCTAACTTCAAGTTTTGTCTTTGAAGATGCCGAAGACATGCGAGCTTCGTTTGCTGAGGAAAAAGACCGAAATATTTATTCTCGTTATTCCAATCCTAATTCAAATGAGTTTGTGGAAAAAGTTTGCGAAATGGAAGGTGCTGAAGCAGGCTTTGCATTTGCTTCTGGCATGGCAGCGGTTTTTTCAACCTTGGCCGCATTATTGAATAGCGGCGACCATATTCTCTCCGCAGGTAATATTTTTGGCTCGACACATTCCTTGTTCAATAACTTCTTTCCGAAATGGAATATCTCCCACAGTTATTTTCCTATTGATGATTTTGATGTTATAGAAAGTTTGATTACCCCGAATACCAAGTTAATCTATGCTGAATCACCAACAAATCCGGGTGTTGATGTTCTAGATTTGGAGGTTTTAGGAGGCATAGCTAAAAAGCACAACCTTATTTTGGTTATTGATAATTGTTTTGCTTCTCCTTATCTACAACAACCCATGCGATTTGGTGCTGATTTGGTGATTCACTCAGGCACCAAATTAATGGATGGCCAAGGACGCGTGTTGGCTGGAATCACAGTGGGTAGTTCAGAATTAATTGATAAAGTGTATCGCTTTTCGCGTATTACGGGTCCTGCACTTTCTCCCTTTAATGCTTGGGTACTTTCAAAAAGTTTGGAGACTTTGGCAATTCGTGTAGATAGGCATTGTGATAATGCATTAAAAGTGGCGGAGTTTCTTGAAAGCCATGAGAAAGTGAATTGGGTAAAATATCCTTTTCTAAAATCGCATCCTAAATATGAAATTGCAAAAAAGCAAATGAAAGCAGGGGGTTGTGTGGTTGCTTTTGAGCTAAAAGGTGGATTAAAGGCAGGTCAAAAATTCTTCGATTCCATCAAGCTATTGTCACTCTCTGCTAACTTGGGCGATTCGAGGAGTATTGTAACGCATCCAGCATCTACAACACATAGTAAACTTACTAAAGAAGAGCGTCTAGCATCTGGAATAACCGATGGTATGGTACGCATCTCAGTAGGCCTTGAACACTCAGATGATATTATTGCTGATATACAACAAGCATTACCTTAAATTCATTTTGACTTTAGATGGGTTTGAAACTAAAGGATACTTTTACTCAAACCCAAATGATTTTATACCCTTATGACTTACTTTAATGGCTTCTAAGGGTTTCATGGTAAAGGTTTTGTCTTGTTCGACCATATAGTATTCCATTCCCGACTTATCTTTTTCGGCCAAAATGCGGGCAAAGTCAATAGTGCCATTACCTACTGGGGCAAACTTACCATCTTTATCCATGTCTTTTACATGCCATATCTTAAAGCGCCCAGGATATTTTTCGAAGTAGGCTAGGGGATCGGTCTTTGCTTTGGTCACCCAAAAGAGGTCCATTTGAAAATTCACATATTTCGGGTCGCAGTTTTCTAATAAGTAGTCAATAGGAACAATACCATCGGTATCTTTAATGAATTCAAAATCGTGATTGTGGTATAATAGCTTGAGTCCAGCTTTAGCCGCTTTTTTGCCCAGTTCATCAAGAATATTAGCCAAGTTTTCCGCACCACCGGTCATACTCATCGTATTAGTGGTAGTATCATAATTGAACAAGCCCATTGGCGGAATCGGCACCACAAAATATTCAAAACCAGCGGCTTTTGCATGCGCCATTTCAATATCGGCATTGTCTAAAGTCACACTGCTTTGGTGGGTGCTAACGGGTATTAGGTTTTGTTCTTTAAGAAAAGCTTTAAAATTCGAAGGAGTCATACCGTAATATTTTCCGTCTTTATAACCCGCTGCTTCTACATAGGCATAACCTGTTTCAGATACGGTTTTTAATGTCATCTGAGCATCATCTGTCATAGCATCCCTAACGGTATATAATGCTAACCCGCCCATTTTTGATTTTGTGGTACAGGATAAAACGGTAAAGATTAATGATATCATTAAAAAGGTGCTTTTTGAAAAATTACGGTTAAAAATTTTCATTAAATGAGAAATTAGTTTGTTTAGGTTTTAAAAATAGTATTTTTTGAGTTGTGCGCTCTAAGCCCAAACAAAGAGGAGCAGTGTAAGCTATTAGCTTGGCATGGCTTTGACAAATTTTGCTATCTTCGTCTTATGCTCTCTAAGAAGACGAAATACGGACTTAAAGCACTGACATTCTTGGCTTCACAACCAGATAGGGAACCTGTGCAGATTGCTGAAGTTGCAAAACAAGAAAATATTTCCCAAAAATTTTTAGAAAGTATTTTACTAACGCTACGTAGAAATGGCTTTTTAGGCTCAAAAAAAGGAAAAGGCGGTGGGTATTATTTAATTAAAGAACCGAAAGACATTCAAATGACTTCTGTCATGCGGGTGTTGGAAGGACCTATAGCTATGGTACCCTGTGTAAGTCTCAACTTCTATGAAAAATGTGATGATTGCCCTAATGAGGGTGTTTGCTCGGTAAACAAATTAATGCTTAAGGTACGCGATGCCAATTTGGAGGTCTACCGGAATACAACTCTAGCTGACTTAATTTCTTAAATTTTTCGAATTCTATTTTTTAATTTTCCTAAAAAAGCGTCTGCAATTTTATTAATCTACAAAAACTATAGGGTTAACATAAATTTAATTTGAATTTATATTTCAAAATTGGAAATTTGTTTTATGTTTGTAATTCCTATTAAATCTATAGGATAATATATGAAATTTTCAATAGACCAGATTTCGAGGTTTAACAAGCAGTTTAGGGGTATTCCACCTGAGGAAATAATTAGTTGGGCGGTAAATCTTTCGAATAAAAGAATAGTAACTACGAGTTTTGGTAAATACTCAGCAGTGCTATTAAGTACATTTCAAAGAATAGATCCTATGGTAAAGGTTATTTGGTGTGATACTGGATTTAACCTTTCTGAAACCTATGAACATGCTAACTATTTGACCAATAGATATAACCTTAATTTACAGACTTATGTTCCAAAAGAAACTAGGTCTTATACTGAACATCGATTGGGATTCCCAAACGTAGATGAGCCAGGTCATAAAGAGTTTTCTGATATTGTAAAGCTAGAGCCTTTTAGACGAGCACTGGCAGAACATCAACCTGAGGTCTGGTTTACGAATATAAGAATACGACAAACGGCATTGAGAAGTGCAAAGGATATTTTGAGCTTAAGTAATGAAGGTATTTTAAAAGTGAGTCCTTTTTATTATTGGACAGATGATGATTTGGATGATTATTTAGAAGCACATGAACTTCCTAAGAACAGTAGTTATTTTGACCCTGTAAAGGCTTTGGAAAGCAGGGAATGTGGCATTCACCTACAGTAATATGTTTACGATAAATTAAAATTAGTATTTCTAATTAATCTATAAAATTGATAGGAAAAATAGAATAATGAAAAGTTTTAGAACAGAAATAGAAAATCCTATTGTAGAAAAAGATATTCTAGAATTGGAACGTAAAATACATGAATTTCAAGAAGGTAAATTAGACGAAGAGAAATTTCGTAGTCTACGTTTAGCTCGAGGGGTCTATGGTCAGCGCCAGCAAGGAGTTCAGATGATTCGTATTAAACTGCCTTATGGCAAAGTTACTTCAAAACAACTAAAACGTATTTGTGATGTCTCCGATGAATATTCTACGGGTCGTTTACATATTACCACACGACAAGATTTACAGATTCATTATGTGGATTTAAATCGTACACCAGAATTATGGGCAGAATTAGAACGTGATGAAGTTACCTTGCGTGAAGCATGTGGCAATACGGTACGTAACGTAACAGCTAGTGAAACTGCTGGTATAGATATAAACGAACCATTTGATGTTTCTCCATACGCAGACGCCTTATTTCGCTACTTTCTTAGAAACCCCATCAGCCAAGAAATGGGTAGAAAATTCAAAGTTTCTTTTTCAGCAAGTGATGCGGATACTGGATTATCGTATATGCACGATTTGGGCTTTATTGCAAAAATAAAGGATGGTGAAAAAGGTTTTAAGGTAATGTTGGGAGGAGGTCTGGGCTCCCAACCCCGTCATGCCGATGTGCTTTTTGAATTTTTGCCATCCGATAAAATTATTCCCTTAATGGATGGGGTCATTCGTGTTTTTGATAGATATGGTGAAAGAAAGAGCAGAGCCAAAGCTAGAATGAAGTTTTTGCTTAAAGATTTAGGTCTAGAAGGTTTTAAAGAATTATTGGCTAAAGAACAGAAAGCCCTTCCGAACACTACAGTGCCAATTGATTCATTGGCTTATCCAAAGGTTACAGTGGCCGATGTGAATGTTCCTCATGTGCAAATTGCAGGTGAATCAGCCTTTGAGCGATGGAAGCTGACCAATTTAGTCCCTCAAAAACAAGATGGTTATGTGGGCATTGGAATTAAAGTTTTACTGGGAGATTTTTATACGGATAAAGCAAGACTATTAGCAGACTTAGTAGCAAACTATGCCGCCGGTGAATTTCGACTATCTCTTCGGCAAAATATCTTGATTCCTTTTGTGAAGAAAGAATTAGTTCCTTTTTTCTATGTGGAATTAGAGAAATTGGGTTTTGTGGAAGCAGGTTACAATAAAGCATTGGATATCACCGCCTGCCCAGGAACGGATACCTGTAATTTGGGTATTTCAAGTAGTACTGGCATTGCTGTAGAATTGGAACGAATTATAAAACAAGAGTATCCACAGTATATCAGTAATTCAGATGTTGTCATCAAAATCAGTGGTTGTATGAACGCTTGCGGTCAGCATAATATGGCCAATATTGGTTTTCAAGGAATGTCGATACGCACAAAAGACAAATTAGTGGCACCGGCATTACAAGTTTTATTAGGTGGTGGTAACATTGGCGATGGTGAAGGGCGTTTTGCCGATAAGGTAGTTAAGATACCCAGTAAGAGAGGACCAGAAGCACTAAGGTTAATTTTAGATGATTTTGAAACTAATGGAAATGGCTTGTCTTATGCTGATTATTATCGGTCAAAAGGAGAACATTATTTCTACGATTTCCTAAAACCGTTGACGGTTATTGAAAACCTGACTCAAGAAGATTTTATCGATTGGGGCAATACAGAAAAATATGAAAAAGCGATTGGTATTGGTGAATGTGCTGGTGTGGTTATCGATTTAATAGCAACTCTACTCTTTGAAAGCGAAGAGAAACTGCAAAAAGCCTCGGAAACACTTGGTGAAGGTAGATGGGCGGCTAGTATTTATCACTCATACTCATCTATGGTCAACTCTGCAAAGGCTTTACTTACTGCCGAGAAGACCAAAGTAAATACGCATGCAAGTATCATTAGAGATTTTGATGAAAAATTTGTTCAATCGGGAAGATTGACTATCGGCGGTGGATTTGAAACATTGGTACTTCAATTAAATAAAAACGAGCCTACGGAGGCATTTGCAAAAAGCTATTTAGCCGATGCAAAAACCTATTTGAATCAGGTGACAGAGTTTAGAAAATCAGAATTGACACATGCTTAAGAAAGGTAAATTAACCGTTGTTGGAGCTGGTCCTGGAGATGCAGAATTAATTACTTTAAAAGCAATAAAGGCATTGCAAAGTGCAGATGTTGTTTTGTATGATGCATTGATCAATACTGAGTTGTTGAATTATGCCCCAAACGCAGAAAAGATATTTGTTGGTAAACGCAAAGGATGTTATTCCTATCAACAAGAGCAAATTAACGAGCTAATTTTACAAAGAGGTCAGTTAAGAAAACATGTAGTTCGATTAAAAGGAGGCGATTCGTTCGTTTTCGGACGAGGAGCCGAAGAGATGCAATATGCCGCGGAATATGGCATCGATGTCGCTGTAGTACCAGGTATTTCATCATCACTTTCAGTTCCTGCAAATCAGCACATCCCAGTCACTAAAAGAGGTTTTTCTGAGAGTTTTTGGGTAATAACAGGCACTACAAAAGAGCATAAACTATCAAATGATATTGCCTTAGCAGCTAAGTCAAGTGCGACTATTGTCATTCTAATGGGAATGTCGAAACTTACTGAAATTATGGCCTTATTCAAGGGGGAAGGAAAATCAGAAACTCCAGTAGCCATAATTCAAGAAGGTACAACAGAAAGAGAAAAAATAGGAATTGGCACTGTTGCTTCGATTGAATCCAAGGCAAGGGAGCAACAGCTGTCCAATCCTGCGATTATTATTATTGGTGAAGTTGTACATCACAGAACACAACTACTGGCTTTAAAAAACAAACACGCACAAGAATCAATTTTGGTATAATGGAAAGAAACAATTTATATCCTATTTTTTTAAAAACTGCTCAACTAGAGGTGTTGATTGTTGGTGGTGGGTTTGTAGCTGAAGAAAAACTACATTTTTTAACTAAATCAAGTCCAGACGCAAAGGTTACAATTGTTACTCCAATGATAAGAAAAAAGACCTTGGACTTAGCTAAAAGGTTTGGCGCCAAAATAGTTTTAAAGGTATATAGCAGAAAATATTTAAATGGAAAACACATTGTAGTAGCAACTACAGATAGTCCTCAGGTAAATGAAAAAGTATATAACGACTGCAGAAAGCAAAATAAGTTGGTAAATGTTGCCGATAACCCACCATTATGTGATTTTTATATGGGAGGTATTGTTACCAAGGGTAATGTAAAAGTAGCAATATCTACAAATGGAAAATCACCAACAACAGCAAAAAGACTGCGTCAATTTTTTGAAGAAGTTATCCCTGATGATATCCATAAAATGGTTCAAAACTTGAATGATTTTAGAAAAACAATTAAAGGAGATTTTGAGGAAAAAGTGGATAAAATGAATGAAATCACTGAAGAATTAGTAAAAAGTGCATAAAAAGAAGCAAAAATGATTAAAATAGATATACTCATCATAGGTGCTGGTCCAACAGGATTGTTCACCGTTTTTGAAGCAGGCTTATTAAAATTAAAATGCCATTTAATAGATGCTTTGCCTCAACCAGGAGGGCAATGTTCAGAAATTTATCCTAAAAAACCGATTTACGACATTCCTGCTTTCCCTGAAATTCTTGCTGGTGATTTGGTGGATAATTTAATGGAGCAAATAAAGCCTTTTGAGCCTGGTTTTACCTTGGGGGAAAGAGCAGAAACTTTGGATAAACAAGAGGATGGTTCTTATATAGTTAGTACCAATAAAGGAACACAACATCAGGCACCGGTAGTTGTAATAGCTGGGGGCTTGGGTTCTTTTGAACCACGTAAACCACCAATTGATAATATTATTGAATTCGAAGATAAAGGGGTTGCTTATATGGTAAAAGACCCGGAGGTATATCGAGATAAAAAAGTTGTCATTGCAGGTGGCGGTGACTCTGCATTGGATTGGGCTATTTTCTTAACCAATGTTGCCTCAGAAGTTTCTTTGGTACATCGCAGAAACGAATTTAGAGGGGCATTAGACTCCGTTGAAAAAGCATCAGAGTTAGCAAAACTTGGCAAAATAAAATTGTTTACCGAAGCACAGGTGAAGAAGCTTTATGGAGATGAAAAATTAGAAGCAGTGGTCATTAAACATAATGATCCAGATAAAGGAGAGACCTATTTAGAGGTAGATAATTTTATTCCTTTATTTGGTCTATCTCCAAAATTAGGCCCACTAGGTAACTGGGGATTAGAAATTCAAAAGAATGCAATTAAAGTGAATAATGCCAAAGATTATCAGACCAATATTCCTGGAGTTTTTGCTATTGGAGATGTAAACACCTACGAGGGTAAATTAAAGCTGATTTTATCTGGTTTTCATGAGGCTGCTGTAATGTGTCAATACGCATATCAAATTATACATCCTAATAAACGCTTTGTTATGAAATACACAACTGTTGGCGGTGTGGAAGGTTTTGATGGTTCTAAAAAAGAAGCAAAAAAAGAGGTTGTTCAAAGTATAGTATAAATTTTGTTCCTAATTTTTATTAGCAATTAACCCTTTAATCGATTTTCTGATTAGAGGGTTTTTATTTAAAAGAATAGCCAAAAAAAGGGGCATTAATTTGTTTAAGAGTAATCTGTGGCTTTAATTTGTACCTAGTTCATTAAAAAACTGAATTGTTATCAAGAAAGGCGGAGGGAATAGACCCTATGAAGCCTTAGCAACCCTTTATCTGTAAAGAAGGTGCTACATTCTACCCAATTGGGATTAGATAACCTAAATGAAAGCTATTCTTTCCTTTTCCTTACTTGATACTTACAATTTTATAATTACGCAATTTGCGTAAAAATCGTATTATGATTAAGGATTTGCTACATAAGAGAATATTGATTTTAGATGGCGCTATGGGCACTATGTTACAGCGCTATAAATTCACCGAGGAAGATTTTAGAGGAGAGCGCTTTAAAGATTGGGAGCATCCCTTACAAGGGAATAACGATTTATTATCGCTGACCCAGCCAGAAGCTATTGTAGAGGTGCATCGTAAATATTTTGCTGCGGGGGCAGATATTGTAGAGACCAATACTTTTTCAGGTACGACTATAGCCATGGCAGATTACCATATGGAAGAATTGGTGTATGAGTTAAACTATGAGTCGGCCAGAATTGCCAAAAAAGTTGCAGAAGATTTTACTGCTAAAGAACCAAACAAACCGCGCTTTGTGGCAGGGAGTATTGGTCCAACCAATAAAACGGCAAGCATGTCCCCAGACGTAAACGACCCTGGTTATAGAGCGGTTTCTTTTGATGAATTACGGATAGCTTATAAACAACAAGTAGAGGCCTTATTAGATGGCGGTGCAGATATTTTGTTGGTTGAAACTATTTTTGACACCTTAAATGCTAAAGCAGCCCTTTTTGCTATAGAAGAGGTAAAAGAAGAACGCGGTATCGAAGTGCCTATTATGGTGAGCGGGACTATCACTGATGCTTCTGGGAGAACATTATCTGGTCAAACGGCTGAGGCGTTTTTAATATCAATTTCACATATACCCATTCTTTCTGTGGGGTTCAATTGCGCCTTAGGTGCTAAACAGCTCGTACCGCATTTAGAAGTAATATCTGCAAAATCTGATTACGCTACTAGTGCCCACCCTAATGCAGGTTTGCCAAATGCTTTTGGTGAATACGATGAAACCCCAGAACAGATGGCTTCTCAAATTAAAGAGTATGCAGAAAAAGGATTAGTTAATATCGTTGGGGGTTGTTGCGGAACAACACCAGAACATATTACTGCTATTGCCGAGGTGGTTAAGCAATTTGAGCCAAGAAAATTGACTATAGAAATCTAATTAATGAAAGAAGCAAAACCAAAATATCTAAAACTTTCTGGTTTAGAACCTTTACTTGTTACACCAGATAGCAACTTCATTAATGTAGGTGAACGCACCAATGTTGCTGGTTCAAAGAAGTTTTTAAGGCTTATTAAAGAAGAAAAGTTTGATGAAGCTTTAGAAGTGGCACGTCATCAAGTTGAAGGCGGTGCTCAAATCATCGATATTAATATGGATGATGGTTTAATTGATGGTAAACATGCCATGGTTAAGTTTCTGAATTTAGTTATTGCAGAACCCGATATTGCCCGTGTTCCTATTATGATAGATAGTTCTAAATGGGAGATTATTGAAGCAGGTTTGCAAGTGGTACAAGGCAAATGTGTGGTAAACTCCATTAGTTTAAAAGAGGGGGAAGAGGAATTTATCCGTCAGGCGAAATTGATTAAAAGATATGGAGCGGCGGTCATTGTAATGGCTTTTGATGAGGTTGGCCAAGCAGATAACTTGGAGCGACGTATAGAGATTGCAGAACGCTCGTATAACGTGTTAGTAGATAAGGTAAAATTTGCACCAGAAGATATCATTTTTGATCTTAATATTTTTCCGGTGGCAACAGGAATGGAGGAACATAGACGTAACGCTATCGATTTTATTGAGGGCACACGCTGGGTTCGCAACAATCTTCCGCATTGCAGTGTAAGTGGCGGTGTGAGTAATGTTTCTTTTTCTTTTAGAGGGAACAATCCGGTACGTGAAGCCATGCATTCAGTCTTTTTATATCACGCCATAAAAGCAGGTATGAATATGGGTATTGTAAATCCAGCGATGCTTGAAATTTATGATGATATTCCAAAAGATTTATTAGCTCATGTAGAAGATGTTATTTTAAATAGACGGGACGATGCTACCGAACGTTTGCTCGATTTTGCGGAAACCGTAGTTGGTAAGACCAAAGAAAGTACGGTTGATTTGTCTTGGCGCGAAGAGCCCTTGCAAAACCGAATAACAAGAGCCTTAGTTAAAGGTATAGACCAATACATAATTGAAGATATTGAAGAGGCCCGCCAAAAAGCTACAAAACCCCTTGAAGTTATTGAAGGCAATTTAATGACTGGTATGAATGTCGTTGGCGACTTGTTTGGCAGTGGAAAAATGTTCTTACCACAAGTGGTAAAATCTGCAAGAGTCATGAAAAAGGCTGTGGCGTATTTAGAACCATTTATTGAAGAAGAAAAACTTAAAAACCCTCAGTTAACTGATGCAAAAGGAGCAGGTAAAATTCTAATGGCAACAGTTAAAGGCGATGTGCATGATATTGGAAAAAATATAGTGAGTGTAGTATTAGCCTGTAACAACTATGAAATTGTGGATTTGGGGGTAATGGTACCTCCAGAAAAAATTATTTACGCCGCTATCGAACATAATGTAGATATTATTGGATTAAGCGGATTAATAACCCCTTCACTTGATGAAATGGTTTTTTTGGCAAAGGAGATGCAACGTCAGAATTTTCAAGTGCCCTTATTAATAGGTGGAGCAACAACTAGCAAAGCCCATACAGCTGTAAAAATAGACCCTCAATATAAAAGCGCAGTAGTACATGTTAATGATGCATCTAGAGCTGTAACCGTGGTCGGAGATTTATTGCAAAAAGAAAGTTCAGATGCTTATAAAGAAAATCTAAAACTAGATTATGAAGCGTTTAGAGATAAGTTTTTAAAACGTACTAAGAAAAAGGAATACAAATCTTTGCAGTTGGCTCGTGCCAATAAGTTTAAAATAGATTGGAATACTGCGGAAATTGTAAAGCCCAAAAAATTAGGAGTTCAAGTAATTGAGAATTTCGATTTAGGAAAACTTGTAGATTTTATCGACTGGTCACCTTTCTTTAGAAGCTGGGATTTACATGGAAAATACCCTGATATTTTATCGGATGAAGTTGTAGGTAAACAAGCAAGTGAACTTTATGCTGATGCTCAAGAAATGCTCAGTAAAATAATTAAAGAAAAACAGTTAAAAGCAAAAGCTGTTTTTGGGCTATTTCCTGCAAATACAATTGATGAGGATGATATTGAAATAAATCTTTCTGTCAGTTCGAGCGAAGTCGAGAACAAGGAAAAGAATGAAGCCTTTGTATTCAGAACCCTCCGTCAGCAATTGCAGCGGCGAGAAGGCGTTCCAGACTATGCATTGGCAGATTTTATCGCTCCCAAAGAAAGTGGAAAACAAGATTATATAGGTTGTTTTTGTGTGACCACTGGTTTTGGTACTGCAGAACTAGCCGCTGAATATGAAAAAAATCTGGATGACTATAATGCCATTATGGTTAAAGCCTTAGCTGATCGTTTGGCGGAAGCTTTTGCGGAATACTTGCACAAAGAAGTTAGAACGACACATTGGGGCTATGCGGCCAATGAAGATTTAAGTAACGAGGATTTAATTAATGAATCGTACAAAGGCATACGCCCCGCACCGGGCTATCCTGCATGTCCGGATCATTTAGAAAAGTTGACCATATGGCAATTGCTCAAAGTAGAAGAAACTATTGGTGTGCAACTAACAGAAAGTTTGGCCATGTGGCCAGCTGCCAGTGTAAGTGGGTATTATTTTGCTAACCCGCAGGCTAAGTATTTTGGTTTGGGTAAAATAAAACAAGATCAAGTAGCAGATTTTGCAAAAAGAAAAGGAATAGCATTGGAAAAAGCTAAAAAATGGTTGGCTCCGAATATTGCAGATGATTGATTTTAAGATAAAGATACGTTAGGGATTGAGGTTTTGTTGAAGCTCCTTTTCTGTCATATCGAGCGCAGTTGAGTTAAAAGAAAGAGCGACTACCGAAAGCCCGACCTTTAGGTAACGCCCTTAAAGAAAGTAAAATAGATACTGAAACGAGTTCAGCATATATGAAAGTAACAGACCATTTAAAAAAAGCCAAAGGGGAAACCCTTTTTAGTTTTGAAATTATCCCACCGGTAAAGGGGCGCAATATTCAAGAATTGTATAATAACATTGACCCATTGATGGAGTTTAAGCCTCCATTTATTGATGTAACTACCTCACGTGAAGAGTACGTTTATATTGATAGGGATGGTTTATTGGACAAAAAATTGACTCGCATGCGGCCAGGCACTGTAGGTATTTGTGCATCTATAAAACACAAGTATGATGTTGACACGGTTCCGCATGTGCTTTGTGGAGGTTTTACTAAAGAAGAAACGGAGTACCTGTTGGTAGATTGTCATTATTTGGGTATTGATAACGTTATGGCTTTGAGAGGTGATGCCATGCGTGAAGAGAAGTATTTTGAACCAACAAAAGGAGGCCATCCTTACGCAATAAGTTTGGTAAAACAGATTCAAGATTTAAACTGTGGGAAATATTTACATGAAGTTATTGAAACCGATGATTGTGCAGATTTCTGTATTGGGGTCGCAGGTTATCCTGAAAAGCATTTAGAAGCTCCTTCTTTAAAATCAGATTTAAAAAGACTGAAAGAAAAAGTAGATGCCGGAGCCGATTATGTGGTTACGCAAATGTTTTTTGACAATAAAAAGTATTTTGAATTTGTAGAGGCCGCAAAAGAAATTGGAATAACTATTCCTATTATCCCAGGCATAAAACCCATTGCGGTCAAGCGACATTTACAACTATTACCGCAAGTTTTTAGAATAGACCTGCCTCAAGATTTAATTGATGCGGTTGACGATTGTAAAACGAATAAAGAGGTGCGAAAGGTGGGTATTGATTGGGCAATTGAGCAATCTAAGGAGCTAAAATATGCCGGTGTTCCCGTTCTGCACTATTATTCGATGGGCAAATCGGACAATATCGCCGCCATTGCAAAAGAGGTATTTTAATGGTTGTTCTAAAGAATTAGACTTTACTACTCTCAAATCTAATTGGTACTTTTACGCTTCATGAAGCACCTACTATCACTCCTATTTTTAGGATTTTTTGTCTTTGGTTTTTCTCAGGGTCCTGAAATACCAAAGAAATTTGTTTTAGATCTTAGCCAGTTTAACGGCTCAATTCTATTGCACAATACTGATATATCTCACTTGATAACCGAACACCCGGTCGGGTTTATATTGGGTTTTAATAGAAAACGGTATGGAGATGAAGCTTGGGAGTCTGAGTTTGGATACCCTGATAGTGGGTTTACCTTTGCTTATCAAGATATGAAGAATCCTGTTTTGGGTAAGCATTTCGGACTTTATGCCCATTATAATTTTTACTTTTTAAAACGTAATGTTCAGTTACGAATAGCGCAGGGTGTTGCGTATAATACCAACCCATATGATAGGGAAACTAATTTTAGAAATAATGCTTATGGTTCTCACTTGCTTAGTTCTACAATGTTGATGTTGAATTATCATAAAGAGAATTTAATTGCCGGTTTAGGTTTTAAAGCTGGGCTTTCGTTAATACATTACTCAAATGCCAATTTTAGGGCCCCCAATACATCTACAAATACCGCCGCGCTTAATTTTGGCATAACCTATGATTTAGATGGAGGTGTCGAATATGATTTTAAGCCAAAACAATTTAAAGAAAAAATTTCGGAACCTATTCGCTACAATCTTGTTTTAAGAGGGGGCGTTAACGAGAGTGATGTTATCAATTCAGGGCAATATGGATTTGCGATTTTCTCTGCTTATGCGGACAAAAGATTAGGTCGAAAAAGTGCTATTCAATTCGGAGCGGATATTTTCTTTTCTAATTTTTTAAAAGATTTGATTCGTTTTCAAAGCATTTCATTTCCTGAGCTTGACGTAGCTCCCGACACCGATTTTAAACGTGTGGGGGTATTTTTAGGCCATGAGCTTTTTATCAATAAGTTAAGTGTGGTCACTCAATTAGGTTATTATGTGTATTATCCTTTTGATTTTGAAGGAAAGGTGTATAATAGAATGGGCTTAAAACGCTATTTTGGTGATAAGGTATTTGGCAGCATCACACTAAAATCGCATGCGGCCGCTGCGGAAGCTGTTGAATTTGGAATAGGAATACGATTATAGATATACGTATGTCAGCTAATAAATTTTTAATCGGAAGTGACGGTCAGGTCGAGCGGAGTCGAGACCTTTTCTGGGTATTTCTAGTATTGGCCAATTCTCTTTTTATTTTAAGCTGTAACTCCGAAAAAGCCCCAGATTGTTTTCAAAATGCCGGAGACATCGTTCGAGTTCAGGTTGAAGTTCCTCAGTTTACAACAATTACCGTTTTTGAAAACTTGAACTTAGTTTTAAAACAAGGAGATGCCCAACAGATAGAGATTGAAACTGGTGAATTTTTATTGAACGAGGTTACCGCAAAAGTAGAAGAAAACCGTTTGATACTTAGAAATGAAAATAACTGTAATTACGTTCGTGATTATGGTTTAACAACAATATATGTTACTTCACCAAACATTTCTGAAATAAGGAGTAGTACTGGCCTTTTAATTTCTAGTGACGGTGTATTAAATTATCCAAATCTCAGTTTAGTATCTGAAAGTTTTAATAATCCTGAAACGGAAACAACAGATGGTTCATTTGATTTAGAATTGGCTTCAGAAACTGTCGCAATTGTTGTAAATGGAATCGCCTTTTTTAAACTGTCGGGGATAACCAATAATTTTAATGTAACGATAGCAGCAGGAGATTCTAGAATAGAAGCCGAAGATTTAGTTGCACAAAATATAGGTGTTAACCATCGTGGTTCCAATGATATTTTGGTTAATCCGCAACAGCGAATAAGCGGAGTAATCCGAGGTTATGGTAATGTAATAAGCCTTAATAGGCCTCCAGAGGTATCGGTCGATGAGATTTTCGAGGGTCGATTGATTTTTAGAAATTGATTGCAATTAGGGTTAATAAAAAACCAGCTTTACCGATTTTATAATTACGCATTATTAAGTGAATTCATTCATCACATACTTAAGCAATATTTTTACCCATCAGGTCAAAGTAAAGTCTTTGAAAGGGCTTTCGGGTCTTAAAAAATCTGATGCCATTCTTCATAACTTATGTGTTGAGAAGAGTATTCCTGGTCTGGCCATTACCATTACAAAACGAGATGAAATACTGTTTCAAAAAGGATTTGGCTACTGTGATATTGAAAATGAAATACCAGTTAACCCAAAAGAAACAATTTTTAGAATTGCCAGTATTTCAAAATGTATCACTGGGTTAGCCCTAGGTAAAATGGTGGAGGAGGGGCTATTAGAATTTGATGATTCATTTTATAAATATGTACCTAATTACCCAAAGAAAGCATATGACTTTACGCTTCGGCAATTGGCGAGTCATACCGCAGGTATAAGAGCATACCGAGGGAAGGAATTTGGTCTAAACCAACCATTTTCAATTGCAGATAGCCTCGAAGTTTTTAAAGATGATCCGTTGATGTTTAAGCCAGGCAAAGGTTACCTTTATAACAGTTTTGATTTTGTGTTACTCTCATTGGCAATGCAAGAAGCAAGTGGAATGCCTTTTGAGCAATATGTGAAAGAAAAGGTTTTGGATCCACTTGGAATGAGAAATACCATTCCTCCGTTACAACACCCAACTATCGGTTCGAGCGTAGTTGAGAATCAAGCTAAGTTTTATACCAAAACACCAATCGGTTTTAAGAAAGCCATTGAAGTAAATAATTTTTATAAACTGGCAGGTGGGGGCTATCTGTCTACAAGCGATGATGTGGCTAAACTAGGTCAAGAACTACTCGATAAAAACTTATTAGAAAAAGAGACCTATCTAGAATTGCTCACCGCGCAACTAGTTGATCAAGAGTCTATTTATTATGGGCTTGGTTTTCAAGTAAGCGAAGATAACTTGGGCAGAAATTTTGTAGGTCATGTAGGGAGTAGTGTTGGAGTGTACTCTAACCTATTTGTTTATCCAAATGAGAAACTGGTAGTATCTATTCTTATCAATTGTACAGATTCTAAAGTGCAGAATAGTTTGGATAGTGCCATTAATACTCTTGTTCATCTTGGATAGCATGAAAAAAAGAATAAAAATTTCGGGTCGTGAAGAAGTTCATTTACTGGTCACTAAGTTCTATGAGAAAGTTCGCCAAGATAATGAGATAGGCCATTTTTTTAATAGAACAGTTCAAGATTGGCCAGAGCACATTGAAAAGCTTACTGATTTCTGGGAAACCAATTTGTTCTTTGTTCAAAAGTATAAAGCAAATCCACTACAGGTACACGCAGATTTAGACAAGGAAATGGGCTATACCATTTCAAACTACCACTTTGGGATTTGGCTTCGCCATTGGATTGAAACCATAGATGCCCATTTTATAGGCGAGAATGCAGAAAAGGCAAAACAAAGGGCACGAAATATAAGTGTACGCATGTTTATGGCCATTTTCGAACAACGGCAAAGGGCAAATAAGAACACTTAAACCAAATTTTTAAGTCGTTCATAGAAAAATCAAGTGTTTCATGAAGCAAAAAATATAATTTCATGACAAATATGATTCACAATGCGAAAGTGTGCAGTGCTTTTTATTTTTCTTCTTTTAGCCATAATCTTGTTTAAAGCTAACGCTGATAATAACGAGGAATCGCTAGATCAGAATATCTCAAAAGAATTAACATCTCCTGAAAACGAAGGCCTAGTTACAAACTAACAGCGTCTAACACTAGGTCGTTAGTTCAGTAAACAAACTTTCTAAATTTTTATTTTTTCTGCTTAGCTGTAAGGTTTTCAGCTCATTATCGTGTGCAAAATCAAATACGGTTGGTCTCATATCTTTTGAGGTATTAAAAACAATTTCGTAGACAAAACCACCTGTATTCTTAACGGAAGAAACATTCGGCATTTTATTTAGCAATACTTCTTCTACCCGGTAATCAAATTCTACCTCAATAATTTGTTGCTCGGCTTCGCGTAATTCCTCCAATTTTTTGTCTGCTACCAATTCTCCTTTATTGATAATAATTACGCGGTCACAAACAGCTTCAACCTCCTTCATAATATGTGTAGAAAGTAGAATGGTCTTTTCTTTGCCAATCTCACGAATCAATTTGCGTATTTCAATCAGTTGGTTAGGATCAAGACCTGTTGTTGGCTCGTCTAAAATTAGAACGTCAGGGTTATGTAATAGTGCTGCTGCCAGACCCACACGCTGGCGATAGCCTTTTGATAGTTGTCCTATCGTCTTATGTGCCTCTAGGGTTAATCCAGTTTGTTCAATAACTTCATTTACGCGTTCCTTTGAAACCTTATAGATATTAGCATTAAAAGCTAAATATTCTTTAATGTACATTTCTAAATAGAGCGGATTGTGCTCTGGTAGATAGCCAATGCTCTTTTGTACGTCAAGTTTCGATTTTAAAACATCAAAACCGTTAACTTCAGCTTGACCTGAATCTGCATTGTGGTACGTGGTCAAAACACGCATCATGGTAGATTTTCCTGCGCCATTAGGTCCGAGAAAACCAACGATTTCACCTTTCTGAATGGAAAATGAAATATTATCTAACGCTTTTTGGCTACCAAAAGATTTGGTAATGTTTTTAACAGAAATGGACATACAAAAGTGTTTGAACTATATAAAAGTACACTATCATATGTCCATTTCATAAAATTAGTTACAGAAAGAAATATCCTATTGAAATCGTAATGTTAGCATTTTTAACATCAGAATCTTCGGCAATATCGCTCAGGCCTAGATTATATCTAGCCTGAAAGAATAGTCCTGAATCAAGTTTGTATTGCGCTCCAAGAGCGGCACCAAGGTCAAGACTGTTTATATCTTCAACATCACCTTCGTTACCATTATCATCTTCAACACCGCTATTGATATTGATGCCGAATTGAGGTCCAACTTGTAAGCTAAATCCTTGAGCTACAACAATATCAGCTAAAACAGGTACATTTAGATAGTCTAATTTTAAGGTAACGTCAAATTCATCGTCTTTTGCACCCTGTTGCGAATAAATTAGCTCGGGCTGAATGCCAAATTTTTCTGAGACACCTATTCTGGCCACTGCTCCAAGGTGAAATCCCGTTCTTGAACTTGAGTTTTCAACATCATCTCCGGTCACATTAGCGAAATTGGCACCGGCCTTGGCACCAAAAGAAAAATCTTGGGCGCTTAAACTGCTAAAACATAAAAGCAGTGCAAATGATAAGTAAATTGTGTTTTTCATGGTTGAATAATTTTAGGGTTTATATAAATTGGTGTATAACGAAATTAGAGATAAAAAATTTTATATAGCATTTTTTTGATAAAAGTGTAATTATTGATTAAAATTTTAATCAAATACTTAATAATGGCTAAAAATGGAATAATTCTTTTGATATTAACATAGAATGCTTAATCTTAGCCTAGAATTTTAGCAAAATGAAAAGAACGTATTACTGGAACGGTTTTTATTTTTATTTCTTTTTTAAAAGAAATACAGGACTGTTGTAGTATACCTTAAGTATAAAAAACATTTGAAGTCCTGATATAAATCAGGGCTTTTTTTTTGGAATGAATTTAAAAATAGCCATACAAGGAATTAAAGGAAGCAATCATCATCAAGTTGCTAAAGAGTTTTTTACGGAGCCTTTTGATTTGGTAGAGTGTTTGTCTTTTGATAAACTAATTGAAGAGTTGCTCAATGGCACTGCTGACAAAGCTGTAATGGCTATCGAAAATTCAATTGCAGGAAGTATTATTCCAAACTATAATTTAATTTACCACAACCAGATACATATTATTGGAGAGCACTATTTGAACATTGACCATAATTTAATGGTTAAACCAGGGCTGACTATTGAAGACATTACCGAGGTGCATTCACACCCGATGGCTCTTTTACAGTGCAAAGACTTTTTTAAGGCTTATCCAAAAATTAAATTGGTCGAAGATGTTGATACAGCTGAAACGGCAAAACGGATAGAAGAAAAAGAATTGAGAACCGTAGGGGCTATTGCCCCGAAAGTGGCAGCTGACTTGTATAATTTAGACATTATAGCATCCGCCATTCAAACGATAAAAAATAATGCCACTCGCTTTATAATCCTAAAAAAGCAGAACAAGGTACTGCCCAAAGAGGCGATTAACAAAGCTTCTCTTCGTTTTATCACTGACCACAAAAGAGGCAGTTTAGCAGCAGTGTTAAATGTTATGAGTGATTGTAATATGAACTTAACAAAAATTCAATCTTTACCTGTGATAGAAACGCCTTGGAAATATGCATTTTTTGTGGACGTTACGTTTGATGCCTACACAGATTTTGAAAAAGGTAAAGCGTTACTAAAAATCATGTCCGAAGATTTTAGGGTTTTGGGCGAGTACAGAAATGCTTTGAAAAAATGATTACGGCAGATAGATTAAAATCGGTTCAAGAATATTATTTCTCTAAAAAACTAAGAGAGGTAAGAAGTCTGATTGCACAGGGCAAACCTACCATTAATATGGGAATTGGCAGTCCAGATTTGCCTCCTTCCCCAGAAGTTTTAGATGCCTTAAAAGAAGCTATTTCAGAGCCAGGTGCTAGTCAATATCAGAGTTATCAAGGACTTCCAGAACTGAGAGAGGCAATGGCGGAGTTTTATAAAAACAAGTTTGGTTTTAGTCCTAATCCTACAAGTGAGGTTCTGCCCTTAATGGGTTCAAAAGAAGGAATCATGCACATTAGTATGGCTTTTTTAAATGCTTGCGATGAGGTACTATTGCCGAACCCAGGTTATCCGACTTATGCTGCAGTAACCAAGTTAGTGCAGGCAATACCGCGCACTTATGATTTAAAGGAAGAAAATAACTGGTTTCCTAATATAGAGGAACTCTCTAGAAAAGATTTATCAAAAGTAAAACTGATGTGGGTCAGTTATCCACACATGCCAACTGGTGCAGTTGCATCCAAAGAAAAACTAGCGACTCTGGTGGCATTTGCAAAAGCACATGATATTTTGTTGGTCAATGATAACCCTTATAGTTTTGTGTTGACCAAAAATCCTACGAGTATTTTAAGTATTAATGGTGCGAAAGATTATTGTTTAGAACTAAATAGTTTAAGCAAAACCTTTAATATGGCCGGTTGGCGCGTAGGTATGTTATTGGGAAATTCAGAAAATATCAATGCTGTTTTAAAGGTAAAAAGCAATATGGATTCTGGCATGTTTTATGGAATTCAAAAAGGAGCAATCGCAGCTTTAAAAAGTAATAGTGATTGGTTTGATCAATTAGATACTGTTTATAAAAAACGAAGAAATTTAATGTTTGAATTGGTAGATAAATTAGGTGCAACATATGACAGTAAAGCTGCAGGTATGTTTGTTTGGGCAAAACTACCAAAGGGTTCAAAATCATCAGAAGCGTATATCGATGAGTTGTTGCACAAGAAAAATATTTTTATTGCTCCAGGTACCATATTTGGTAGTAATGGAGAAGGATATATTCGTTTTTCGCTTTGCGTGAAAGAAGAAAAAATTAGAGAGGCAATAAGTAGGTTTTAATTAAACTGTCAGGTCGAGCGGAGTCGAGACCAAGAAATATGAAAGTAGTAATAATTGGTGTTGGGTTAATAGGAGGGTCTTTTGCCAAAGACCTTAAAAAACTCCGTCCAGGAAGTCAAATTTATGGAATAGATGCTAATTCAACACATCTAGAAACGGCACTATCCTTGGGGTTGATAGATGAGAAGTCTGACTATAGTGATTTGCCAAACGCAGATATGGTGATTATTGCTATTCCTGTGGATGCTTTGGTAACCGAACTACCAAAAATTTTAGATGGGGTAGGTGAAGAAACCGTCGTTTTCGATGCTGGTTCTACAAAATCTTTGATTTGTAAGGTGGTAGAGAATCATCCGAAGCGAAGAAACTTTTTAGCATGTCACCCCATTGCCGGAACTGAATACTCAGGGCCCGAAGCAGCTATTGAAAATTTATATGATGGAAAAACAAATATCATATGTGAGGTTGAAAAGACTGCTTTTAAACTTCAAGAAACTGCCTTGAAACTTTTTCAAGATATGGGTATGCGCATACGCTATATGAATTCTGACGCACATGATAAGCATATTGCCTATGTATCCCATTTGTCACACATCAGTTCATTTATGTTAGGAAAGACTGTCATTGAAAAAGAAAAAAATGAACGTGATATTTTTGACATGGCAGGATCGGGTTTTGAAAGCACGGTACGTTTGGCAAAGAGTTCGCCGGCGATGTGGACACCCATATTCGAGCAGAACAAGGAAAATGTTGTTGAGACCCTTGATGAGTATATTCAAAATCTAGAGGAATTCAAGCAACTGCTTTTAGAGGATGATTTTGATGGAATCTACAATGAAATGAATAGCACTAATAAAATAAAACAAATCTTAAACGGAATTCCTTTGACTAAAAAGTGAGTTCAAACAAGAATAATCAGTCTAATAACAAAAACAATTAATTAAAAGCAGAAGATTACAATTGGTGAAATACTAAAACCTTTACCCTTCACCCTTTTAAACCTTCATCAAAAAAAGAAGTAATGGAGAATACTAAAGAAATGAGAACATGGTTGGATGATATGGGTTTAGACCATCCACTAGTAATAGCAGGGCCATGTAGTGCAGAAACCGAGGAACAAGTATTGCGTATTGCGCATGAGTTGAAAGATACCGATGTTAACTATTACCGCGCAGGAATATGGAAGCCCAGAACGCGACCTGGTAATTTTGAAGGTGTTGGTGCTTTGGGTTTAAAGTGGCTTCAAAAAGTAAAAGCGGAGACTGGTTTGAAAACAGCTACCGAAGTCGCTAACCGCAATCATGTAGAATTGGCTTTAGAGCATGACATCGATTTATTATGGATTGGGGCAAGATCAACAGTGAGTCCTTTTATTATGCAAGAATTGGCAGATGCTCTTGAAGGTACCGATAAGATTGTATTGGTAAAGAATCCTGTAAATCCAGATTTGGCCTTGTGGTTGGGCGGTATAGAACGTTTGCATACGGCAGGAATTAAAAAGTTGGGGGCTATTCATAGAGGCTTTTCTACTTACGAGAAAACTAAATATCGTAATATTCCGGAATGGCAATTAGCGATTGAATTTCAGAATAGATTTCCTGACCTACCGCTAATTAACGACCCTTCCCATATTACCGGGAAGCGCGACATGATTTTTGATGTTTCGCAAACTGCTCTGGATTTAAACTTTGACGGATTGATGATAGAGACACATCACGACCCTGACAATGCATGGAGTGACGCAGCACAACAAGTGACCCCAGCTAAATTGGTTCAGATTATGAAAGATTTGAGAATTAGAAAAGAAACCGATGAAGAGGCGGAATACAATACAAAACTGAGCAATTTAAGAGCCCAGATAGACGTGGTTGATAATCAACTCATAGAAACTTTAGGAAAGCGAATGAAAATTGCCGATAGCATAGGAAAGCTTAAGAAGGAGAAAAACGTAGCCGTTTTACAATCAAATCGATGGAACCAAATTTTAGGTGCTATGATTTTAGAAGGTGAAAGCAAAGGACTGAGTGAAGAGTTCGTACTTCGAATGTTCAAGGCGATTCACCAAGAATCGATTAACCATCAAGAAAAGATAGTTAAGGCCTAGCCAAAACTTGAATTTATGTAAAAAGCCCCGGTAATACCGAGGCTTTTTTTAGTTCTTAATACTTTGTTTATTGTATCGAAAAATCAAAAACAGATTGATTCTGTCTTCCTTGCGGCACTTGTCCTTGATACAAGAAAGCATACTCTCCTGGCTCAAGAGAGGTTGGTGTTACTTTAAATACATTACCTTCAATTTCTTCAATATCAAAACCTATGGCGAGTTTAGGGTCAACACCTTCATTGCTAGAAAGCCAATTACTTTTTCCAGTAATTACCTCTCTAAGATTTTGCTTTTCCCTAACCTTAAGTTGCACTAAAACAAACTCATTAGGGTTACTTGCAACTCTAAACCACCAATTTAAAAGCCCAGCTTGGTTACCTTGGGTGTTTTGAAGATTATCAACCTCTGTCGTCGCAGGATTAAATTTAAAAGTAAATTCTGGTCTATTGGTTTTAATAACGTTATTGCTCTTAGTTCTTGGCAATCGTGCCTTTTGTTTGGCGTTAATAAAGCCCGAAACTAATTTCTGAGCTACTTGATTACTGTTTTTTCCGGAAAAAACGGCAGGTTGTATCAACTCATTTTCTCCATCTTGGTTTACAAAATAAATACCAGTTTTAGATTTTGTGTTTTGTTTTGACTTTTCCATAACAAGAGAAAGTACCTCTGAAGACGCGCCCGCTTTCTTCAAAGCTCCTAACCCAGCTATTGAAGCATCAAACTTTACATCTGAGGTGTATATTTTGTCTATGATCATCGAATCGTCAAAACCAAGCTCCATCATTTGAATAATGCTTTCATTGGTAATAACCTCTTGTGCACTAATAAAATTAGAAAAGGCACAGAGTAAAAAAGTAAAAAATAGATTTTTAAGTTTCATTGTAAAGCTGATTTTGAATTATTTAGTATTCAATAATACTATAAAAAGGAATAAAAAGAAAGTCGTTTCTTTGTTATTGTATGTATTGTTAATAATAAAGTATTTAATGCGCGGAACTGTGTATAAGTCTACAGGAAGTTGGTACACTGTCAAGTCTATTGATGGTGATTTTTACGAATGTAGAATTAAAGGAAAGTTTCGTATAAAGGGTATTAAAAGTACCAATCCGATAGCTGTAGGTGACGATGTTCTTTTTGAATTGGAAAAAAAGGGAGACGAAACGATAGGTGTTATTCATGAGATTCGTGAACGCAAGAATTACATTATAAGAAAGTCGGTAAATTTATCTAAACAAACACATATCATTGCGGTTAATTTAGATCAGGTTTTTTTGATGGTAACCCTCAACAACCCGACAACTTTCACAAGTTTTATTGATCGCTTTTTGGTCACGGCAGAAGCGTATGAAATACCTGCGATTTTGTTGTTCAATAAAATCGATGCTTACAATGAAGAAGAACTAGCTGAAATTAATTTTCTGATGAAAACCTATGAAGCGATTGGTTACAAATGTATTTCAATTTCTGCCAAAGAAGGTAATGGTATTGAGGAAGTAAAAGCAATGATGATGGATAAAACAAGTATGTTCTCAGGTCATTCCGGTGTTGGTAAGTCCACTTTGGTCAATGCTGTAGAACCGGGTCTTCATCTAAAAACGGCCGAAATTTCAGAACAACATTTACAAGGTCAGCATACTACAACATTTGCCGAAATGTATGACCTTTCTTTTGGAGCACAAATTATAGATACCCCTGGTATAAGAGGATTTGGAATCGTTGATATGGAGAAAGAGGAAATCGGCGATTATTTTCCTGAATTTTTTGAACTTAAATCAGAATGCAAGTTCAATAATTGTATGCATTTGGATGAGCCTAAATGTGCTGTAAAAGATGCTCTAGATGAGAATAAATTGACTTGGAGCAGGTATCGTAGTTATGTGCAAATGGTGAACGGTGAAGATGAGAATTATCGAGTTGATATTTATAAAGAATAAGAATGCGTGCAGTTATACAGCGAGTTTCTAAGGCGAGTGTGACCGTGAACGAAGATTTAGTGTCAGATATCGCTACGGGATTGTTAATCTTAATAGGCATTGAAGACGCCGACTCTGTAGATGATGTAAAATGGCTATCCAATAAAATTGTAAACCTTAGAATATTTAATGACGAAAACGGTGTAATGAACAATTCTCTTTTAGCCGTAAACGGAGATGCCATTGTGGTCAGCCAATTTACCTTACATGCGAGCACTAAAAAAGGAAATCGACCTTCATATTTAAAAGCTTCAAAACCAGCGCTAGCAGTTCTATTATATGAAAGTTTTATAGCACAAATAGAACAAGATTTAAAGAAGAAAGTCGGCAGTGGTGTTTTTGGTGCAGATATGAAAGTGGATTTATTAAATGACGGTCCGGTGACTATTATAATTGATACCAAAAATAGAGAATAATGAACATAGAAAACGCTCAAAAAGCAGTCGATATTTGGATTAAGGAACATGGTGTTCGTTATTTTAACGAGCTTACGAATATGGCGCAACTAACCGAAGAGGTCGGTGAAGTAGCTCGTATCATTGCCCGTAGGTATGGTGAGCAAAGTGAAAAAGAATCTGATAAGAACAAAGATCTAGGCGAAGAACTGGCAGATGTGCTCTTTGTTGTTTTATGCCTTGCCAATCAAACGGGGGTAAATTTACAACAGGCATTTGATAAAAAGTTAGATTTAAAAACAAAACGTGATCACGACCGTCACCACAACAACGAAAAGCTCAAATAAACCTATATTTGAGTTTTTATTTTTACCAATCTAACAAGACAATTTTGAAACTTCATCTTTCCGCTCCTTCGGATAATTTATTAAAGTCTGCAATTGAGATTACGGGGTCTAAAAGTGAAACCAACAGATTACTTCTGCTTCAGGCTCTTTTCTCAAATATTAACATAGACAATCTTTCCAATTCAGATGATGCTCAAGTAATGGCCAAAGGCTTAAAAATAGCTGATGGAGAAGTAGATATTCATCATGCCGGGACCGCAATGCGGTTTCTTACATCCTATTTTGCATCACAAGAGCAGAAAAATGTAGTGCTTACCGGTTCAAAAAGAATGCAAGAGCGCCCCATTAAAGTACTTGTAGATGCCTTAAGAAGTTTAGGCGCAAAAATTGAATACGTTAAGAACGAAGGTTACCCACCATTACGAATTACAGGTACTGCTATTACAAGCTCTAAAGTAAGCTTGCCTGCGAATATAAGTAGCCAATATATATCCTCATTGTTACTCATTGCTCCAAGCTTAAAAAATGGTCTTGAAGTTGAATTGATAGGTAAAATAACCTCTGTCCCCTATATTAATATGACCTTGGCTTTACTTAATGGGGTGGGCATAGAAACCGAATTTACTGAGAATATAATTCGAGTGAAACCTAAGGCCAAAGTTGAAAAAGCCAATTTGGTTGTAGAATCAGACTGGAGTGCAGCTAGTTATTTTTACAGTATTGCAGCATTGTCGAAAGTGGGGAGCGAAATCAAGCTATCCGCCTATAAAAAAAACTCTTTGCAAGGAGATAGTATTCTTAGTGAAATCTATAAAGAGTTTGGCGTAGAAACCGAATTTTTAAAAAATCAGATTGTACTTAAAAAAGTAAACAAAGTTGTAGAAAAGAAAGTGGCATTTGCACTTGAAAATGCACCTGATATCGCACAGACAATCGCCGTAACTTGTCTTGGTTTAAACGTGGACTGTCATCTTACAGGTTTGCATACACTACCGATTAAAGAAACGGATAGATTGGCCGCTATGAAAACCGAGTTGGAAAAATTAGGAGGAAAAGTTGCTTTAACAAATGAAAGTTTAAATTTAACAGCTAGTGAAAATTTAATTCCTAATGTTGCCATTGACACCTATAATGACCATAGAATGGCCATGGCTTTTGCTCCAATTGCTTTGAAAATTAATCTTGGTATTAACGAATCCGAGGTGGTGTCCAAATCTTATCCGGATTTCTGGAAGGATATGAAAGCTATTGGAATGGAAGTGCGAGAAATCTAATTTTTGAATTAATTGGGTAATTGCTTGACAACCCCTGCCTTCAGATTGTATATTTGCCATCTTTGAAAAATCCAAATAGAACTTCATGAAATTATCAAACTTTAATTTTGACCTTCCAAAAGAATTATTGGCCGAATATCCTGCAGAAAACAGAGATGAATCTAAATTGATGGTCATTCACCGTGAAACCGGTAAGATTGAACATAAAATGTTCAAGGATATGATTGATTATTTTGATGAGGGTGATGTAATGGTGTTGAATAACACAAAAGTTTTTCCTGCAAGACTTTACGGGAATAAAGAAAAAACAGGAGCACGTATTGAGGTGTTTTTGCTACGCGAATTAAACGAAGAACAGCGCCTTTGGGATGTGCTTGTGGATCCAGCGCGTAAAATAAGAATTGGTAATAAATTGTATTTCGGAGATGATGAAAGCCTAGTGGCTGAAGTTATCGATAATACAACTTCAAGAGGGCGTACCCTCCGTTTTTTATATGATGGTTCTTACTTGGATTTTAGAAGAAAATTAAGACAGTTAGGTGAGACACCTCTACCAAAATATATCAAAAGAGACGTTACCCCAGAAGATGAGGAGCGGTACCAAACTATTTACGCTAAGCATGAAGGTGCAGTTGCTGCACCTACCGCCGGCTTACATTTCTCAAAACATCTTTTAAAAAGATTGGAAATAAAGGGACTTGACTTTGCCGAAGTTACGCTTCACGTAGGTTTGGGAACTTTTAATCCAGTTGAGGTCGAAGATTTGTCAAAGCACAAAATGGATAGTGAGGAATTGGTGATTGACGAAAAAGCCACGGAGATTGTTAATAATGCCAAGAAAAGAAAAAAGCGCGTTTGCGCGGTTGGCACTACGGTAATGCGCGGACTGGAAAGTGCCGTGTCTTCTGACCATACATTGAATACATTTGAGGGGTGGACAAACAAATTTATATTCCCCCCATACGATTTTAGTATTGCAAATGCTATGATTACCAATTTCCATTTGCCGAAATCAACTTTGTTAATGATGGTTTCAGCTTTTGTGGGTCATGATTTAATGAAAAAAGCATACAAACAGGCTATTTTAGAAGGGTATCGTTTTTACTCTTATGGAGATGCAATGTTAATCATCTAAATAATACTAACATTCCCACGAGAGTGAGAATTTAGAAAAATCCCGATGTAGTCGGGATTTTTCATTTCCTACCTTTGTTAAAGTGAAACAAGATAAAAAAGACATACGCGCACTTACGAAAGATCAGTTGAGAGATTTTTTTGTTTCCCAAGGGGATAAGGCTTTTCGTGGTAATCAGGTCTATGAATGGTTGTGGCAAAAAGCTGCTCATTCTTTTGATGTGATGACCAATGTTTCTAAAGAAACGAGAGATATGTTAGCGGCAAATTTTGTTATCAATCATATTAAGGTTGATCAAATGCAACGAAGCTCTGATGGTACCATAAAAAATGCGGTACGCCTTCACGATAGTTTAATTGTAGAGTCCGTTTTAATACCAACAGCTACCAGAACTACGGCATGTGTTTCTAGTCAAGTAGGTTGTAGTTTAGATTGTAAATTTTGCGCCACATCTAGATTAAAACGAATGCGCAATCTAAATCCTGATGAAATTTATGATCAAGTGGTAGTCATTGACAATGAAAGCAGATTGTATTTTGATAGGCCGTTGAGCAATATTGTTTTTATGGGCATGGGAGAACCCTTAATGAATTACAATAATGTTCTTAAATCCATAGAAAAAATTACTTCAAAAGAAGGTCTGGGTATGTCTCCTAAGCGAATTACGGTTTCAACGTCAGGGGTGCCCAAAATGATTAGAAAAATGGCCGATGATGGGGTGAAATTCAACCTTGCGGTTTCCTTACATTCAGCTATAGATGAGGTGAGAACTTCGATAATGCCCTTTAATGAAACCTTTCCTCTTAAAGATTTACGGGAAGCCCTTGAATATTGGTATGCTAAGACCAAAAATAGAATTACTTATGAATATGTAGTTTGGAACGGAATTAATGACACTCAAGCAGATGTAAATGCATTGGTCAAGTTTTGTCGTTTTGCCCCTTCTAAAGTGAACATTATAGAATATAACCCTATTGACGATGGCGAATTTCAACAGGCATCAAGTAGTGCTATTGAAATGTATCAAAAAACTTTAGAGGCTAATGGAATTACTGTTACGATACGACGTTCTCGTGGTAAAGATATTGATGCGGCATGTGGTCAATTGGCCAATAAATCTTGAGTTTTTGATCGATTACCTAAATTCTTGACGCTAGTTTTTGTTATTCGTCTTAAAACTACAATCCAACTGCATACAGCTCTACCTTTTTCGCTACTTTTGATGTACAAACCAAAGCAGTCCAGTCCGACTCCATAATTGAAAATTGTAGCGCAAATACGTGAGCCCATTGAAAACGAAATGGAACTTTTTGAAGAAAAGTTTCGTGGCTCAATGTCCTCTAAAGTTGCGCTTTTTAATAGAATTACCTACTACATCGTAAATAGAAAAGGGAAGCAGATGCGCCCCATGTTCGTTTTTTTAACGGCCAAGCTTTTGAACAAGGGCCAAGTCTCGGAGCGAACTTATACCGGAGCTTCAATTATTGAATTGATTCATACAGCTAGTTTGGTTCATGACGATGTCGTAGATGACAGCAACAAGCGTCGCGGCTTTTTCTCTATTAATGCACTTTGGAAAAATAAAATTGCCGTTTTGGTGGGCGATTATCTTTTTTCAAAAGGATTACTGGTGGCTTTAGAAAAGGGTGATTATGACTTATTGCAGATTATCTCCAATTCGGTAAAAGAAATGAGCGAAGGCGAGCTGTTGCAAATTGAAAAAGCCAGACGCCTTGATATTACCGAAGAAGTTTATTATGATATCATTAAGCAAAAAACTGCTACACTTATCGCTGCTTGTTGCAGTATGGGGGCAGCTTCGGTAAAACCAGATTCAGAAGAGGTTGCTGTTTTTAGAAAATTCGGGCAATTGTGCGGTATGGCATTTCAGATAAAAGATGATTTGTTCGATTATGGCAGCGAACGTATTGGCAAGCCTACTGGTATAGATATAAAGGAGCAAAAAATGACACTTCCTTTGATATACGCTTTGAACAATAGTTCTAAAGATAAAAAGCGTTGGTTGATCAACTCCATAAAAAATCATAACAAAGACAAGAAACGTGTCAAAGAGGTCATTGCTTACGTGAAGGAAAAAGGTGGGCTGGATTATGCCGTGGTAAAAATGCTTCAATTTAAGGATGAAGCCTTGTCTTTGTTGAATAACTACGAAGACTCCGAATATAAGAGAGCACTTATTTTAATGGTGAATTACGTGGTGGATAGAAAAAAATAACTACCCAGGGCAACCTTTTTAAATCTTCCTGCGTCTATATTTATAGAAGCGTCCATTTAGCACAAACAATACAAACCGAGAACTTTTGAAAATTATTTCATTTTATAGTAATGAAAAGCAATTGCTTAAAAAGGCAATCTCTGGCAATAGAGATGCACAACGCACTATTTATGAAAAATTTGCCCCTAAAATGTTAAGTGTTTGTAGGCAGTACATTAAGGATGTGCATTTTGCAGAAGATGTCATGGTAAACGGTTTTGTAAAGGTCTTTAAAAATTTGAGCGCTTTTGAACATAGAGGAAGTTTTGAAGGTTGGATCCGTAAAATAATGGTTCGTGAAAGCATATCGTACTTGAGAAAACAACAGTTTGTGGTCTTTGATGATGAAATAGTGGATAAAAATGAGCGATTTGAGAGTAGTTCAGCTTCTATAATCGATGTTGAAGGGGTACAGCAACTCATAGATGCTTTGCCTGAAGGGTATAAAATGGTTTTTGTGCTCTATGCTGTTGAAGGGTATAAACATCATGAAATTGCCAAGATGTTAGAAATTTCAGAAGGAACTTCAAAGTCGCAATTATTCAAAGCAAGAAAATTGCTTCAAGAAAATTTAAGATTAAAAGGAATAACAAAAACAGTGTCGTACTGAGGTGTTACCCTGAGCTCGTCGAAGTGTAGTCCAAGTGCTGTCAGAGTATTATTGTAAAGTATAAGATGTCACACTGAGCCTGTCGAAGTGTAGTCGAATTAGTAGAAAGAATATGGAAAAGTTAGAAAAACATATAAAAGAAAAGTTGGAGGAACGTAAGATTTCGCCAAGCACCACAGCCTGGGAGCGTGTGGAATCTTCTCTGGGCGCTGACGTTCAAAAAAGTAGCAGAAATGGCTATTGGTATGCTATTGCCGCATGTTTAATAGGTCTTCTGGTAATCTCGGTGGTATTCTTTAATACACAGAATAATGAATCCGCTACTCAAATAGTAAATGTTGAAAGCGAAAAGGATAGTAATTCTGAAAGTAATGAACAAACTGATATTGTAGTGACCAGTAACGAGAAGAATAACATTCAAATTGTTGAAGAAGGTAACCGACCGAATCCGGTGACTAGTCCTATCAAAGAAGACGCCATTCAAAGTAACAAGGGTTTAGCGGTTGTGGAACCTTTATCTGACAGAGAGAAAGTAGTTAAAGATAGTTTTGTAAGTACAAAAGCCGAAGATTTGATTATCAATAAAAAAGTTGAGGAAGTACTTGCTACGGTAATTAATCTCGAAAGTATGGCCAACCAGGTTACAGATGCAGAGATTGACTCCCTTTTAAGAAGCGCTCAACAAGATGTTTTAAAAGAACGCTTGTTTCAACAAGATGGTAAAGTAGATGCCATGGCCTTACTCAATGAAGTTGAGATTGAGTTAGACCAATCTTTTAGAAATAAAATCTTTGAAAAATTAAAACAAGGTTTTTTTAAGGCACGCACCGCAGTAGCTGACCGAAACCAATAAATTATTCATCAATCAAAAGCTCCCAATTAAATTCCTCCCCTTTCTGGGGAGGTTATGAGGGGGCATAAAATCAAAATCATCATGAAAAACGTTACAACCATTTTAGTAAGCTTGCTGTTATTTTTTCTAACCCAGAATGTGGTAGCTCAAAGCAGTGATTATCAAAAGAAAATAGAAACCCTAAAAAAGCAAAAAGAAAAAATCACCCAACAAGAAAAGAAAGCACTGAAATTAGAGGTGGAAGAAATCAATAAGCGGGTTGAACGTGGTTCTATTTCAAGTTCAGAAGCAGAAACCTTAAAAGCTGAGGCAGCTAAAAAAAGGGCATTGAATATTGATAATAGATTGGCCATTATTGATAATAGAATCGCATTGTTAGAAAGAAATGACGGGGATGTTTTGAGCGATACAAGTGGAGATTCAAATGTAGAAGATCAGATAAGAATAGGCATCGACGTTAATGGAAAACCATTTGAAGAAATCTTTTTTAGTACTAAAAACTGGAAACGAGAGCTTAAATATGATCGACGAACCTATTCTGACTTTGTAATGGCGATTGGTCTTAATAATGCCTTAATTGATGGCCAGTCTTTAGACGATTCACCATATAAAATTGGAGGTAGTCGGTTTTTTGAATTGGGTGTGCAATGGCGCACAAGAGTTTTTAAGAATTCTAATTTTATGAGATTGAACTATGGTTTTTCATTCCAATTTAATGGTCTAAAACCAAATGATAACCAATTTTTTGTAGAAAATGGAGGCCAAACGGAACTACAAGAATTTGATTTACAATTGAGGAAGTCTAAACTACGGATGGATAACTTGGTCTTTCCAGTACATTTTGAATTTGGACCATCAAAGTTTAAGGAAACTGAGAAAACAATACGGTATTCTATATATAAACAATTCAGGTTTGGTATTGGGGCTTACGGGGGATTCAATATTGGTACGCGTCAAAAATTAAAGTATGATTTTAACGGGGAGCGGGTCAAAGATAAATTTAAGAGAGATTACAATACAAGCGATTTAATATATGGGTTAAGTGCTTATACAGGCGTCGGTGGAACTTTGCTTTATATAAAATATGATTTAAACCCGATATTTAAAGATGCAGCTATAAAGCAACGGAACATTTCTTTAGGGCTTCGATTTGATTTATAACTAATTTGAGATTTCTTTTAGCATCTCTTCGTTAAATTCCTCTTTATAAAAAACACGTTTACAATGGGAGCATTCCGCATAGCGGGATGTTCCTATTTTAAATAAGGGTATCCAGAACAAATGAAAATAGTTGGGGCGGATAATCGCATTAACTGTTCCGATTTGCGAGCAATACGAACAGGCTAGGTTTTGTAGGTGTCGTATGGTTAGTTTACCGGGTTTTGTACCGAAGAAAAGAATCATTTTTCACTACATTTGAGTTTGTAATTTACAGAATTAAAACTTCTCAACTAGGGAGGGGATTAAGGGAAGCCTCATGATTTCAAAAACTACCATAGACCAAGTATATGAAACTGCTCGTTTAGAGGAGGTCATCGGTGATTTTGTGCAGCTCAAAAAATCAGGTTCTAACTTCAAAGGGCTGAGTCCATTTTCAGATGAGCGCACACCTAGTTTTATGGTTTCGCCGGTAAAACAGATTTGGAAAGACTTTAGTAGCGGAAAAGGTGGCAACGTGGTGGCGTTTTTAATGGAACATGAGCACTTCACCTACCCCGAGGCAATTAAATACTTGGCTAAAAAGTACAATATTGAAATCGAGGAGACGGAGCAGACCGATGAACAGAAAGAACAGGCCAACGAGCGCGAAAGTATGTTCTTGGTTTCTGAATATGCCAATACATATTTTATAAAAACCTTATGGGAAACCGAGCCTGGTAAGGCAATTGCCCTTTCGTATTTTAAGGAGCGCGGATTTACGGATGAAACTATAAAGAAGTTTGGTCTTGGGTTTAACCCTAATGAATGGGAAGCTTTTACAAAAAGTGCTCTAGACAATGGTTATCAATTAGAGTACTTGGCCAAAACCGGACTTACCATTGTAAAAGAACATGCTGAAGGCGAAACTAAAAAATTTGATAGATTTAAAGGTAGGGTAATGTTTCCCATCCATTCGATGAGCGGGCGTGTTCTGGGTTTTGGAGGTCGAATACTTACCAATGATAAAAAGGCCGCTAAATATTTAAACTCCCCAGAAAGTAATATTTATCATAAAAGCAAGGTGCTCTATGGTATTTACTATGCCAAGAAAGCCATCGCAAAAGAAGATAGGTGTTATTTGGTCGAGGGGTATACCGATGTTATTCAAATGCATCAAAGGGGAATCGAAAACGTTGTCTCATCTAGTGGTACAGCTTTGACCCCTGAGCAGATTCGCCTTATAAATAGGCTGACCAAGAATATTACGGTTCTTTTTGATGGCGATGCGGCAGGGTTGAGAGCATCGCTACGCGGTATCGATTTGATTCTCGAGCAAGGGATGAATGTAAAGGTTTGTTCTTTTCCAGAAGGTGAAGATCCTGATAGTTTTGCCAAAAACAATGCTTATGAAGATGTAGTTCTTTATTTAGAAGAAAATGCTAAAGACTTTATTCAATTTAAAACATCGCTACTGGCCGAAGAGGCCGCTAACGACCCTATAAAAAGAGCGGATACTGTACGTGACATCGTAAATAGCATTTCTAAAATCCCGGATCAGATTCAAAAAGAAATCTACATTCAAGAGTGTGCCAAGATTATGCAAATTTCTGAAGAAGTCTTGTACAATACACTAGCGCAGATTGACAAAAAAGGAGCTGCAGATGCGAATAAAAAAATCAAGCAAGAGCAGAAAGCCTTTGAAGTGGTCAAGAATGATCAGGTGGTTGAAAAAGTAGATGTGCAATATGAATTGGAACGAAAAATAATAGGTATTTTAATACTTTATGGGTTTGAGAGTGATGAGTTCGAAGATCTAGTTTTAAGAGAAAATGATGAAGGTGATTTAGTAATGACAAGTGAATTATCAACCTTAAAAGTATTTGAGAAGATATTTTTAAATCTTCAGGAAGATGAAGTGGAATTTACTAATGAAACATTTAGAAAAGTCTATTTTCAATTGATATCAGAAATGAATGAAAAAGATTCGTTTCAAATAAAGGATTTTGTAAATAATTTAAGTCAAGACTATACGAATGAAGTTACTTCTATATTAATGGAAGAGGAAAAGTATGATATACATGATTGGGAGCGTAAAGATATCTATCCTAAGATGAAACGAAATAGTTTGGTGCAGTTAGTTGATGAAACAGTTTTGACATTGAGGTCTTTTCTAGTTAAAAAAGTAGTTTCCTCTCTTCAAAATAAAACATTGCAGAATGAGGATAATTCCGAAATATTAAAGGAAATTAATGATTATAATAATTTACATGTTTTGTTGAATAAAAGATTGGGTCGGGTTTTATCTTTTTAAAACAAGAAAAACCCCAGATTGCTGGGGTTTTTCTGTATATAAATCATTACTTTTTTAGTATAATTCCAACGCTTTTGCTTGCTGAAGTAAATCAACCAAGTTGTCCACGTTTAACTTACGCATTAACCTTGCCTTGTAAGTACTAACTGTTTTTTCGTTAAGGTTTAAACCTTCGGCAACTTCTTTGTTTCGTTTTCCACTTGCAAGAAGTTTTAATACTTCTATCTCTCTGGTAGATAACTTTCTAAAGAATCTTCTTGGCTTTTGTGAGCCTTCGTCAAAAGCTAAGCGCTGTGCTAATTCGTTTGTAATAAACATATTTCCTTCAGCAACTTTTTTGATGGCCGACACAATATACTCTATGTCGGCAGCTTTCGAAAGATAACCGAACGCCCCGGCACGAATGCTGCTTAAAGCGTAAACATCTTCAGATTGTCCACTGAACATCAGTACTTTGGCTTCAGGAAATTCTTGTTTCATTTTTCTTAGAGTGGCAATACCATTGATATCCGGAATATCCATTTCTAGCATTACAACATCGGGAGAAACTTTTTCTAAAGTTTCAAAAAGTTCAGAAGTCGAAGACACATCGGCAACCACATCAAAACCAGAAGCAGCTTCAAGAACTTGCTTTACTCCTAATCTTACTACAGGGTGACTGTCTGCAATTAAAACTTTAATCATTATAGTAGGTTTTATTTTTTTGTTAAAACTTTTTAGTAATCAATTCCTTACAACAAAGGCAGGGCAATATAGCTAAAATAGTCGAACAAAGATTCATTTTTTTTATTAAAACCATAAAATTTTATGGTTTTTATTCGTTTTACTACGCTGATTTATAGTTGAGTGGTTGTTTTTAACGTTTCCGGAATCTCACAAACAGGTATAGGAATCATCTTATGTTGGTTGGCAGTATTTAATTTTTTATAGATTGTGAAGACTACTTTTTCCCTGTCGGAAAAATCATCGGCCGTTTTTCCTTGGTCATCCATCGCCATCGCCCATTCCAATTCTGGGTAACTTGCGCCTATTTGATCTTCATCGGTTCTACTATCGCCCCAAAGGCCATCTGTGGGTGCTGCTTCTATAATTTCTTGGTTAACTCCTAACAACTTTGCTATTTCGTAAACTTCAGACTTCAGTAAATCTGCAATGGGGCTTAAATCTACTCCGCCATCACCATATTTGGTATAGAACCCAACGCCAAAATCCTCCACTTTATTGCCTGTACCTGCTACTAGGTAACCCTTTAGTGCCGCAAAATAGTAAAGTGAGGTCATTCGTAGTCGTGCACGTGTATTTGCTAATGACATAAATCGGTCTTCTTCTTTTTCAACTTTTGGAAATGCGTCGACTAGACTATCAAATACAGGAGTGAGTTCGACCTTTTGCCTATTTACGCTATTAAAATTTTTTATTAACCATGCAATATGCCGGTCAGCTCTGGTCACTTGGTTTTTACCCTGATGGATAGGCATCTCTAAACATAAAAGGTCAAGCCCTGTTTTGGCGCAAAGGGTTGAGGTTACTGCAGAGTCGATACCCCCTGAAACCCCAATTACAAATCCTTTACATTTTGCGTTTACTGCATATTCTTTTAGCCAATTAACAATATGTTCTATTACCTTTTCAGTTTGCATAGTTCTCTTTTAAAGTCAAAAATTTACCTTTGTGCCTTGTAAAATTAAACCCTGAAAGGTAAAAAATGAAGTTGTTTCAAAAATACTTTCTAATTCTTATCACTATTGGGCTATTTTTTTCGTGTAAAGAGGAAGATAAAAACGAAAAGGCGATTAATGCCATAGCTATGGATGTTGAGCTTATTCGCTTCGATAGGTTGTTCGCAGATGCCACGTCTGAAGATATCCCAGAGCTTAAAGCCAGCTACCCTTATTTGTTTCCTAAGCAATACTCAGACAGTGTTTGGATTGCCAAATTAACCGATACTTTACAAATAGAGCTGGAAGAAGAGGTGAATAAAGTATTTAGAAGTTTTGAAGACGAGTCAGAAGATATCGAGTCGCTTTTTAAACACTTTAAATACTATTTTCCAAGGTTTTATCCTCCTAAGGTGATTACTGTAATTTCTGATGTAAATTATAATGATCGGGTGATTTTGGCAGATTCTTTGTTGCTTTTGGGGCTAGATAACTATTTGGGGGAAGAACATTATTTCTATTCCGGTTTACCGAATTATGTCGCAAAAGGATTGGATAAAGACTATTTAACATCAAATATTGCAAGTGCTTTAGCCAAGCGTGTAAACAAATATCCTAGAAACCGTTCTTTTCTATCTAGAATGGTATACTATGGTAAAGAGTTGTATTTAATTGATAGGCTCATACCAAATACGGAGGACTATCAAAAAATCGGATATACCAAAGAGGAGCTAGATTGGGCAAGAATTAATGAGGAGCAGATCTGGCGGCATTTTATTGAAGAAGAGTTGTTATATAGTACCGATGCTAAACTGGATCGAAGGTTTTTAGATCCAGCACCCTTTTCTAAATTTGGACTGGAATTGGATAGCGAATCACCGGGCAGATTAGGACGTTATATGGGATGGCAGATTGTTCGGGCTTTTATGGACAAAAACCCGAATATTAGCCCAACACAATTACTTAGCCTACCAGCGGATGATATTTTTAAAAAATCAAATTACAAACCAAAAAGATAATGGCAGTAGCACATACTTCAGAAATAAGATTAAAAGTCGGGCTTGACGAAAACAGGGTTCCAGAACAACTCACATGGTCGGCGGAAGATGGCGGTATAGATAATGAAAGTGCAAAAGCGATGATGCTTTCGGTTTGGGATAGCAAAAATCAAGAGTCTTTAAAGATTGATTTGTGGACAAAAGATATGCCCGTAGATGAAATGAAAACTTTCTTTCATCAAACTTTGGTGACCATGGCAGACACTTTTATGAAAGCAACCCAAGACGAAAAGATGACTGCTACTATGAAGGATTTCTGTGATTATTTCGCTGAAAAACTTGAACTTAAGAGTTGAGCTACTTAGAATAACGATAATGCCCAATAATCTTATAATCAAAAAGGCAGTCTTGTAACACTTGGCCAGCTCCGATATTGTGGACGATCAAGTATCGCTTTCTATCACTTGATTTCTGGTTGCTTACTAGCCCAATATGGGTTATTGCTCCACCTAAATTCCAACATACAATATCGCCAGGTTGGTAATCTTCTCCTTTATTTGAGATAGGTTTTGTTTTTCCAAAGCGTTCAAAGAAAACCATCAAGTTAGGTACCCGTCTATGGTCTATGTTTTTATCGGTACGTTTTAGGCCCCAGATTTTAGGATATGCCTTAAAATTTGCGCGCATATCTTCATGAACTTCTTTTTGAAGGTCGATATTTAATTTTCGATATGCCCTAATGATGACATCTGCACAAACACCTTTTGCGGCAGGAATATCACCATTCGGATATGAAATAGAAAAATAACTCGGGTCATAGATTACTTTGTCTTTGGTAAGTATGTATGCAGAATCGGCCAGTTTTTCATAGAAAAGCTCTTGGCCAAACATAAAGCAGCAGTGTATAAAAAATAATAAAGCGAGTATCTTCTGTTTTTTCATTTTTATGATATGGCTTCGTCAAATCTATTGAACTGTCTTTTATGCTCACCTTTTAGTTCTAGGTCATTTTCAATCTTAGTTTTTGTGGGCCGAAGGATAAAAAGATAAATTAATAAGACCCCGCCGATAGTCAAATACAAAAGATTACCTGTCTGACCAAACCATATAATATTAAGAAATGCAGGCCCTTCAATTAAAGCATATTGAATGAGTGAAGCTGATTGTAGTCCGGCTAATTTGTCACGTAGATGTTCTTTTTGTTTTAGCGGTTTTAAAAAAGTGCGGTAGACAACTTTACTTGTAAAAATTGCTACCAGGGCAATAAGCGGGAATATATAAATGAAAATATCTTCTTGAGAGCCATTAGCATTTACTTCTGTATTTAGGTAAAAAAAGATTCCAGCTAGAAGTGGACCGGCCAACATGCCAAAATGAATGATTGAATGGGTTTTGATTATTTTTCTTGGAGAAGTCGCTGTCATTTGCCTGTTAGTTTTCTAATTTGGATTTACTTGATGGAAATTAAAGCTTTAGATGCTAAATTGAGAATAAACCAATGTATTTTTATTCCATGAAAAAGAAAACCCAACAAAAAATCGTTTTTGTGTATAACGCCAATTCGGGTGCAAGAAATGCGTTCATGGATAGTATGCAAAAGGTTTTTAGTCCATCAACTTATGATTGTAAGTTATGTGACATTACCTACGGTGTTGTTTCTGAAAATCGAACATGGAAAAAGTTTAGACAGAATTACCAACATAAAATGGTGTTTCTCCATAAAGATGAATTTGCAAAGATGTATGCCAGTAAATTTGGCTATAAATTCGAGTTTCCGATAGTGCTCATTGAAGGTGGTAATGGTCTGGAGGTATTAATTTCAAAAGAAGAAATGGGTGGTTTAAAAACCTCACATGGCTTAATTCGTTTATTAAAAGAACGAACATAGCTCCCCATTCTGATTAGAAAAAGAGGAGCTAATCTTAATAGAGTCTCTTATTCTACTTTTTCTGCTACCCAAACTGATAGAAACCCCCTGTTTAATGCGTGAGTCGTGCCATATAGCTTGCCATTTTCAAAGTAGAATGCTGTATTGTACTGCCCAGAATTATCACCAGAGGTTAATGCGCCATAGATAATGCCCAGTTGCGTATTAATTTTGCCATTTTTAAGTGCAACACCTTTTCGATAAAAAGTACCCTTCATCTCTTTATTGTCGACACTTGTAATACGCATAATGGCAAAATTAGTGTCACTTTTATCTTGCGGACTCATATCTAATTTCCATTCTCCTAAGAGAACATTAGTGTTTACGTCCATGGCTTTTTGCGAAAAAGCTGAATTCATTAAAGAGAAAAAAATGATTGCTACTACTGTTGTTTTCATGATATATATTTTTTGTTTGATCAAACCTAGGTTATTGTACAGGAGATAGCGCTCCAATTTTAAAATTGAAACCATTTTAAAAACAGGTAGGGGTGTCAAATAAAAAATTGAACCTTAAAAAGAAGTTTTTAATTCACTAGGTGAAATGCCCAAATGTTTTTTCACCGCTCTATTAAAGGAGGACTTGGAATTGAAGCCAGCTTCAAAGGCCAAGCTTAGAAGTGTGAATTTGGAATTTTCAGGTCGTTGCAATAAAAGTTGTAATTCTTCTACCCTCAACTGATTGATATAATCTGCGAACTTTTTTTGCTTTACGGTGTTCAGACATTTGGTTAATAAGTAGGGTTTAATATTCATTTTTGACGCCAAAACACTTAAAGTGAGTTCTGGGTCTTTGAACCATTTGTTTTTTTTCATGGTAAGCTCTAACTCTTTTTCGATATGTGTTAACTGCGCTAGTTCTTCGTTGGAGATTCTAGCTTTTAAATTTTTAAAGTCTTTTCTTTTATAACCTTCAAGGCCCAACCAATAGGTGAGACCTGCAATTCCTATGAAAAATGGATAATAATAAAATTGGGTAAAATAAAAATATGAAGTAAACCGAGCATTATTTATAAAGATGAAGTCTACCAAAAGAATGCCCAATACCAGCGAAAAATAAACTTTGAATGCCATTAAAACCCTTTTAAGCCAGTCCATATTGCCGCTGGATATAGCTGCTTTTAGGTCTGTTGATTTCATTAGTCCTTGCGCTTTGATGGTATAAATGATAATTAAAATACTAGCGACAAAATAAATAGTTGAAAGGTTCATCCAAACTACATAGCCCCAGTAGCCCAGCCAAGAAAGGCTCTCTCTGGAGCCCTCCCAATATAGGTTTTGTAAACGTACGAAGATGCTAAAGCCAATTTGAACTACGAAAGGAATAAAATGTAATAGGTCTTTCTTTTGAAACTTGAAGTTCGGGGCAATATGCGATTTTAAATAAAAATATAATAAGGGACCATGTATCCAGCTAAAATCTAGCATGAAATAATACCAGGTATCATAACGCCCTAAACCAAACAATCGCAGTATTTGAACCAACAGACGATAAGAGAGAAAAAATAAAATTGTCGCAAGCAATCTATTTGCTTGCGCGTTCTCTTTGGTGCTTTTAAGTAAGATGCCTCCATAAATGACCCCTTGTACACAACCGATTGATAGTAAAATTATGATTAGGGTCGTTGTAGTATCCATCATTAATTGAAAATAAGCATTTCAAAAAATAAATCTAAAACTAATCAATTTAAAAACAGAGAAATGGATAATGTCTGTTGCAATAAAAAAGATTTAGCTATTTTTTTTACCAAAAAAACTCTCGTTAATATCGTTGATATATGACAATAGAACTTCTTTTCCCATGCGATTTGACGATGAGGTCACAAAGTGAGGCGGGGCCTCTTCCCATGCGGTTTCTAGAAGCAAGTTTAGATAGGTATTTACGTGTCTTTCTATTGCCCCTGGTTTTAGTTTGTCAGCCTTGGTAAATATGATGGCAAATGGAACCCCGTTAGCGCCCAACCATTCCATAAACTCTAAATCAATGGGTTGGGGTTCATGGCGAATGTCTACCAGTACAAAAGAGCATACAAGTTGTTTTCGCTTTTCAAAATAGGCTGTGATATATTTCTGAAATACTTTTTTATCCTTTTTACTGACCCGTGCGTAACCATAACCGGGCAAATCGACCAAAAACCAATTTTGGTTGATCTTAAAATGATTGATCAATTGTGTTTTTCCTGGTCTGCCCGATGTTTTAGCAAGACTCTTGCGGTCAACCAACATATTAATAAGTGATGATTTACCTACGTTAGAACGTCCGATAAAAGCATATTCAGGCAGCGGCTCCTTAGGGCATTTGGCCACATCTGAATTACTCATTACAAATTCAGCTGAGGTGATTTTCATTTTGGCTAGAAATTACGTTGGGTCAACCAAGATTCTAAAATCGTATTGAATTCATTTGGGTGTTCCATCATTGGCGCATGACCACATTTTTCTATCCAAAAAAGATCTGAATCAGGTAGAAGCTCATGAAACTCTTTGGCAACGTTTGGTGGCGTAACGCTATCATTTTCTCCCCAAATAATACAGGTGGGGGTTTTCATTTTAGGCAAATCTTTAGACATATTATGTCTTATGGCACTTTTGGCAATCGCCAAGGTTTTGACCAATTTCATACGGTCGTTTACCGTTGTAAAAACTTCATCAACAATTTCTTTTGTCGCAACTTCAGGGTCGTAAAAAACATCTTGCGCTTTTTTCTTTATAAACTCATAATCTCCCCTTTTTGGGTAACCGTCGCCCATTGCGCTTTCATAGAGTCCAGAACTTCCTGTAATCACCAAGGCCTTGACCATTTCAGGAAACATTTTGGTGTGAAGTAAACCAATATGGCCCCCCAAAGAGTTTCCAAGAAGAATGACATCTTTTAAGCCCTTGAATTCTATAAAACCTTCTAAGAACTTCGCAAAATTCTTGACTGTGGTTTTCAACATTGGCATGTCATAGATGGGTAGCTCTGGCACCAAAACTTTATATCCTTTTTTAGGAAAATAATCGGTGACACCATGAAAATTACTGAGCCCACCCATTAGTCCGTGAAGTATAATTATAGGAGTGCCTTCACCAATTTCTATGTATCTGTATTTGCCTTCAGAAATAATTTGGTCTTCCATCTAAGTTAGTTGGTCAAGAACGGCAAATATAGGCATTTCATATCATTCAAAATCTTTCGTTCCGCAGTTCTTAAAAGTTGTGAAATCTATCTAAGATGACCATTTTTTATTTTGAAAAGGTGGAATTTATTTATTTCAGAGTGGAAAATTTATTAACAAAGTGGATTTTTGTGGAAATATCTGCAAATAAAATCTATATATTTGAGTTATTAATTATAATTAACACACTTTTAGTTGACTTCAATCGTCGGACAATACGAATGCAAAGCTGATGCGAAAGGGAGAATTAACCTTCCTACCTCGTTAAAAAATAAGCTCTTCCCTTATATCAAGGATGAGTTTGTTATCAAGCGTGCCGTGTTCAAAACCTGCTTAGAACTACATCCTAGGGTAAAGTTTGACGAGGTGATGCAAAAAGTGATGAAAAAGGGTGGTAGAGGCAAGCAATTTGAATTGTTCTTAATGCGATTTACCGCAGGTTTAAAAGAAGTGCCTGTCGATGAAGATACTGGGCGATTGCAAATTCCGAAAAATCTTTTCGAGTACGCCGGTATTAAAAAAGAAGTGGTTTTAAATGCCTCTCACGATAAGATTGAGATTTGGGACAAGGCACAATATGAGGCAACGCTAGAGTCAATGTCAGATGAAGATTACGAAGCATTGGCCGAAAACATTTTTGATGTCGACGAGTGAATCGTACCATAATCCTGTTCTACTTGTAGAGTCGGTAGATGGGCTGAATATAAAAGAAAATGGAGTGTATGTTGATGTCACCTTCGGGGGTGGCGGTCACTCCAAAGAAATATTAAAAAGACTGGGCGAAAAAGGAAAGCTATATGCTTTTGATCAAGACGAAGATGCACTAGAGAATGCGATTGATGATGACAGATTCGTATTGATTAATGAGAATTTTAGGTTTCTACGACAGTTTTTAAAGTTCTATGGCATTCTAAAAGTTGATGGAATCTTGGCAGATTTTGGGGTGTCTTCGCATCAATTCGATGAGGCTAAACGCGGATTTTCAATTCGGTTTGATGCTGATTTGGATATGCGGATGAGTAAAAACAACAGACGTTCAGCTTATGATGTGGTTAACAACTACCCACAAGAAGAATTGGTAAGAGTGCTGTTCGAATATGGCGAGCTGCGTAACGCAGGGGCTATTTCTAAAACGATAGTCGATTCAAGAAACGAAAATCGAATCAAAACAACAGATCAATTAAAAACTGTTTTGAAACCCTTTTTGCCAAAGATGAAAGAGAACAAAATTTTGGCGCAAATCTATCAAGCTATTCGAATTGAGGTTAACCAAGAAATTGAAATATTAAAGGAGTTTTTGTTGCAAACCCCTGAAATGTTGGATAAAGGAGGACGATTGAGTTTGATGAGTTACCACTCATTAGAAGATAGACTTGTAAAAAGATTTATTAGAGATGGTCGATTTGAAGGTGAAGCGGAAAAGGATTTTTATGGAAACACCAATGTGCCCTTAAAAAAGGTTGGTGGATTAATAGTTCCATCGGCAAAGGAGATTGCAAAGAATAATAGAGCAAGAAGTGCAAAGCTGCGTATAGCAGAACGTAGATAAGAATAGTTGAAAATGAGAAAAGGATTATTGGACATACTTAAAGGTAAGTTTTTGGTCGGAGCGGATGCTGCGCCTAAGAACTGGCTTTTTCTGCTCTTCGCTTCCTTTTTGGCAGCTATGATGATCTCTAGTAGCCATCAGGCCGACAAAAAAGTTCATGAGATTTCGCAATTGAATGAAGAGGTGCGGGCGCTTCGTAGCGAATTTGTTAAAAATCGAAGAGATCTTCAGCAGTTAAAACTAGAATCTTCATTGAAAAATGAAGTTGTAGCAAAAGGTTTGCGGCCATCGACAAATCCACCTCAAAAAATAATAGTCAAAACAGAAAACTAAGTGGCAATAAAAGAGAAAAATATAATGAATAGACTCTACCTCATCGCAGGGGGTCTTCTTCTCTTTGCGGTTGCTGTAGTGGTGAAATTGGTGGATATACAAATGGTCAAAGGTCAGACCTATAAGGATATGGCAATGGCCAAGACCGAGAAAATGTTTACCATTCAACCAAATCGTGGTAATATCTATGCTGATGATGGTAGCCTTCTTGCTGCATCGGTTGCCAAGTACGAGATACGTTTTGATGCCAATACGGTCACCGAAAAAGATTGGAAAGCCAACATAGGTCCTTTATGTGATTCTTTGGGCGTATTGTTCAATAGACCTTCTTCATATTATAAACAATTGCTTCGCAAAGCGAGAGCCAATAGAAACGGCTATAAGTTAATTGCAAGAAATGTAGAGTATTTAGATTATGCACGCATGCGCAAATTTCCTTTGTTTCGATATGGCCCTAATCGTGGAGGTTTTATGGAGTCGCATCGCGTAGTACGTGAATATCCGCTTGGCGGAATGGCGGCACGTAGTATTGGCTATGAAAAAATTGATAATGAAGGGCACTTTACCAGAGTTGGCCTAGATGGCGCTTTTGGAAAGGATTTCTTAAGAGGTAATGAGGGAAAACGTCTAAAACAAAAAAGTGCAGGAAGTCAATGGAAACCAGTTGGGTTCGATAATATCGTTGAACCACAAGATGGTCGAGATATTGTAACAACCATTAATACGAACATTCAGGACATCGCCCATCATGCTTTGCTTAAGCAATTGGAACATTACAAAGCAGACCATGGATGTGTAGTAGTAATGGAGACGAAAACAGGAGAGGTAAAAGCCATTTCAAATTTAGGAAGGACTAAAGAGGGTAAGTACTATGAAAGGTTGAACTATGCCGTTGGGGAATCTCATGAACCAGGGTCTACTTTTAAATTAATGTCTATGGTCGCCGCTTTAGAAGACAAAGTGGTAGACACAAGTACCGTTTTTGATACTGAAAAAGGACGGTGGAGAATTTATGATAGAACGGTGAGAGATTCTAAGTGGGGAGGTTATGGTAAAATTTCAATGGCAAAGGCTTTTGCCTTGTCATCGAATACAGCTTTTGCTAAAATGATTCATGAGAATTATAAAGAAAACCCTAAGAGATACGTAGATAGGCTCATGAATATGGGCTTGCATGAAGATTTAGGTTTGCCTATCGTTGGTGAAGGTCAACCTGTAATACGATACCCTGGCGATAAAGGATGGTCTGGCATTTCTTTGGCATGGATGTCCCATGGATATGAAGTAGCAATGACGCCGATGCAAACCTTAGCTTTTTACAATGCAATCGCCAATGATGGTGAGCTGGTTCGACCTCGATTCATCAAAGAGGCGAGAGTCGGGAATAAAGTGCTCAAAGAATTCGGTAAGGAAGTCATAAATCCTTCTATCTGCTCAAAAGAAACGGTAAAAAAAGTTCGTCAGCTCTTAAAAGATGTTGTTGAACAGGATTATGGTACAGGAAATGGACTTTACGCAAAGAATTTTTCCATGGCAGGTAAAACTGGTACTGCGCAGAAAAATTATGTTGCAAAAGACCCGGATAAACTTCAGTACATCTCATCTTTTGTAGGCTACTTTCCTGCTGATAACCCAAAATATTCTTGTATTGTAATTATTCATGAACCTGATAGGGAAGTGGGTATTTATGGCGCTGATGTGGCCGGGCCTGTATTTAAAGATATGGCCCAAAAAATACATACAATTTCGCCGGTTGTAGATGAAGTTTTACCTGTAAAAGTAGAATACGGACCATTAGAAAAGGCTTATGGAAAGTTTTATGCCCATGCTCAAAAAGAATACCATAAAGTTCCCAATTTAAAGGGAATGAGCGGAATGGATGCTGTTGCGATTCTAGAAAATTTAGGGTTACAAGTTGAAGTAAGTGGTAATGGAAAAGTAAAAACACAATCCGTAGCGGAAGGAACAAATATTAACGATGTCACTAAAATAGTCTTGCAATTGTCATGAAGTTACTAAAAGACATATTGTACGGTGTTAGTCTTGCTGCAGTAAGTGGTGATACCAATGTTATGGTAAATCATTTACATTTCGATTCTAGAAAAGTCGAGATGGATGATGTATTCGTTGCTATAAAAGGTTTGATTACCGATGGCCATAAATACATACAAACCGCTATCAATCAAGGTGCAAAGGCAATTGTTTGTGAGAAGCTCCCTGAAATACTTGTGAACGGGGTGACCTATCTAGAAGTGGATAATGGCAACAAGGCCTTGGCTATAATGGCGTCCAATTTTTATGAGAATCCTTCTAAAAACTTAAAATTAGTCGGCGTTACCGGCACTAATGGAAAGACTACTGTAAGTTCATTATTGTACAGTCTATTTAAAAAGGCTGGTTATAAAGTAGGCTTGATATCTACCATCAAGATTATGGTAGACGAAAAAGAATACCCGACTACCCATACCACCCCAGATGTGATGACCATAAATTGGCATTTGCATTTAATGAATCAAGAGGGTGTGGAGTTCTGCTTTATGGAGGTAAGTTCACATGGTATTCATCAAAAAAGAGCGGAGGGCTTGCATTTTGAAGGAGCAATATTTACCAATTTGTCGCATGACCATTTAGACTATCATAAAACTTTTGCCGAGTATAGAGACACTAAAAAGGAGTTGTTCGACGGCCTTTCAAGAACGGCATTTGCACTTACTAATTTTGATGATAAAAATGGCATGGTAATGCTTCAAAATACCAAAGCCAGAAAATATACCTATGCATTAAAATCATTTGCTGATTACAGGGCACAAATTTTAGAAAACCAAATAAACGGCCAATTATTAAAGATTGACGACAACGAACTTTGGTCAAAATTAATAGGTGATTTTAACGCATATAACCTCTTGGCGATCTACGCCACCGCTGATATTCTAGGATTGGAAAAGCTTGAGATTCTAAGACTTATCAGTGAGTTGGAAAACGTAGATGGAAGGTTTCAATATTTTATATCGAAAGAGAAAATTACGGCTATAGTTGATTATGCCCATACGCCGGATGCACTAAAAAATGTGTTGATTACTATCAATGCATTGAGGACTGGAAATGAAAACGTTATCACCGTAGTGGGGTGTGGTGGTGACCGTGATAAGTCTAAGCGTCCGGTTATGGGTCATATCGCTTCAGAAATGAGCAATCAAGCCATCTTTACTTCAGACAACCCAAGAACTGAATCACCAGAAGTAATCATTGAAGAGATGGAAGCTGGGGTAGAACCTCAGAATATAAAAAAGATTTTAGCAATTGAGAATAGAAAACAGGCTATAAAAACGGCTTGTAAATTGGCTTCGGCCAACGATATCATACTTGTGGCTGGCAAGGGTCATGAGAATTATCAAGAAACCAATGGAAAGCGCATTGACTTTGACGACTTTAAAGAAGTTAAGGCTGCGCTCAACAGTTTAAATAAATAATGTAGTAATGCTATACTACCTTTTTGAATTTTTAGAACAACAATATCAATTGCCTGGGGCTTCCTTATTTCAGTTTCAGACTTTTAGGGCAGGTATGGCTGTGCTGTTGTCATTGCTTATTGCTATGATTTATGGTAAGCGCATTATTGTTTTTCTACAGGCAAAACAAATAGGTGAAAGTGTTCGTGATTTAGGTTTAGAAGGTCAAAAAGAAAAAGCGGGTACACCTACCATGGGTGGTTTGATTATCATTATGTCTACATTGATTCCAGTTATTCTATTTGCTGATATAAAGAACATCTATATCATTTTGTTGATTGTTACTACCGTATGGATGGGAATCATTGGGTTTATCGATGATTATATTAAAATCTTCAAGAAAAATAAAAAAGGTTTAAAAGGTAGGTTTAAAGTTTTAGGCCAAGTAGTTCTAGGATTGATAGTAGGAGCCACACTTTATTTTCACCCAGGGGTCACCATGAAAGAGAAAGATGGTACCATGATTACTAAAGACTTTAAAGTAGAAAAGGTAATTGGCAAAGAGAAAAAATCAACAAAAACCAATGTTCCCTTTTTTAAGAATAACGAATTGGATTATGCAGACTTTATCTCGTGGGCCGGTGAAGGAATGAAAGATTATGCTTGGTTAATATTTATTCCTGTAGTGATTTTAATAGTGACGGCGGTTTCTAATGGCGCAAACCTTACAGATGGTATTGATGGACTTGCAGCGGGTTCTTCGGCGATAATAGTGCTTACACTTGGCATTTTTACATTGGTATCCGGTAATATAGAATTCTCCTCTTATCTCGATATTTTTTATATCCCAAAGGTTGGCGAGTTACTAGTTTTTATTGCGGCTTTTGTGGGAGCCTTAGTTGGTTTTTTATGGTATAATACCTTTCCTGCGCAGGTTTTTATGGGAGATACGGGTAGTTTGACCATTGGTGGGGTAATCGCAGTGATTGCCATAATCGTAAGAAAAGAATTGCTTATTCCAATATTATGCGGAATCTTCTTTGCAGAATCACTTTCAGTGATGTTACAAGTAGGATACTTTAAGCATACAAAGAAAAAACATGGCGAGGGTAAAAGGATATTCTTAATGGCACCCTTACACCATCATTATCAAAAGAAATCTTATCACGAAAGCAAAATAGTAACCCGCTTTTGGATTATTGGGATTATGCTCGCAATTGTGAGTATTGTCACATTAAAAATACGATAAGATGCAACGATTGGTGGTTCTTGGTGGAGGAGAAAGTGGAGTAGGTACGGCCATCTTGGGGAAACAAAAAGGCTTTGAGGTTTTTGTTTCCGATAAAGGAGAGATAAAAGAAGAATACAAAAAAGTTCTTGAACATTTTGAGATTGAATGGGAAGAAAATCAGCATACGGAAGCTGAAGTTTTAAAGGCCGATGTGGTAATGAAAAGCCCTGGTATACCCGATAAGGTTGCTTTAGTGAAACAATTGGTAAATAATGGTATCCCCGTTATTTCTGAAATCGAGTTTGCATCAAAATACACCGATGCAATAATCATCGGAATTACTGGGAGTAATGGCAAGACCACTACGACAATGCTGGCTAATCACCTTTTGAAAGAAGGTGGTTTACATGTTGGAATGGCCGGTAATATTGGTGATAGTTATGCTAAAATGGTTGCCGAAAATGATTTTAGCCACTACGTGTTGGAAATAAGCAGCTTTCAATTAGATGGGGTTCTGGGATTTAAACCTAAAGTCGCCATTATAACCAACATTACACCAGATCATTTAGATCGATATGAATATCAATTTGAAAACTATATCGCCTCTAAATTTCGTATTGCAATGAATCAAGATGAAACAGATTATCTGATTTATGATGCTGATGATGAAGTTATAGTTGATTGGTTAAAAGAACATCCTGTTAAATCCAAATTAGTCCCTTTTTCGCTCAAAATAGAACAAGCGTATGGGGCTTGGTTAGATAAAAATATAATTAGAATAAACATAGAACATAATACTTTGAAAATGAGCACAGATTTTTTAGCCTTAGAAGGGCAACACAATGTAAAAAACGCTATGGCTGCAGGTCTTGCTTCACTTTTGGTGAATGTTCGTAAAGAGACTATTCTACAAAGCATACAAAATTTTCAGGGAGCGCCACACCGTTTGGAAAAGGTATTGAAAATCAACCACGTTGAATACATAAACGATTCAAAGGCAACCAATATTAACGCAACATATTACGCACTAGAGGGCATTAAAAAACCTATTGTTTGGATTGTTGGTGGTGTGGATAAAGGAAACGATTATAGCGAGTTAATGCCCATGGTCCGTGAAAAGGTTAAGGCAATTATTTGTCTGGGGGTAGATAATTCAAAATTGATTGAGGCCTTTGGTAATGTCGTTGAGCCATTGGTAGAAACTTTTTCAATGGAAGAGGCTATTAAAGTAGCATATAAAATCTCGGAGCGCGGAGATACTGTGCTGTTATCACCTGCTTGCGCAAGTTTTGACCTTTTCGAAAATTATGAGGATAGAGGCAATCAGTTTAAAGCAGCAATTAAAAAATTATAAGGAGTAATGTTGGCACTTTTGAAAAACTTAAGGGGAGATAAAGCGATTTGGGCAATTGTTGCTCTTTTGGCTTTGTTTTCATTCTTGCCGGTTTACAGTGCCAGTACCAATTTGGTCTATGTAAAAGACAGTGGGACTACTATAAGCCATTTAATAAAACATGGTGTATTACTTTTCTTAGGTTTCATGATCGTATATGCGGTACATCGTATACCTACGCATTATTTCAAGGGGTTGGTATTGATTGCAATGCCAATAATCTTGGTGCTTTTAGGCTATACTTTAACCGTAGAGACCAATATTGGTGGGGTTAGTGCCAATCGATGGATACCTATACCTTTTGTGGGGGTCAAATTTCAAACTTCGACTTTGGCTACGGTAGTATTAATGATTTGGATTGCCAGATACCTTAGTAAAATACGTGAAACTGAAATCACATTTACAGAAAGCATCCTACCCTTATGGTTGCCCGTTTGTTTAGTAGTAGGCTTAATACTTCCTGCCAATTTTTCTACCGCGGCTATTGTTGGTTTTTTGGCGCTGTTGATGTGCTTTTTAGGCGGGTATCCTCTAAAATATCTTTTTGTAATTACAGGTACGGGTATCGTAATGGCCAGTATGTTTCTATTCGTATTGTTCAATGCTACAGAAGCTTTGCCTGATAGGGCCGGTACTTGGAAAACAAGAATAGAGACGTTTATGCATCCAGAAGATGCGAGTGCCGATGCAACCCGACAAGCTAATGATGCAAAAATGGCCGTGGCTCAAGGCGGACTCTTCGGAAAGGGTGCGGGTAAAAGTGTGATGAAGAATAGTCTATCCCAAAGCGAGTCAGATTTCATATTTGCCATAATTATAGAAGAATATGGATTGATTGGAGGATTGGGATTGTTGTTTTTCTATTTGCTCTTGCTATTTAGAATTGTGGTGGTCGCGAATTCTGCAAAAACGGTTTTTGCAAAACTATTGGTCATAGGTGTTGGTTTGCCTATTGTATTTCAGGCCTTTATAAATATGGCGGTAGTAGTACAATTATTTCCTACTACGGGCCAACCCTTGCCATTAATTAGTATGGGAGGCACATCAATTTGGATGACCTGTTTGGCAATAGGTATTGTATTAAGTGCAAGCGATAAAAAACAAGAGGAAATTATGTCCTCTGAAATTGATGATACAAATCCTTTAGAAGTTCTAAGTGGGCAATTATAGGTTCATACTTTCTGGAGGTGGAACAGGCGGACATATTTATCCTGCCATTGCGATAGCAAATGAATTAAAGCAAAGATATCCTGATGCTGAGTTTTTGTTTGTTGGGGCAAAAGATAAAATGGAGATGGAAAAAGTACCTCAAGCTGGGTATAAGATTGAAGGACTTTGGATAAGCGGAATACAAAGAAGGCTGACAGTAAAAAACGTACTGTTTCCTTTAAAATTGATAAGTAGTTTGTTGAGAGCACGTAAAATAGTAAAACAGTTTCAACCTCATGTTGCTATAGGTACTGGGGGGTTTGCAAGTGGCGCATTATTAAAAATGGCCGCAAGTGCCAATGTACCATGTGTTTTACAGGAACAAAACTCATTTGCGGGTATAACCAATAAAGTTTTGGCCAAAAACGCCAAAGTTATTTGCGTCGCTTATGATAACATGGAACGCTTTTTCCCGAAAGGAACCGTAGTTGCAAAAACAGGAAACCCAGTACGTTCTGATTTGATAGACATTAAAGTTGGTAAGGATGAAGCATCTGCCTTTTTTGGACTCCAAGCTAGTCAACCAATCCTATTGGTTTTAGGGGGCAGTTTGGGTGCAAGGCGTATCAACCAATTAATAGAAAAAGAGCTCGATTTTTTCAAAGAATTGGGTATTCAAGTATTGTGGCAATGTGGTAAACTCTATTACGAGGAATATAAAAAATATGATTCTGAAAATGTAAAAGTAAAAGCCTTTTTAAATAAAATGGATTTTGCCTATGCCGCAGCTGATATCATCATTTCTAGGGCAGGTGCAGGTTCTGTATCGGAATTATGTTTGGTAGGCAAACCAACTGTTTTTATACCATCGCCTAATGTGGCGGAAGACCATCAAACAAAAAATGCAGAAGCGCTAGTAAAAGATGATGCCGCATTATTAATAGAGGAGAAAGATTTAGATGCTGATTTTGAAATGGTTTTTAAAAGGCTAGTTACATCAAAAGAAGAGCAAAAAAACTTAGCAGTTAATATTAGCAAACTGGCCTTGCCAAGCGCTACCAGTGATATTGCAGATTTAATTGAAGGCATCATGAAAATGTGTGACAGGATTAATAAAAAAAGAGAAGAAGTAAGTCATTTGCCAAGATCTAAATGGAAGTTTTGATTTTAACTTTTGAGCTTTTTGAAATAGGATAAGAGATTAAAAATGAATTTGAAAGACATACATAACGTATATTTTATAGGTATTGGAGGCATCGGTATGTCTGCTTTAGCACGTTATTTCAAGTTTATTGATAAGAATGTAGCCGGTTATGATAAAACCAAAACGCCACTGGTTGATGATTTAATTGAATTAGGCATTGATATACATCTTGAGGACAGTGTTGATTTGATTTTGCAAGATTTTAAGTCTATCGAAAACACTCTAGTTATTTACACTCCTGCTGTTCCAAATAGCCATAAAGAACTATGTTTTTTTATGGAAAATGGGTTTCAGGTAAAAAAGCGTTCAGAAGTTTTGGGAATTATAACTAAGGATACATTTTGTTTTGCGGTAGCCGGAACACATGGTAAAACAACAACATCTAGTATCCTTGCACATCTTCTTAAGGAAACGCAAACACCTTTAGTCGCATTTTTAGGAGGTATTTCTGAAGACTTCAACAGCAATTTTGTTTTAGAAGGAACAGAGTATTCCGTGGTTGAGGCCGATGAGTATGATCGCTCTTTTCTGCAACTTTCGCCAGATGTCGCTTGCATTACCTCAATGGATGCAGACCATCTTGATATTTATGGTTCTGACGAGGAAATAAAAAAGTCTTTCAATGATTTTGCTAAAAAGCTAAATCCTAATGGAAAGTTATTGGTCCGAAATGGATTACCGCTAAAAGGTATCACATACGGATTGGATGATGAATCTGATTATTGCATCACAAACATTGTAATTGAACATGGCACCTACATATTTGATTTGAAAACCCCGGAAGAAATATTGAAGAATGTTCGTTTTAATAAACCGGGTAAGCACAATTTGCTTAATGGATTAGCAGCTTTTGCAATGGCGGCGCAGGCCATTTCCCAGCCACGCCGCCTAGCTGAGGCATTAGCATCTTTTAAGGGTGTGCAACGAAGGTTTTCGTATCAAATCAAAGAAAATAACTTTGTTTTCATCGATGATTATGCTCATCATCCTACTGAAATAGAAGCGGTGCATCAGGCTGTTTCAGAGATGCATCCTAATAAAAAAGTAACGGTAGTCTTTCAACCACATTTGTATTCTAGAACTCAAGATTTTGTAGATGGTTTTGCTTCAAGCTTGGCAAGGTTTGATGCGATTTTGTTGTTGGATATCTATCCGGCAAGAGAAGAACCTATAGAAGGGGTAACATCTTCTTGGTTATTGGATAAAATAGAGAATCAAAATAAAAAATTAGTAGAAAAGTCAGAATTGGTATCCGCCATTGCAAATACCGAGCCCGAGGTTTTGGTGACAATGGGTGCGGGTGATATTGGTCTTGAGGTTTCTAGATTAAAAAAAGAATTGACTTATGCGAGTTAATTGGAATTATATAAAAATTGTAAGTCTGCTTTTGGCAATTGGAGGCCTTTATGGTTTTGCCGATCATAGAAGTAAGCAGAAAAAAGTAGATGATATCAACATTAAGTTTTTGGGAGACAACAATTTATACCTGACCGAAGATTCGGTTAATAAATTGTTAATACAAAATTATGGAAGCTTAAAAAATAGGGCAAAAGAACAAGTAGTTTTGAACTCCATAGAGACGGTGATTAAGTCTAATCCTATGGTGAAAAGTGCCCAAGTCTATCTCTCAATTGAGGGGGAGCTTATTTCTAAAATTGTTCAGCGTAAACCTATTGGAAGGGTTGAGGGAATCTCTAAATTCTATTTAGATGATACGGGAAATCGCATGCCGCTATCAAGGCATCATTCGGCAAGAGTGCCTATCATCACAGGTAAAATTACGGGTAAAACCCTTGAGGACGCTTATGTCATTTTAGAATTTGTAAATGAGGATGATTTTCTTAGAAAAAATGTAATTGGTATTCATATAGAAGATGAAAATAAGTACCAGTTAAAGCTAAGAGTCGAAAATTTTGTAGTGAATTTGGGCGGTGTGGAGAATCTTGATGAAAAGTTCAAAAACTTTATGGCTTTTTATGTAAAAGCAGCAAAGGATAAAACATTGACAAAGTACGCAGTAGTTAGTTTAGAATTTGATAATCAAGTGGTTTGCACCAAAATATAAATTATGGAACAAGGTAATTATTCAGTTGGATTAGATATTGGTACAACTAAAATTGTAGCCATTATAGGAAGAGAAAACGAGTACGGTAAAATCGAGATTTTGGGTACTGGTAGGTCTAAAAGCTTAGGTGTTCACCGTGGGGTAGTAAATAACATTACACAAACCATTTCTTCAATTCAACAAGCCGTTGAACAGGCCGAGGTAAATGCGGGGTTAAAAATAGGTTCTGTAGTTGTTGGTATTGCAGGTCAGCACATTAGAAGTTTACAACATAGTGATTACATCACGCGACCCAACGCAGAAGAAGTGATTAATGATGAAGACTTGGATAAACTCTGTAATCAGGTTTATAAGTTGGTAATGCTTCCAGGGGAAGAAATTATCCATGTACTGCCGCAAGAGTATAAGGTAGATGGCCAAAGTGAGATTAAGCAGCCCATAGGTATGTATGGAGGCCGTTTAGAAGCTAACTTTCACGTAGTAGTTGGTCAAGTATCATCCATAAAAAATATTGGTCGTTGTATCAAAAGTGCTGGGTTGGATTTAGCAAATATAACCCTTGAACCCCTAGCATCTGCAGAAGCTGTTTTAAGCCAAGAGGAGAAAGAAGCAGGCGTAGCCTTGATAGATATAGGTGGCGGAACAACTGATTTGGCCATTTTCAAAGATGGTATCATTCGTCATACCTCGGTTATTCCTTTTGGTGGTAATGTGATTACAGAGGATATCAAAGAAGGTTGTTCAATAATAGAAAAACAGGCCGAACTTTTAAAGATGAAATTCGGGTCTGCGTGGCCAGGGGAGAATAAGGATAATGAGATTGTTTCAATACCAGGTTTAAGAGGTCGAGAGCCAAAAGAAATTACATTAAAAAACCTTTCGAAGATTATTCACGCGAGGGTTGTTGAGATTGTAGAGCAGGTTTATGTGGAAATCAAAAATTACGGCCACGAAGAACAAAAGAAAAAATTAATAGCTGGTATCGTTCTTACCGGAGGCGGAAGTCAGTTGAAACACTTAAAGCAGCTGGTGGAGTACATTACAGGTATGGATACTAGAATTGGCTATCCAAATGAACATTTAGCTGGAGATTCCGATGAAGAAATTGCCAGTCCATTATATGCTACAGCTGTTGGTTTGTTAATGAATGCATTGGAAACCAGCTCAAAGAATACTGCACCAAAATTAGGGCCTCAAGAGCAAGAGTTTGAAGGTGTTTTGGTAGAAGAGAATGCACAAACAACAGTTTCAGGAAGTACGAATGCATTACAGAAAGAACGAAAGTCGATTTTTGACAAGTGGTCAGAAAAACTGAAAGACTTTTTAGATAACGCAGAATAAAATATCATCAATAAATAGAGCACCCATGAGTAAAAGCAACGAATTTGACAATATCGCTTTTGATTTACCCAAGAACAAGAGCAATGTGATAAAGGTAATCGGTGTAGGCGGGGGTGGTAGCAATGCTATCAACCATATGTTTCAAGCCGGTATCAACGGAGTCGATTTTATCATCTGTAATACAGATGCACAGGCTTTAGAGAACAGCCCTGTACCTAATAAGATTCAATTAGGGGTGTCCTTGACCGAAGGTTTAGGAGCAGGGGCAAACCCAGAAGTTGGCGAGCAGGCAGCAATGGAAAGCATGGAAGATATTAAAAGCATGCTAGAACATACGACTAAAATGGTATTTATTACTGCAGGTATGGGCGGAGGAACTGGTACGGGTGCCGCTCCGATTATTGCCAAAGCAGCAAAAGAAATGGGTGTGCTTACTGTAGGTATTGTAACAACTCCTTTTCAGTTCGAAGGAATGCCTCGTTGTAAGCAAGCCCAAATGGGTATTGAAAAGTTGCGTGATAATGTTGATTCTTTAATTGTTATTAATAACAATAAGCTACGTGATATTTATGGAAACTTAGGGTATAAAGCTGGTTTCTCAAAAGCTGATGAAGTACTTTCTACAGCTGCGAAAGGTATTGCCGAGGTAATTACACATCACTACACACAAAACATTGACCTCAGAGATGCTAAAACCGTATTGTCCGATAGTGGTACGGCCATTATGGGTTCTGCGAACGCTTCTGGGTCAGCCCGGGCGAATGAAGCTATTTCAAAGGCCTTAGATTCACCATTGCTTAATGATAATAAGATTACGGGTGCCAAAAACGTATTGTTGCTTATTGTTTCTGGTAGTCAAGAAATTACAATTGACGAAATTGGTGAAATCAATGATTTTATTCAGTTAGAGGCGGGTCATGGTGCAAATATTATTATGGGTATCGGTGAAGATGAAGCCTTAGGAGACGCAATAGCGGTAACTATTATTGCAACAGGTTTTGCAAGCGATCAACAAGATGATATTGTAAATACGGAGTCTAAACGTATTATTCACACACTGGAAGACGAACAAAAGGCGGTTCACGATTTAACTGCGGAAAAGACAAAACCAAATTTCGATATTAATGTTTCTCTTGAAGAGCCGGTTATCAAACATCAACTTGTAGAAGAAGTTGAAGAATCGGAAATTAAAATGCCCGAATCTGATCTAATTGAAACTACGAATTACATCAGAAATTTTAATGTCTTTTATGAGGAAGTTGTGGCACAACCAGTTAAAGAGACTATTGCTGAAAATCATGATGACGATTTTATCATAATTGAAGCCAAAAATATTTTAAACGATATTGACGTCGTAGACCCTGAGGTAGTTTCTGCCAAGGAGGAGGAAGACCAATTCGCCTTAACTTTCGACATGCCTATCAACAGTGGCGAAGATGACGAGAAAGAAAACACAATTACCTTTGATTTAGGCGAAGAAGTAAAAGATATCGATGTCAATGAATATGTAGAGGTTAGTCCGGTGATAGACTATAATACGGAAGGAGAGACACGCTATAATCTTGAGGAATATATGGAGCTAGAGACGAAGCTAACAGGAGCTAGGTCAGTAGCTGAAACTCATGAGCCTAAGTTAGTTGAAGACGAATTGGTTTTTGAAAAAAAGACCATTAAGGCGGAAGCTTCCGCAGAAGGAGATAGTTCAAAACAAGTAGATCCTTTTAATAGTTCAATAAACGATTTATTAAAAGACAGGGCAGACGAGCGTAGAAAGAAGCTGAAGAATTTCAATTATAAGTTTCAAAACAATCGAAACAGTATCGATGAAATTGAAAAGCAGCCAGCTTACAAGAGACAAGGTGTTGATTTAGATGACGCACCAAAAGAACAAAAAGTGTCTAGAATGAGTTTAGGAGAAGATAGTAATGATGAAATTCAATTACGTTCGAATAACTCATTTTTACATGACAATGTTGATTAGTAGTGTTTAGTTTGCTTCCATTTTAATGGAACGTTTAAACCCGAAAGATGAAACATACTTTCGGGTTTATTTTTTATCTTCGCTGCCCTAAATAAGTTTAAGATGAGTTTGCAAGAAAAGGTAATGACTGAGATGAAAGCCGCTATGAAAGCTAAAGATACAGTGGCTTTAGAATCGTTACGTGCCATTAAATCCGCAATTTTATTGGCTCAGACAGATAAAGGCGCAGGAGCAGAACTTTCTGAGGAAGATGAAGTGAAATTGGTGCAAAAATTGGTAAAACAACGTAAGGATAGTGCCGCTATTTTTACCGAGCAAGGGCGCAGCGATTTAGCGGAGCCTGAATTAGCCCAAGTTGCCGTAATCGAAAAGTTTTTACCTGAGCAACTTACAGAAGAAGAAATTGAAAAAGTTGTGGTGCAAACAATTGATAGTATCGGTGCGTCCGGTATGCAAGATATGGGTAAGGTAATGGGCATTGTTTCTAAAGAATTGGCTGGTCAGGCTGATGGCAAAACCATTTCTACGATAGTAAAAAATAAACTAAGTTCTTAATAGGTAAAAAGGCCACGTAGCTCAGCTGAATAGAGCACTGGATTTCGGCTCCAGCGGTCGGGGGTTTGAATCCCTCCGTGGTCACGAATAAATAGAAAAGCTTCACGACAAATCAAGCTTGCTTGAATTTGTTAGTGGGGCTTTTCTATTTTCAAAGCGGAGCTTTGAGGGAAAGACGGAGTCAATCCTTTGGAATTTACACTATTAATTTATTGATTAGCTTGAATTTGTTAGTGGGGCTTTTCTATTTTCAAAGCGGAGCTTTGAGGGAAAGACGGAGTCAATCCTTTGGAATTTACACTATTAATTTATTGATTAGCTTGAATTTGTAATTGGGGCTCTTCTATTTTCAAAGCGGAGCTTTGTAGGGATAGACGGAGTCAATCCTTTGGAATTTACACTATTAATTTATTGATTAGCTTGAATTTGTAATTGGGGCTTTTCTATTTTCAAAGCGGAGCTTTGAGGGAAATACGGAGTCAATCCTTTGGAATTTACACTATTAATTTATTGATTAGCTTGAATTTGTAAGTGGTGCTTGTCAATTTCTTAGGGAACAAAGAAAGAAAACTTAAACTATCATTGTTCTTGATTTAGTTGAGATAGAAATCTTTTAGTGCTAAACTAGTTTAATATACTCAAATTCTTTCGTCTTTAGTTAATCGCTATTCACCGAAACTAAAGCACCAACCATCTACAGAAATACTTCAAAAAAAGAATTATTTACGAATTTTATTTTTTAATAAGAAAATATATTATGAATATTTTATTAATAGAAGATGATGAAATTGAGGTAATGAAGTTAGAACGTACACTAACAAAACTTCAGTTAAAGCATAATTTATCAAAAGCTAAAAATGGCGAGCAAGCATTAGAAATCTTACGTGCTTCCTCCAAACTACCTGATATCATTCTTTTAGACTTAAATATGCCACGCATGAGTGGTACAGAATTTCTTCAAATTCTAAAAGAAGATGAGTTCTTACAATACCTGCCAACCATAATCCTTACCACTTCAGAGAATAGGGCAGATTTATTAAAATGCTACCAAATTGGCGTAGCAGGTTATATTATTAAACCCTTAAAATACGAGGATTACCAACTTAAACTACAGAAGGTTCTAGAATATTGGGACATCAACCAATTGGTTAAAGGCTAGAAAAAAATAACGTTTCACAACATTTTTTATAGAATACGTATTACTTTTCCTACTTTTAATATGTTATTTAATCTTATGAAAGGAATTGTTTTTACAGAATTTTTAGAAATGGTTGAATCCGAGTTCGGATTAGAGACTCTTGATGTTATCATAGAAAACTCAGATTTATCTTCTGACGGAATATATACCTCTGTGGGAACTTATGACTTTAATGAGATGGTTTCTTTAATTACCAGTCTTAGCGGTGAAGTAGGTATTCCAATAGGAGATTTAATCTATACTTTCGGATTATACTTATTTACTAGTTTAGGTAAAGCGCATCCTGAAGTAATTCAAAGCTATAATTCACCTATAGGTCTTTTATACTCCATTGAAGACCATATTCATGTACATGTGAAAAAGCTCTATCCAGATGCAGAATTGCCAACATTTAAAATTTTAGAGAAAACGGACACTTCAATTTCAATGATTTATAATTCTTCGAGAGGATTATATCGTTTAGCTCATGGACTTATCGAGAAAGCCTTTGAACATTTTAATGGTTCTGCATCTGTCAGTTATGAACTTCTAAAGGCAGATGGTACTGAGGTTAAATTTGATGTCATTCAAAATGGATAGTAAAGAAGTCATTTTACTCAAAAAAGCATTAGAGCGCCAGAAAAGAGCACGACAGCAGGCTGAAAAAATTTTAGAAGAAAAGTCTAAGCAGCTTTATGATGTTACACAACATTTGAGAGAGTCTAACAGTAGGTTAGAAAGTCTGTTGACAGAGAAAACTTCGGAGATGGATGGTGTTTTTCTAAACATTATCGACCCTTATGTAATAATGGACCTTGAATTTAATGTTGTGAACATGAACTCTTCTGCGAAAGATTTTCTTGGTTTTGATTATACTGAAAAATCAGTAAACCTAAGAGAATTGGTTCACCCAGAGTTTATTCAATATACTGCGGAATCTTTGTCGTCTCTGGTTGAGGTTGGTACATTAAAAAATTATAGAGCCAAAATTGTTTTACTTGACAAAGTAGAAAAATGGGTTCAGATTAATGCAAGTTTGGTCTATGATTCAAAACGAAAACCAATTGCGGCCCAGGGCATTATAAGAGATATTACAAATGAGATGGAAGTCAAACAGATTTTGGCAGACCAAAAAAAACAACTAGACATTATAGTTGAGAATTCTCCTTTAGGCATTGTACTGTCTTCCGAAGGTAAAATTATTAAAGCAAACAAAACTTTTATTAAGATGCTGGGGTACTCTGAGAGCGAACTAAAAGAGATGCTAATAAAAGATTACACTTACTCTGGTAATGATTTCGATAAGGCTCAAAATGATTTAATGGAACAAATGGATAGTGGTGAATTGGACCAATTTACTATGATCAAAAAATATATTAAGAAAAATGGTGAAATAGTATCAGCCAAAATCACAATAAACACCTTAAAAAGCGGTAGTGACAATAAAGATTACCAAGTTGCCATTATAGAAGATATTACTAAAGAACTAGAGGCAGAAGAGCGTATTAATGCAGAGAGGCATAAATACAGAAGTATCATAGCAAATATGAATTTAGGTTTGGTTGAGGTAGATAATAATGACTTCATACAACTAGTAAATCAAAGTTTATGCACTATGAGTGGTTTTGAAGAATCAGAACTATTAGGTAAAAAGGCGGCTGAGGTATTTAATGTTCAGAACAAAGCTATTATTGCAAACAAACATGCAGAAAGAATTTCTGGAGTCTCAGATTCTTATGAGGTTGAAGTTTTAGATAAAAATGGAGTGTTAAGACATTGGTTAATTAGTGGTGCACCCAGATATGATGAAAATAAACGTATTATTGGCTCTATAGGAATACATCTAGATATTACCAACCAAAAACAATTAGAACTTCAAAAAGAAAAGCTCCTAACCGAGTTAGAAAAGAGCAATGAGAACTTGCAAGAATATGCTCATATTGTGTCACATGATTTAAAATCACCCCTACGAAGTATTAGTGCATTGGCAACTTGGTTATATGATGATTACAATGATGTATTGGATGATTCTGGAAAAGAGAATCTTGGTTTAATGCAAGAAAAAGTGGCTTCCATGGATCGTCTTATTCATGGAATTTTAGAATACTCGACAGCAGATAATTCAGCACTGATATCAACTTCGGTCAATCTAAACGAGGTGATTTCAGAAATAAAAGATAGTATTTATATTCCAGAACATGTCGATTTAAGCATTCCTACGCCTTTACCAATTATAGATGCTGATAGAACAAAATTGCATCAACTTTTTCAAAATATAATTAGTAATGCTGTAGTACATATAGAAAAAGAAAATGGCCTTGTAGAAGTTTTATGCCAAGAAAAAAAGGCCTTCTATCAATTCTTAGTAAAAGATAACGGAGTAGGTATCCCAAAAAAATATCATAAAAAAATATTTGATATTTTTCAATCTATCGGAGACAATGAAAGGTCCACTGGTATCGGATTATCTATTGTCAAAAAGATTGTTGATCGTTACCAAGGTGAAGTATGGGTTGAGAGTGAGTTGGGTGAAGGGACGCAGTTTTATTTTACTTTAAAAAAAGAATTGTGTCAGAATCCAATAAAATAAAGGTATGAGAATAGTACAGGACATTAAAATTAAAGGGGAACAGTTTTTGAATGTGGAGCCTTTTAAAAAATTAAAGAATCCGCTACTACTTGTTTTTGGTAACAGGTATATGTTGGAAGAAGATGATATATATAAAGAAATAAAGAAAATAGTACCCTCGGGCCATATCGTATTTGGTAGTACCTCTGGAGAAATATTAGAAGATGCTGTTTACAATGATTCTGTGGTAGTTACTGCCATAGAGTTTGAAAGGAGTTCTTTCATAATCAAATGTAGTAACGTTTATGATTATAATAATAATGATGCTCTTTTAGGAGAAAAACTTATGGAAGAGTTTCCAACTAAAGACTTAAAACATGTATTTGTAGTTTCTGAAGGAAGTATAGTAAACGGTAGTGCCTTAATTAATGGTTTTGAGAGGAAAAAGGGAGCAAGTGCAGGATTATCTGGAGGACTTTGTGGAGACGATGCTCGTTTTGAACGTACCCTTGCATCTTATAATGAAAATCCTAAAGAAGGTGAAATTATAGCCATCGGTTTTTATGGTGAGGCCTTAGAAATCACAAGTGCTAATTATGGCGGATGGACACCGTTTGGCCCTGAGCGTATTATTACCAAGAGTAACAATAACGTCTTATATGAGTTGGATGGAAAACCAGCATTGGACCTGTATAAAAATTATCTAGGGGAGAAAGCAAAAGACTTGCCAGAGTCTGCTTTATTATATCCTCTAAGTGTTAAAACAAAAGTAGATGAGGAACCTATAGTACGTACCATTCTAAATATAAATCATCATGATAATTCGATGGTTTTGGCTGGTGATGTCCCTGAAGGATCAAAAGTACAATTGATGATGTCTTCGGTAGATGATATTGCAAATGGAGCGAATAAGGCAGCAAAACTAGCCATGGAAAACCGAAAAACAAAACCAGAATTGTCACTTTTGGTAAGTTGTATTGGTAGAAAATTGGTAATGGATCAACGTACCGAGGAAGAGATTGAAGAAGTAAAATCTGTTGTGGGTAAGGATTCTTTTATATGTGGATTCTATTCTTATGGTGAAATGGCCCCATTTAGTGAAAATAAAACATGTAGATTACATAATCAGACAATGACATTAACCTTATTTAGTGAATAATGCATCGATTGTTGCTACGACAAATTAGGAAATATAGCTCAACTGAGCTCTTGAAAGATTCTACATTTTCAAATTTTTTAGAGGCTATTGCTATGTCTTATGAAAATTATGATGAGAAACTTACAATGATGCAACGAGCAACAGCTATTAGTTCGGAAGAATTATATGAGGCTAATGTGAAGTTGAGGGAAGAAGGAGTGCGACAACAAAATATATTAGTTTCCTTAGAGAAAGCAATTAGTAGTTTGACCGAAAATTTTAAGAAAGATGAAATTTTTGGAAAAATAGATAAAACCGATTTTGACGCCGAGAACAGCGCAAAATACATAAGTAGTCTGGCGAAGAAAGTATCAGAAATTTCTTTAGAAAAGGATAAATTGTTGAAAGATTTAGAAGATCAAAATCAATCTTTGAATAACTATGCCCATGCAGTTTCGCATGATTTGAAGTCACCAATTAGAAATATTAACACCTTAATGAGTTGGATTTTAGAATCGGAAGAGCAAAATTTTTCTGATTCTAGCAAAGAAAACTTTGCATTGGTATCCGAGAATTTAGAAAAAATGGATAAACTCATTGACGGGATTTTAAGTCATGCTAGTTTAGGTCAAACATCAGAAAAACGCACTACATTTAATTTAAAAGATTTACTAGAAGAAATATCGCAGATAGTTTATGTGCCAGAAAATGTTGAGATAATTTTAGAAGAAAACTTACCTATTTTGCATTTAGAAAAGGAAGTTCTACAACAACTCTTCATGAATTTAATGACAAATGCTATAACTGCTACTGAACACCGTGAACATGGTAGAATTTGTATTAGTGCGGAAGAAGAAAAAGAATATTGGAAATTTAAGATTACCGATAACGGAAAAGGAATTGATTCTAAATACCAATCGGCTATTTTTAAAATGTTTAAAAAACTTGAAAATGACTCGAAAACAACCGGAATTGGTTTGGCAATTGTTAAAAAAATAGTTGAGCTATACAAGGGGAAGATATGGTTAGAAAGCGAGTTAGATAGGGGTACAACATTTTATTTCACCATAAAAAAATGAGTATGCTAGAAAAGCCTAATTTATTTTACGTGCAAGAACTTGCAGGCGATGACCTTGCTTTTGAAAATAAATTTATTGGAATTTTAAAGGATGAATTTCCATTGGAACAACAAGAATATGTAAATTGTATAGAGAAAAGTCAGCTGATAGATGCTGCTCAAATAGTTCATAAACTAAAGCATAAATTTAATATACTTAGTATGACAGAGTCTTATACCTTTGCTGTGGCTTATGAAGAGGAGCTGAAAAAAAGTAGACCACAAAAGGATAAGCGTTTTAGGGAAATTTTGAATACCATAGAAGACTATTTAAAAACAATCTAGTATGAAATGCATTATCATAGACGATGAGGTAGCGGCAAGAGCTATTGTCAAACAGCTTTGCTCAAAAGTTTCAACCTTAGACATAATTGGAGAGTTTGATAATGCCATTGAAGCAATAAAATTTTTGAACCAGTATGATGTAGACCTTATCTTTTTAGATATTCATATGCCAGGTTTTAGTGGAGTAGATTTTGTACAGACTTTAAAAAATCCACCGAAAATCGTAATGACAACTTCAGATACAGAATTTGCAATTGCTGCTTATGAGTATGAGGCTATTATAGACTATTTGGTAAAACCTATTACACAGGTACGTTTTGAAAAATGTATTCAAAAAGTTGAAAACACTTCGTTTGTGACTAATTCAAAAAATACTACTAAAGCTAATCAAGAAGATGTTGGTGAAGACTTGTATATTAATATAGATAGGAGGCTAATTAAGCTTAAATTGAACGATATATTGGTAGTTGAGGCTAAAGGTGATTATATTGAAGTTAAAACTACAAAACAAGATTATAGAGTTCACACCACCCTTAAAAAAATAAAAGAAAAACTGCCAGAGAATACTTTTCTTCAAATACATCGGTCTTACATTATTAATTTTACAAAAATTATAGATATAGAAGACAATAGTGTATTAATAGAAAAGAGTGTTATACCCATTAGCCGTTCTAATAGGCCAGAACTTATGCGGCGACTGAACTTACTCTAACACTGAGGATAACAAAACTTGTTTCTACAGTGTATACAAGATTCTTATTGCCTTAACTTTTTGTAGAATAATGGTTTTTTGGTCAATAGCCACTTTAGCTTAATTCCAATTTCGGTAAATTCAAAACCAACGGCGGTCGCTGAGGCTATATTACTATACTTACCATAGATGTTAGTGCTAAAGCGTTTAGAGAGCTGGTATTGTACACCTGCTTCACTTCTAAAAATGGCGGTTTTGGAGTCTTGCTCCACTTTTTGAAATCCTGTTGCAGCACTAAGCATATATGTTGTTTTCTCTGAAATATTACCTCTTATATCTGCAAAAAACTCAAATGCCTGGTACTTTTCTGGACTAAAATAGATGTCGGGCACCTGCTCTTTAAAAGACAGGTATTGATAGTTTATACCAATTTTTAGATTAGGCTTTTTCAATAGCTTGTAGTATAATGAACTAAACATTAGTTTTCGGGTATTTGCATCACTTTGTTCCGTATACATTAATTGAGTGTACCAACCAAGGTCAAAAGTAGTTCCCAAATTATATGTAAATCCATAATGATTTTGTACAATTTCACGTTCAATGAGGTCGGCATTAAAGTTTTGAACTTCACGCTGGTAGCTCAAACTAAGGTTTTGTAGGGCGAAAGGCTGCAATAGAAACTGTATGTCAAGAACAGGTTGCGTGTAAGCATCTTCTATAAACTTAGAATTATTTAAGCCAAGAACAGTTTTCAAGACTGTCTTTGGGAAAAACTTATATTCCATTCCGGCAAGAAGTACATGAGAATTTGCTTTGTTTCCGGTTACCGTGTTTTCTGTTGTGCGGTATAAATAAGAAATTGTAGTCTTAAATCTTGTAGATAATGAAAGGTTTATATTAGTATTAGAGAAAAAAGCCTTGTTGTTTCCATTATCAAATGTAAAGCCAGCATGCTCTTCAATATAAGGGGTATAACTTGAATTAAGTTTCTCTACAAAACTAAGGGCGTCTTTTTGATTTTCATAAACTTCAAGTGTTCTAAATGCCGCTTGATATGCTGGTACAATTTTATCAGCAGCAAATAAAGCATTTGCTTTTCCAAGATTGCCATCAAAAGATGCACTGTCTTTTTGTAAAATGGCTTCATAATTTTTAATGGCTGTTTTAGCTCTGCCGGTATATAACCCCAAAGTAGCCTTTAACGAAAAAATCCAATTTCGATTAGGATTGTGGTTTTCTAAACTATCAATTAGGTATTTAGCTTTTTTGTACTTAGCATTCCATATAAGTGCTTGTGTATACCTGTCATATGTTTGTTCTATTAATTCTACATCCTTAAAGCGAATTACATTTTTTTTAGCTTTTTTAGCCGTTATAAGTGCTTCTTTATTATTTTCATCAAGGTGTTCTGCCAATGCAATTCCGTTAAGCGCTGTGATAGAGTCTTTTGAAGTTGTAGCAAATCTTTTATAGGTGTTTTTTGCCTTCTCAACTTCTTTTATAATTAGGTAAAGGTTGGCTAAATTTAAAAGAGCATCTTTATCTTCAGGGAAATCTGTAAAAACTTCTTGTAACAATTGTTCTCCCCTAATGTAGCTTTGCTCGTTAATAAACTGGTTAGCATAACCTAGGCGTATATATTTACGCGTGGTCATGGCGCTTCTATTATTTGAATCTAATTCCAAAGCCTTTTCTACCCACTTTAATGCGGAGTTGTATTCTTTAAGATTACTTAATGTATTTGCGTAACCCAAAACTGCGGCGAAGTTGGTCGGATAATCTTCAACCATTTTTGCATATAATGGTTTTGCGGTTAGGTATTGTTTTGCCCATAAAAAGGATTCATTATAATTAATACGTACTTCAAAGTCGTTTGGATAACTTTGTAGTAGTTCTTTAAAAAGTTGCGTAGCTTTTTTTGGTTCACCGCTTAAACCTACTGCACGGGCATAACAAATTTGGGCAGTCTTATTTCCGGGGTTATCTTTTAAAAAGTCTAAGAAAAATACTTCTGCCTTATCAAAACTTCCTAATTCTAAAAGATTAAACCCCTCTTTCATGGTGTTTTGTGCCGTTAGAGAAAGAGAATAGAAGAAGCAAATGGATAGAATAATTAGTTGTTTCATTTTATGTAGGTAAATAACTACAGATAAATAACGTGAATACTTAATTTTTATTGGTTCATTATTAATAGTAAAGTTAGGACGAACGTAGAGGTATACACCATAAGCTTTTGATCATTGGTCTACAGAACAACTTGTTTGGTCTATAGCTCTTGAACTTTTTCGGATAATTGTTAGGTTATTAATATGAAATAGTAAGCCAAGGGAAGGAATTTCTCAAGATTTTAGCGCATTTGGACGAAGAACCATTGTTTAATACAATAACTGAGAAAAAAGACGTTTAAAAGTAAGAATAATCTTATAAATTATTTTGATAACATTTAGAATAGACTGCAACTTGTCGTAATCTAAACAAGAAAAAATGAAAATCCTAACAATAGACGACCAGACCCTAATTCTTTTATCAGTGGAAAAAAGATTGCAAGAACTTGGTTATACGGTAATGAAGGCTGATACTGGCAAAGATGGGCTTACTATTTTTTCATCTTTTGAACCAGACTTGGTCTTAGTCGATATTAATATGCCCGATATGAATGGGTTGGATGTTGTCGAGCGTATAAGAGCAATGGAGAAGAAAAAAACACCAATATTGGTTATGTCTGGAAATACCGATGAGGATATTATAATGAAGGGTTTTGAATTAGGTGTAGATGATTACATGAAGAAACCAGTGAGTTTGAACGAGATGGTCGCGAGAATTAAGAGATTGATCGGTAGTCCTAAACTGCAACATATTAGTATAGATGCAGATGCTCGAATGCTTCAAAAACACTGTGTGGGTGTCGTTATCCCTTGTTACAATGAGGAAGAAAGGCTGTCCAGCAAAGAATTTAAAGATTTTGCACATAAGAATTTGGGCTATCATTTATGCTTTGTTAACGATGGAAGTACAGATAATACTCTAGAAGTGCTGGAAGAGCTAAGAGCCGGTAATCAAAATAATATAAGTGTTTATAATTGCAAAAAAAACGGAGGTAAAGCAGAGGCGGTAAGACAGGGTATGTTGCATCTTGAGCAAGATTCTCAATTAGATTATATAGGATTCTTAGATGCCGATTTATCAACAGACTTTAGAGATTTCGACGAATTAGTGCAAACTTTAGAAGATTCAGAATATAAAATTGTTAGTGGATCAAGGATGAGCAGAATGGGAGCAAATATCACAAAAGAATCTGCTCGTAAGATTATAAGCATGACGATTAATCTTATTATTAGATCTATTTTAAAAATGCCTTTTAACGATACTCAATGTGGAGCAAAGATTTTGGAAAGAGATATCGTAAAAATGTTATTTGACAAACCATTTATTACAAAATGGCTATTTGATGTAGAAATATTTATGAGAATGAGAAAGCACTATGGCAAACAAGAAGTTCAAAAATATATTTGTGAGCAACCTCTTAAAAGATGGATTCATGCTGACGGTTCTAAACTGTCGATGAAAGATTCTATAAAAATTGTAGGTCAACTAGCCAAGATTGCTGTTGTCTACAAATAGTATTTTAGTTGATGTGCAAAAATTTAAACTAATTTAAAACTTAACCTAGATGAAATTAGCAATAGTAACGGCGTACCCGCCTAGTAAAGTAACCCTTACAGAATATGGTTACCATTTAGTAAAGCATTTTCGACTTCACAAAGAAATTACAGAACTTCATATATTATCTGATTTTACGGATGAGCCAAAGGATTTAGATTTTGATGAAGATGGATGTCGAATTATTGTAAGTAATTGCTGGGATTTTAACAGCTATACCAGTTTTTTTAGGATAGCTAAAACAATTTCTAAAATAAACCCAGATGCTATACTTCTCAACTTACAATTCTTAAAGTTTGGAGATAAAAAAGTTCCTGCTGCACTGGGGTTGCTTCTGCCTGCTTACTGTAAGTTAAGGAGAATTCCGACAATCTCGCTTTTACACAATATTTTAGAACAAGTAGATTTAGAGAATGCTGGAATTACAAAGAATAAGTGGCTTCAAAAGGCTTATAATTTTATAGGCACCACTTTAACAAAATTTGTCTTAGCGTCGGATGTTTTAGCCGTTACAATAAGTAAATATGTTAGGGTGCTAGAGCATAAATATAGAGCAAGAAATATTGCCTTAATTCCACATGGTTCTTTTGAGATTCCTCCAGAACCTAGTTTTGAGTTGCCAAAAGGACCAAAACAAGTAATGGCATTTGGTAAGTTCGGCACCTATAAGAAAGTAGATATTTTAATAGAAGCTGTAGAAATTGTGAGACAGCGAACAAAAGAGAATATTGAAATTGTTATCGCGGGAACGGATAGTCCAAATACCCCTGGGTATTTAGATGGAATAAAAGAAAAATACAGTCATATTCCGCAAATACGATTTACCGGTTATGTGGCAGAAATAGATGTGGCAAAAATATTTATGGAAAGTGCAGTCACTGTTTTTCCTTACACTTCGACCACAGGTAGTTCAGGCGTTTTGCATCAAGCTGGAAGTTATGGCAATGCAGTTGCTTTACCAGATTTGGGAGACCTTGGTATTCTTGTTAGAGAAGAAGGTTATGCAGGAGAGTTCTTTGATGCTTTAGATTCAGAGTCTTTAGCTATTGCTATTGAAAAAATTCTTACCAATGATGATTACAGAATTTCTTTAGGTAAAATCAATTATAAAGCGGCTTGTTCTTTACCAATGTCTGAAATCACTAAAATGTATATCGATTATTTTAAGGCAATTCAACTATCAAAGGATGAGGGCCTAAAGTTCGAACTAGAAAAAGTGAAAGAAGAGACGGCGGTTTAAGATAATTCACTGTGGCTTATAGAAATAAAACCCACATTGGTCTATAGTAAATTGCCTTCCACCTAAATCTATAATTTAAACCTTCTATCTATTAGATATTTGCGTTTAAAGTCTTATAAACTTAACCTTTTAAAAACCAAAATTATGGCTTTACAAATCACAGAAACAAGAGGAATGTTCTCCGTACATGGAGAATTGAATAGTAGTAATGCGAATATTCTTAACAGGCACATGAGCAGATTCATTAGTCCCAACAATCACATTATCTTAAACTTGGAACGTGTGACAAATATGGATAAATGTGCTGCATACGCGTTAAGAAAATTATATCTAAAAACAATGCAGTCTAATAGTATACTGTCTATAATTGGCTTACAAAACCAAAATATTTTATCTGTAATGGATGAGACGAAAACTACTTATATCTTAAGTGATGACCGTATTTAAGCTAATTGCTAAAAAAATTTCCCCAGAGCAGTTATTTATGGGTAGCGTACTTCTTGTTAATGGAGGTAACTATTTATATAACCTATTGCTGGGGAGATTATTAGGTCCAGCAGCTTTCGCCGATGCTGCTTTATTAATTACTTTGTTACTAGTACTGTCGTTCTTAGGAATGACTTTTCAATTAGCTACGGCCAAGTTTGCGGTTTTATTTTCAGACAAAAGTTGGGAAGCATTTCAACAATTAATGTATCGTTGGGCATTAAGTTTTGGAATAATAATAGGTGTACTGTTTTTTGCCAGCTCAAAAGTATTGATGAACATCTTTCAAACTGAATCAGATATTATGTTCAAAACTTTCGCGGTAGGTGTTCCCTTGTATTTTGTAATGTCTGTTAACAGAGGAAAATATCAAGGAAACCAAGCGTTTCATAAGCTGTCAGTCACCTATCAAACCGAGATGTGGAGCAGACTTTTACTTACTTTGGTTTTATTATGGTTAGTGCCTTTACCTCCGCCTTTTCTGGTAGCTTTTGGTATTGTTCTTTCTTTTGTTTTCGGATTGGTGCCCTTTAATTTTAAATGGAAGTCGATTATAACAACAATAACCCTTTCTGAGGAAAAACGAAAACAGGTTTTTAAATTCGTATTATTGACCGCTTTTTATGAACTTACCCAGATAATAATTAACAATAGTGATATTCTATTGGTCAAACACTATTTTGAGGCAGTAGATGCAGGATTGTACGCTTCTTTGGCTTTAATTGGACGAGTAGTTTATTTTGTAGCTTGGATGTTCGTAATGTTATTGCTGCCAGCTGTGGTTCAAAAACAAAAGGATGGAGAAGCAACAGCTCCTATTTTATTCAGATATGTTGGATATATTGGTATTTTATCGCTCTCAATAGTATTGCTATGTTCTCTTTTTCCGCATTTTATAATTAACATAATGTTTGGAAAGGCATATATGAGCATGGCACCCTTACTTTGGAAATATGCACTAGCTACTTCGCTTTTCGCCATATCCAATATTTTTGCCTATTACTTTTTATCTCTGGATAAATATGTGCCAGTATTGTTATCAGGTATTTTTGGACTCTCCCAGATAGGTATGATTGTATTTTTTCATACTAGCTTAGATATGGTAGTTTATGTGCAGATTATGGCGATGCTTACTTTGTTGGTGGCGCAATTAATCTATTTTCTAAACAAACATATGTAAAGTAGAAAACACCATTTTTACAAGTAAACAGAAGATTTTCTATTCTTAGGTGCTTGTTTTGGTGTCATAAATGGATATTGAATTTATTCTATATAAGTCCTGTATAAATAATATAAAATTTAGCTCATCTAAGCAAAAATTCCAATCGTCTACAGAAATATACTTGCCGCCGCGAAAATCTATAAAAGTAGGTTTGTTTGCTGGATATTTGTGTAGCAAGTTTAGCTTATAACCAATTTAAATTTTAATCTAGATGAGACTGGCAATTGTAACCGCGTACCCCCCAAGTAAAGTAACACTAACAGAGTATGGCTATCACCTAGTTAAGCACTTTAGACTACAAAAAGAAATAACGGAGATTATTTTAATTACAGATGTTACTATAGAAGAGAAAAATCTTTCTTTTGAGGAAGTAGGTTGTAAAATTATAGTAAAACAATGTTGGAATTTTAATGACTATACCAACCTATATAAAATTAATAAAGTCATTACAGACACAAAGCCAGATGGTATTTTGTTCAACCTTCAATTCTTAAAATTTGGAGATAAGAAAATACCCGCAGCTTTAGGATTAATGCTGCCGTTACTATGTAAATTAAAAGGGATTCCAACAATCTCTCTTTTACATAATATTCTAGAACAAGTAGATTTAGAAAATGCAGGAATTACTAATAAAAAGTGGCTTCAAAAAACCTATAACTCTATTGGTGTTACGTTAACAAAATTTGTTTTAGCTTCTGATGTTTTGGCAGTGACTATTAGTAAGTATGTTAAAGTTCTAGAAAATAAATACGGAGCAAGAAACATTGCTCTTATACCACATGGTGCTTTTGAAACCCCACCCCCACCAGACTATAAATTAGGTGATGGCCCAAAGCAAGTAATGGCTTTTGGTAAATTTGGAACCTACAAACGAGTAGAAATTTTAATTGAAGCTGTTGAATTAATACGCCAGCGCACTAATGAAAATATAGAGATTGTAATTGCAGGTACTGATAGTCCTAATACACCAGGATACTTAAATGAAATACAAGAGAAATATGCACATGTAGAACAGTTACGTTTTACAGGATATGTAGCAGAAGAAGATGTGCCGATTATTTTTAATCAAAGTGCTGTTGTAGTTTTTCCTTATACTTCCACAACTGGTAGTTCAGGGGTATTACATCAGGCGGGCAGCTATGGTAAAGCGGTTGCTCTACCAGATTTAGGTGATTTGAGCGTACTAGTTCGTGAAGAAGGTTATAGAGGAGAATTCTTTAATCCTAAATCGGTAGAGTCATTGGCAAATGCCATTGTTAAAATTTTAAGGGATGATGCACATAGAATAGCATTAGGTAAATCAAATTATAAAGCTGCATGTTCGTTGCCTATGGCTGACATTACCCAAATATATGTAGATTATTTTAAGGCAATTCAGAAGTCAAAAGAAGAAGGATTCGAAATAAATATTATAGATATTAAAATAGAAAGCATAGAATGAAATTTGTTTAGGTTAAGAGGGAAAGGGAGTGGTCTGGTTAGCCGCTCCTTTTCATTTACTAACTATTTTTGAGTATGCTTTCTTTTCTTTGCCTTGGGCATCTAAAATTCCAAAATGTTTTTGTTTGGTTTTTCGCCAAGGTAATCTTCCTGCTACAGAATTTGGGACCGTTTCAAAATCATGAAGCGTCCAAAATAAATAGGGAATCTCATGGGTGTTCAATATGGCTTGCATTTCTTTATAATAGGCTGCTTGATTTTCTTCAGACCCAAGAAAAGCATTCCAAAGACCATCATAAGAGGAAAACCCATACTCCTGTAACACAATTGTTTTTTCGGCTACGGCTTTTTTAAGTTGTGTATAGCTATCTAAAAAATCTAGAGGATTTTGGTAATAATGAAAGGAAACAAAATCTACTTGACTTGAAAGGTTTTTTGCGCTTTCTGGTGAAGACCAACCAATTGTTATTGGAGTTTCAGAATCCCAAGTCTTTATTTCTGAAATCATCTGGGAGAGCCAAGAAATCACCTTTTGTTTTCCTCTAGACTCAAAATCTAAATCAGGTTCATTTTTAATATCCCAAGCTTGCAGAGCCTCGTGACCTTTTAAGGTAGAAACAATTTGTTCGGCATGTCTATGAGTTAGTGTCCAATTAGCTATACTATAATCCCCATAAAAATCAAATAATGTTACGGTAACTTTTAGCTGATGCTCTAAAGCAATATCTAAAGTGTGTCTTAATTGCTGTAGTTTTTCAGTGCTTACCTCGGCCTTGCCAAAAGTGTCATAAGGCACGAATATACGAATGGTGTTCAACCCCATATTTTGGATGAGGTTAAAATCGGTTTGCAGTGTTTTCTCATCAAAGGTATTTCCAAACATATTCCATGCATGCTCTGCAGGATAGTAATTGATTCCTATTATACCCAATAATTCATCGGTTTTAAGAATATTAGAACTTTTATCTGTGTTAGAGGATGGTACCTGACTGATATGCCGAATACGCCAAAACCCATCTTCTAAAAGTAAAATAACCTTATAGGTAGCTGTAGATTTCTGTCTATAAATTAAATTATTGTTGCTGAAGGTCTCTTCGTAACGTGATACATTTTTATCTGTAATAATTGCTATTTTTCCATCTGCGCTATAAAATTCTAAATGAGGATTATGCGAAAGTGTAGTTGTTTTTATATAAATGTCTTTTTTTTTGTTTAAATCTAATAGCTGGGAGAATTTTACTTTAATACTGTCGGTATAATAATCTGCTAGTAGTAATGGATTATTGTTGGCCAGCGCACTGTTTTTTGCCAACCAGGCTTTTAAGTAATCACGTTCAATTTCATTTAAAGTTTGTTTTTCCATTGGCCTACCCTCATTTTTTAAAGGCCCCCAAATCACTTTTGGAAGGTATTCGGCTGATATCTCCTTTGGTAAGTGAAGCATGTCACCTCTTTCAGCTCCGGTTTTTAAATAAGACCATATAGAACTAATACCAATGATAAGAAGAGCAATAAGCGCTAGAAATGATATAATAAGAAATGTCCTATAAAGATTTCTGTTCATTTTCATTTCAAGATTAGTTTTTGCTTTTTAAAAATTCCTGCTGTTTCAATGGATAGGTCATATGTGCCATTAGGATGGAAATCTAGCGGAAGCTCAAATTTGGCTTCCCCAAGACGTGTACTTGTTTTTTTAGTAGTAATTACTATACCGTTTTTATCTAAAAGACGAAGAGTTATAATTAAACCATCGGGTATATATTGGCCCATAAAGCTTTGAATATTCTCCAATGCTATTTTTCTTCCATCTTCGCTAAAGGTGATATTAAAATCTTTAACCGCAGGTTTAAATTCCAAATTAATAGATTCGCTTTTGGCTGCTCCTAAAATGTATGCCGTCACCATCCACTTTTCAGCTTTGTCGGGGTGTAATAACTGTCCTGTAGCTTTACCGTTAATTGTAGTTCCCATAGTTTCTAACCTCATGCCTTTAGAATTAATTATTGAAAAGGTTACTAGAGTGCCATCACTTATAATGTTCTGAAATTCGTCTCGAATAATATCTGTCGAAAAAGAAATAACTTGGTTGCCATCTGCATAGGGGTGGTTTCGTGTATAATAAATTTTAAACTCTTCTGGCAGTGCGGGGTAGACAATAGTTGTCATTTCCTTACTTTTATGTTCTAAATAGGATGCTGTAATCAATATTCTACCTGTTTTGGTCGGACTAAATATATTTTGCCAACTAATTCCATTTTTTACTTTAACCGCACTTTCTTCAATAGAAGAGCCAAATTGATAGGTGTTGCTAATTATGGTAGAGTCTAATACAGGATTATCATAAATATCAGTAGGAGAAACTACGAACATAGAGAAATCAGTGCCACCAGCTGAGATGCTTCTTGGACCTAGAAAAGACGCAATTTTAACCCCATCTCGAAAATTGGGTATTATTGTAAGTGTTCCTTTCTTATATATTTTTTGATTGTAGATTAGATTCCAGGTGCAAAGTCCAGATTTGGTGGTGAAGGTCTTGGGGAATTCAAAATTTAAAAAGCCTTCTTTTATTTTTGGTTTAATTAAAGTGCTCCCAAGCGAATTTGTTATACTTAAGAATGCAATTTGCGTGCCCTTAAATTTTAATGAAATAGGAGAAGCGGCCACATAAATATCTTTAGTTTTAATTAATTCGAAAGATGGAGTGGAAAATGCATTCGCCACCTCTTGCTTTTGACATGTACAAAAGAAAATTATCACTAAAATATAAAGTACCTTTTTCAAAATTAATTCGGATTACCTATATAACTATTGGTTTGAACTCTTATAAATTCGTATGTTTTTCCCTTAAAAGCTTGTAATTGTTCTTTGCTATGGGACCAATCTCTTTTTGGAAATACCTTTTCAGAAATAGAGGCATTTGGCAAACCATTAACAAAACAGTATTCTAAACTACTGAATATGACTTCAATATCTGATAAATCAACTGGCTCATACTCGAAAAATTGTTTACGTTGAATTCGAACACCTTCTTCTAAAAAATGATTGTCTACCCAAATTAATTCTTTGCGGTTATCATAATAAGAAAATAGCAATTGCGGAATCGTTACTTCTTGTATACCAGCATTAAAGAGGGTGCCTGAAATCTTATTTGGAGTAAATTCCAGTTCTTGGACAGCGATTTGCTTGTATAAATCGGTTATGGCGGTGTTTCCTGCACATTGCAAATTAAATTTGGTCGGTTGTTCGGCTAAGCTAACAGGGGTAAACTGATCTGGGTCAAAAGTAGGTGGAATGGTGTCTTTTGTAGATAACCATGCGATACCTTCAAAATCTATTTTGAATGTTGTGGTTTCTTTAGGCATAAGCTTATGTTTCATGTGGTACTTTGCACTATAATTTGCAAGTTCATGATTCATGTCATTATATAGGGTTCCCTTAATTACCACATCTGCGGGAATGTCATCAACATTTTGAACTTCGCCAATAATACTATAACTTCCTTGGTGTTTTACAAGTTTGGCCTGTAGTACTTCAAGCACTGGTTGTTTCAAAACATCTTCATGATGCGTTTGTTGTGTAGTAATACGTCTTCTACCTTGGTTAAAAAATGAAGTTGTATTTGAAGATAAAAGCTGATCAGGGGGAAGGTCATTTTTTGGTTTAGAAGGTTCTAGGTACCAGCGTCTTCCTTTTTTAACAATTGTATGATAAAACACTTTGTTTATTTTTTCTAAAGGTGTTATCCAATAAGTTGAAACTTTAGTCTTTGCTAAAGAGTCGTTTTGCTCTATAATCTGAACATCAATGGCATTTAGCTTGGCGTAAGAACTTAAAATACCATCGGTTACCGAAACCTCTAACATGTATTGAGAAAGTTTGACGCCTGCGTCAGGATTTAAGTAAGAATATGCCCTTTTGAATTCTTTAAAATCCAAGGCATCGTAATAAGACATCACTACATTTGTAGGTGCAAATTGTGTGGCACTGGTTAAATAGGATTTATATATTCCAAAACCAAAAAGACAGAGCATAATTAATGCCCATAAATGATTAATTCGTATGAGGCTCTTTGAGAAAATAGTATAGTTAATCGCATATTTCAAGAAAGGTCCTTCAGGTAATCTTCTATTTTTAAGTACTCTATACCATACGTATTGTATGTTAAAAATGAATGCAAGTATTACAGTAAGTAAAGGAATAATACCCCACATTATTTTCAAACCTTTAGAGACATCGTCTTTTGGAATAATTTTAGGTAAGGGTGGTACATTTAGTTTTTCCCACACCATAATGCCATTCTCTAATTGTTGTAGACGTTGCCAGCCCGAAAAGAACAATATAGGATCATAAAATTTGTCGTTAGAGAAGACATATTTTAAATTATACTTTTCGGGAACTGTTAAAAATTGTTGCAGAGAACCTATACCTTCTACTCCTCTAAATTTCGAATTCTCTAAACGTTCAATAGCCCTTGTAGTTAATTCAGGAAGTCTTCTAGCAGAATGGTAATTTCCATCAACGGTCATAGCATTTGTTTGGGCAGAAAGCCAAGCCATCTGGTCACCAAAACCAAGCGGTAAATAGCGCCATTGGTCATGAGAATCTTGACTTAGAAAATTGACAATAGGTAATACTTTAATTTTTTTAGGCTGTGCAGGTCTAAAATAGTTGAGACTCATGGTAAAAATCACCATCAATAAAATACCTGATGCTAGACAACCTCCCAAAATGCGGTGGTAAACCGCACCCAAGTTTTTCTGAAGTGTAGCTTTTAAATCGCCTTGCACCATTCTATAAACGAATTCGCCAAAAATGGGTAATGCCATAATGGTAGCCCATAAGGTGAAACGATCTAAAGTCAAGATATTAAATGCGGTTTCTCCTAATAATTTTAATGGTATAGGGGTGGTTCCTCCAGTACCTAAAATAGCAAGTATGGTAAAAGAAAGACCAAAAAACAGGTAACGTTTACTATAGAAACGATAGAAAATATAAGGTAATAGAAATAAAAGTATACCCCAGGGAATTAGAAAAAACACCAAACCAGAAGAAGTAACCTCTAGAAAGTTATCTCTAGAACCATGTGGTATTGGAACTTGAGTAATAGGATTTTTTTTTGAATTAATCCAATATGGTAGTATACAGAAAACGATTAAGGTTAGCGATGTTATTCCAAAAAGCATAATACGCCAAAACAATTTTTTAAATTGACTCCAGAATACTTTAAAGGAGATATCCTTATTACTTTCTACTTTATCTCTTGAAGCATCCATAATTACCATCCCGATTAATGGAAATATGAAAAATACCATACCAAAAATTGGGGTGACATGATGAGAGGTTACGGTGACGGCTATTAATGAAAGACTCGTAGCTAAATAGCGAATACGACCAGTTTTTATCCAAGAATAGATTTCTGGTAGAGCATGTAATAAAACAGACAGACCTACAATACTGGGTAGTTGCCCAAATAAATGTAGGGTTTCTATAAATGTTGATGAGAAGACCGCTAGAATAGATGTATAACCTGCAATTTTACGATTTCCGGTAATTAAAAGGCCAAAGCGATATGCTCCTGTTATGAATAGAACTATAGCGATCAAGGTAACAGTGTAGAGACCAAATTTAAGACCGCCAATGAATGATAATATTGCAATGGATTGATGGGCCAAAGGAGGATACCCTTGAACTGTGAACCCGGTATACCATCTATAGTCCCAGGGCTCAAACCAACTTTGCGCATAGTGATCTGCAAAAAATAAATGAATCAATGCATCATAGGTACTCTCCAAGGTGAAGAAAATACTTGAACCATGAAAGGCTAACCCTATAAATAGAGCTAAAACCAATAGAACATTAGTTTTTTGCATTGGTAACATATTGTAAGAAAATATAACATTACAAAAGTATAGATATTGTGTATGTATCTAATAATCAGTCATCGATTTCATTTGACCATTCATCTACAGAAAAAAGCAATCTATCATTTTGAATCCTATTTGGAGGCTCACTGAAGCTACTTTTGATTTGAAATATTTAGAAATAACCAAATATTAAATTCTTAACCAATGAAAATTTTAGCAATTGATGACCAACAATTAGTTCTTTTGTCTATTGAAAAGAGACTTACCGAAGTTGGGTATGCAGTAAAGACCGCCAGTTCTGTGGAAGAAGGAATAAGAGCTTATAATTCCTTTTTGCCAGATTTGGTGCTTTTAGATATGAATATGCCCGAAATGTCTGGAAACAAAATGGTTCAATGCACTGGGACGGAGGTAGTAAAATATATAAGAGTTTTTAGGAACAAGAATACTCCAATTTTAGTTCTATCAGGTAACAATAGCGAATCTGTTATCATGGAGAATTTCAATTTGGGTGTAGACGATTACTTGAAAAAACCAGTAAGTCTAGATGAAATTACGGCACGTGTAAAAAGAAAGATCGGTGCTCCGATAGTAAAGAATTTTGCCGATAATGCTACACCGGATACTAGAATGATACAAAAAAATTGTATTGGGGTAGTTATTCCTTGCTATAATGAAGAGACACGTTTATTAAGTGATGAATTTAAGGCTTTTGCGCATAAAAATCTAGGATATCATTTATGTTTTGCAAACGATGGGAGTACAGATAATACATTAGAAGTACTTAAAGAACTAAGAAAAGGGAATGAGTCTAACATCAGTATTTATGACTGTAAGAAAAATGGAGGTAAGGCAGAGGCCGTGAGACAAGGTATTTTACATTTAACCAAAGACCCACAGTTTAATTATATTGGATTTTTGGATGCAGATTTATCTACTGATTTTAGAGATTTTGACGATTTGGTCAGTACTATTGAAAATTCTGATTTTAAGATTGTAAGTGGTTCTAGAATTTCGCGTATGGGAGCTGATATTACAAAAGAATCTGCTCGTAAAATAATTAGCATGACCGTAAATTTTATTATCCAAACCATATTAGGAATGCCTTTTAAAGACACACAATGTGGAGCCAAAATAATGGATAGAGATATTGCGAATACAATGTTTCAAAAGCCATTTATTACCAAATGGTTATTTGATGTTGAGATATTTATGCGGATGAGAAAATTTTATGGAAAAGCTCAAGCCAAAAAAATAATTTGTGAACAACCTCTAAAGAGATGGATTCATGCTGACGGCTCAAAATTAACAATGAAGGATTCTGTAAAGATTGTTGGTCAACTAGCTCAAATTGCCCTTAGCTATAGATAATAGATAAATAAATAAATCCAGTTCAGGTAATAAGTCTATTACTATTTTTGATACACTTATTTAAGTATAAAAATGAAATTTGTACTAGCTCCTGATAAATACAAAGGCTCGTTAACTGGGCTAGAATTTTGTAACGCTGTTGCCGAAGGTGTTAAAGAGGTTTTTCCAAAAGCAGATATTATGAAATTGCCTTTAGCAGATGGGGGCGATGGTACTATTGAAGTAGTTAAAGAATATTTGAATGCAGACTTAATTACCTTAAAAGTCTCAGACCCGCTGTTTAGACAAATACGATCTTCTTATTTACTTTCAAGTGATAAAAAGACTGCCTTTATTGAAATGTCTGAAGCTTCTGGGTACAAGTTGCTCCAAAGGAGCGAAATGAATTGTATGCATACTACTACAATTGGTACTGGAGAACTTATTGTTGATGCCTTGAATAATGGAGTCAAAGAAATTATTTTAGGTATTGGTGGGAGTGCAACTAATGATGGAGGTATAGGAATGGCATCGGCTTTAGGGTACGATTTTTTAGATAGTGATGGTAATATATTAAAACCAATAGGAAGCAACTTGGATATAGTAGCTACTATTAGAAAAGCTTCAGTTCATAAAAGGTTAGATGGTGTAAGAGTGAATGTTGCCTGTGATGTTTCCAATCCTTTTTATGGGCCTAATGGAGCTGCTCATGTATATGGCCCGCAGAAAGGAGTTAATTCAACAGAAGTTCAGTTATTAGATGCAGGACTCAAAAATTTGGCAAGAGTTATAAAGTCTGATTTAGAAATAGATGTTCAAAATATAAAAGGTTCTGGTGCTGCCGGAGGTTTGGGAGGCGGAGCTATAGCTTTTTTAAATGCAGAACTAAAATCAGGAATTGAGTTGATTAAAGAAATTGCTGATTTTGATAATGCTATTAAAGATGCAGATTGGATTATAACAGGTGAAGGTAAGTTAGATTTACAAACCCTTTCTGGAAAAACAATCGCTGGGGTATTAACTTCTGCAAAAAGAAAAGGTATTCCTGTTGCAGCGCTATGCGGTTCTGTAGAATTTAGTCCAAAAGATCATGAAATGACAGGTTTAAGCTATATTGCCGCAGTTTCTAATGAAACAGAAAGTTTAGAAGTTGCTATGAAGAATAGTTATAAAAACTTAGTAATAGCTACCAATAGGTTTTGCAAAACCTTAATAAAGTAATTTATATTTCAACTGAAATTACATTCGCCAACTCCTGGGCATTTCTTTTCATTTATTTACCTTAAATTACTGTGGTAAAGATATTCTCTTACTTTCAATCTAATTGAGATAACAACCTATTCTATGGCACAAAAACGTATTGAAATCACAAAGATTTCAGAACTTCAACAAAAGGTACCTAAGTACGCACTAGTTAAAAACACAGATTTAGTTATTATAAAACATGAGACCGGTATTTCGGTTCTTTATGGAAGGTGTCATCATAGAGGAGCTTTATTAGCTGATGGTCATATTGATGGTCATAATTTAATTTGTGGTGTTCATGGTTGGGATTATCGCTATGATACTGGAATAAGTGAATATAATAATGATGAGCAACTTCATAAATTTCAAGAATATATTGAAGGAGATTCGCTTCAAGTAGATGAAAATGAGATTACTGCTTTTGAAACTAATCATCCGCAGCCTTTTGATAGAGATGCCTATTTAGGTACTTATGCAGATACCCACCCAGAAGAGACCGAACCATATACAGGGTATATTAAAGAATTGGCAGTAAATGGATTAAAAAACCTTGGACATCATGGTTTTTCTGCTTCTATGGGAGTTGATAGAAATACGCTCCCCAAATGGAGCGATATTCAATTTCTTCCAGCACAATTAGCTTCTAGACCATTATTAGATGATGAAGAGGTTGTGACTAAAGTTACCATTGGCCCAAAAGCAAAGAAACCTTTAGCGTTAGATATTCCAATTTTTGTTAGTGATATGAGTTTTGGCGCCTTATCACGCGAAGCTAAAATCGCTTTGTCAAAAGGGGCCGAAATGGCTGGAACTGGAATATGTTCTGGGGAAGGAGGAATGCTGCCCGAAGAACAAAAAAATAATTCAAAATATTTTTATGAATTAGCATCAGCGCAATTCGGCTTCAGCTGGGATAAATTGGATAATGTACAAGCTTTCCACTTTAAAGGAGGGCAGGGGGCAAAAACAGGTACTGGAGGTCATTTGCCTGGTAGTAAAGTGAGTAAGGAGATTGCGGAAGTTCGCGGATTAAATGAAGGAGAGACCGCAATTAGTCCTGCTACTTTTGCACATTTTCACGGAGTAGAAGATTTTAAAAACTTTGCTAAAAAGGTAAGGAAGCTTACAGCTGGTATTCCTATTGGTTTTAAAATAGCCGCCAGTCATATCGAAAAAGATATTCAATTTGCATTAGACGTTGGCGTTGATTATATCATTTTAGACGGTAGAGGTGGAGGCACAGGTTCTGCACCTACTATTCTTAGAGATAATATTAATGTGCCCACAATACCTGCTCTAGCGAGAGCAAGAAAATATTTGGACAAGGTTGGTGCTAAAGATGTAACTTTAATAATTACAGGTGGTTTAAGAATAGCAGAAGATTTCGCTAAGGCCTTGATGATGGGTGCTGATGCTATTGCGGTTTCTAATTCTGCTTTACAGGCCATAGGCTGTTTAGGGATGCGAGCTTGTGGTTCTAATAATTGCCCAGTAGGCATTGCCACCCAAAAAGAATCTTTGCGTAACAGGCTGATTATTGATTCTTCTGCAAAACAATTATATAATTTTTTTAGTGCTACAAACGATTTAATAAAGGTAGTAGCACGTTCTTGCGGTTATGATGATGTTTCAAAATTTAACCCTAATGATTTATCAACTTTTGATAGGGATATGCACCATTTAACAGGTATTAATTATGCAGGGGTTAAAATTTAAAATAGCATTTGTTCTAATTTTTTTTGTGATTACATCTGAGCTAAGGGCGCAAATGGAGCCTCCGTTTCTTTTGCCAGGAGTTGCAGCCACTTATTCGAGTAATTTAGAAACCACAGGAATAAATGCCAGGGTATATTATGGCATAGATCATACGTATTGTTTTGGTCCTGAAATCTCGTATTTTAGAAAATCTCATGAGGATAATGAAGTGTCCCTATTTGAAGCAAATGCAAACCTTCATTACATCATTGATTTAAATAAAGGTCTAGGGTTTTATCCATTAACAGGAATTAATTACACTATTGAAACTAAAATAGAAAACCAAGGTTTTGAAGAAGAAAAATTTTCAGAAAATTCTTTCGGATTAAATATTGGTGCTGGATTTCATTACACCGTAGGAAGAATTCTCTTTTTTACAGAGTATAAATATGTAATAAGTACCTTAGAAGATCACTTTTTTACAGCAGGCGCATTGTTGAATTTTTCTCTGGCTAAAAAAGGTGGTTCTAAACAGCATAACTAGTAAATAAGTATTAATCACATGCAGAAAAAGAAAATCATTTGGCATAAAGTACTAAATAATAAGAGCGAACTTCCAGAAGGTCGCGTTAAAACGGTAACTGCTGCCCATAAAGGCATTTGTCTCACCCATTTTGAAGGTAAATTTTCTGCTTTAGATAATAAATGTCCTCATCAAGGGGGTCCTTTAGGAGAAGGTACTATTGAAAATGGAATGCTACGTTGTCCATGGCACGGGTGGGACTATCATCCTTGCACAGGAAATTCACCAGGAGGTTTTGATGATGGTATAGAAACTTTTGAAGTTAAGGAAGAAAATAATGCAATATATGTTGGGGTTGAAGAGGAAGCAGACCATCAAGCCACAGTTTCTGATATTATGGTAGAAACTATGGTCAATTGGGGAGTAACAAAAGTATTTGGTATGGTGGGGCATTCTAATTTGGGTTTTGCCGATGCTATGAAACGCCAAGAACAAAAAGGAAACTTAAGCTTTTATGGTATACGTCATGAAGGTGCTGCAGCTTTTGCTGCCTCAGCTTATGGTAAATTGACTGGCAAACCTGCAGCTTGTTTTTCAATTGCTGGCCCCGGAGCAACTAATATGTACACCGGTATGTGGGATGCTAAGGTCGATAGAGCCCCACTTTTAGCACTTACCGGTCAGGTTGCCACACAAGTGGTTGGAACCGGTAATTTTCAGGAGGTAGATTTGGTTAGAGGTTTTAGTACCGTAGCTGAATTTAATCAAAGGGTACAAAGCGATAGTAAACATGCAGAATTAATGTCTTTAGCAGTGAAAAGTGCCATTCTAAAACGTGATGTTTCGCATTTAACTTTTCCCGATGAGGTACAAGAGAAATTGGCGAAGCCCAATGCTATTGCCCAAACTCCAGATAAGAGAATTACCCAGATGGAGATTGCACCGCCAAAGGATGCGGTAAATGATGCGATTGAATTAATCAAAAAATCGAAACGTCCGGTAATCATCATGGGGCACGGGGCTAGGGCGCATAAAAAAGAAGTTGTAAAATTTGCTGAAAGTTTAAATGCGGCAGTAGTTACTACCTTTAAGGGAAAAGGACTTATTGCAGACAGTCATCCTTTAGGTGGTGGTGTTCTAGGGCGCAGCGGAACCCCAATTGCTTCTTGGTTTATGAACGAAGCTGATTTGTTATTAGTATTTGGTGCCTCTTTTTCAAACCATACGGGCATAACACCCAAAAAACCAATAATTCAAATTGATTTTGACCCAATGGCCTTAAGCAAGTTCCATAAGGTTGAGGTAGCCGTTTGGGGCGAAATTTCAAGAACTCTTGAGATTTTTAATAGGGAACTAAAAGGAAAAGTAAATACACTGAATCAAACCGAGGAAATTGCAGCGAGATGGAAGATATGGAAGGAAGAAAAAGCAAAACGCCTTTTAGAAACTTCAGATAAGGGAATTAGTTCAATTGCTGTTTTTGAAACAATGAATAAGTTAACTCCTGAGAATGCTGTTATGTGCGTAGATGTTGGTAATAATGCCTATTCTTTTGGACGATATTTTGAACCTACAAATCAAGATTTTTTAATGTCAGGTTATCTAGGGTCTATTGGTTTTGCCTTACCAGCAGCCATTGGGGCATGGTCGGCGGTTGGTAATTCAAGACCGGTCATCGCAGTTGCCGGTGATGGGGGTTTATGTCAATACTTGGCAGAAATAACTACCCTTGTTAAATACAATATGCCTGTAAAGTTAATTGTTTTGAATAATCATGAACTAGGTAAAATTTCCAAAGAACAAAGGGCCGGCGAGTTTGATGTTTGGAAAACGTCACTTTCTAATCCTAATTTTGCAGAATTTGCAAGTTCATGTGGTGCTTGGGGCAAACGTGTTGAAAATCAGGATGATTTAGAAAAAGAAATGAAGAATATGTTTGAACAAGATGGTGCTGCAATACTAGAAATAATGACCGATGTAAACCTTATTTAAGATGCAGATAATTATTTCTATTTTTTTAGCGGTATTAGGTATTTACTTTAGTATTGGGTTACTTTTTGGACTGTATTTTGTTTTTGCAGGAGCAGTTAAAATAGACCCCCTATTAAAAGAAAGTAAAAAGAAAGTTCGGTTGTTATTACTTCCAGGGACAATCGCTACATGGCCTTTTTTAATGGGAAAACTTCTTAAATCAAGAACAAGATGATTTCAAGTCAAAGAAAATCCCATAAGTATATATGGTTGGTCATAGTACTAGTAATACCAATACTGCTGACTATGGCACTGAAAGATTTAAATTTTCCTTCAACATCTGGAAGTGTCAATACCGAACAGCTCACGGCTGCGTTAAAAAGTAATGTAGTACAAATAGAACTAAAACAACCATTTCAGAGTCCTTCTCCTCTGGTTTATGAATTAGATGCTCAGGGATATTCAGGAAGGTTATTAGGGCAGTTAAGAGGAACAGGAAAATATGAATTTTCGATTTCTGAATCAACTAAGGGAGTAGTGGTTATAGATGGAATCAGGAAAGAAGAACTTTTTAAAATTGTATTTTAATGGGACTCGATTATAAACTAGTACTCTGGAATAAGCATAAGAAAGTCTACGATAAATGGATTGCCATAGCAATGGTAATGTATTTGGTAATATTTTTTGTATTGAGTTTTGTGACCAATCCTGAAATGACTGCAGAGACTATAATTATTCGAGCTTTTGGGTCTTTGGCGATTCTAATGCTGCATATCATTTTAGTCATTGGCCCGCTAACAAGATTGAATTCTCAGTTTATGCCGTTGCTCTATAATCGCAGGCATTTTGGGGTCAGTATGTTTTTAGCAGCGTTAATACACGGTGTGTTTGCGACTATTCAATTTCATGCAATTGGCAATGTAAATCCTATTTATGCCATTTTTACTTCGAACATGGATTATGGATCATTGACCAATTTTCCATTTCAAGTACTTGGCTTTTTAGCATTGTTGATTTTATTCGTGATGGCATCAACAAGCCACGATTTCTTTTTGCACAATCTATCGGCAAAAACCTGGAAACGGCTACACATGATGGTTTATTTGGCCTATGCATTAGTAGTTATGCATGTTTCTTTAGGAGCTTTTCAACAAGAAACATCACCTTTTACTATTAGTGTATTGTTGGTTGGTTTTGTAGTGATTTGCGGATTACATCTTAAGACGGCCTTTAAAGAATCAAAAGTAGATAGATGTATTGCTGTTCAAAAAGATGGCTGGTTAGAAGTTTGTCACCCTAATGAGATTGAAGAAAGTAGAGCTAAGATATTTACCGTAGAAAATGAGCGTGTGGCTATTTTTAAAAATGAAGGAAAACTTTCTGCGGTTCATAATGTTTGTAAACATCAAGGAGGGCCTTTAGGAGAAGGTAAAATTGTTGATGGGTGTATTACTTGTCCTTGGCACGGATATCAATACTTGGCACATAATGGGCAATCGCCACCTCCATTTACCGAAAAGGTAAAAACCTATGAATTAAAAATTGAGAATGATATGGTTTACATTAATCCAGAAGCATTTGCCGAAGGTACCGAAGTAACCCCAATTACCTGTTAGCTATGAAGAATGACGAGTTTTATATCGGTTATGTTGATGAGGTTGGTTCAAAAACGAAAAAATCGTTAAAAAAATTTGTTATCGCATCCTTATTGATTCTTGCTGGTGGAGCATTTTTGTTCGGATTTTTTCAAAAATCAGCTGTGAACAGTGCTTTCGACTTTGGTAATCCTACTAAACTTTCTGGTATTTACCATGAATCGCCTTATCCAATGCTCCGTGTTTCCCTTTCAGGTAGTGAATTTAAAGATTTGGTCTTATTAGGTTTTGGCAAATTTGGACCAAATGCCTATTTAAAAGACCTTCGAGAGAAAGAGGGTAACCTAAACGGAAAACATCTAAATATCGAAGGTCAATTGATTTACTATAATGGTAAAACCTTATTGGAAATTGATGATAGTCAAAAAGTGAGTATCGGTAATCGTAGGAGTTCAATAAATTTTTCGCCCAATTCACTAGGGCAGTTAAAAATTGAAGGGGAAATTATAGACCCAAAATGCTATTTTGGGGTAATGAAGCCCGGTTTTGGTAAAATTCACAGAAGTTGTGCTTCTCTTTGTATTTCGGGTGGAGTACCACCTGTATTGGTCTCAAGTGATGAAAATGGTATTGAAGACTATTTTTTGTTAACTGATTTGAAAGGAAATCCTATTCATAAAGACATACTACCATATATAGGTCAACCATCCATTATTTCTGGTGTGGCAGATGAAATTGGCGATTGGAAAGTGATGCGCGTTGATGTTGGCCAAATTGAAAAATTAGACAAAAAATCTTTAATTTATTAAGATGAGTAGAATAGTTGTTGTAGCTTTTTTAATTGGGTTTAACAGTATTGCCCAATCTATAGATTATAATACAAAGAAGGGTTATGTTGCTAAGGGCTATGATGTAGTTGCCTATTTTGATAATAAGGCTACTGTTGGTGATGAGAAATACACCGCGGAATATGATAATGTAAAGTTCAAGTTTTCAAGTCAAGAGAATCTTGAAAAGTTTAAGGGTAATCCAAAAAAGTATCTTCCCAAATATGGAGGTTATTGTGCATATGCTGTTGCTGTTTCAAGTAAAAAGGTTTCCGTTAACCCTGAGACTTTTGAAATACGAGATGGAGAATTACTGCTGTTTTATAATTCTGGCAAAACAAATACTTTGGCGCTTTGGAACAATGAGTCTCCAGAAGTACTAAAAATTAAGGCGGATAAGAACTGGGAAAAAATCAAGAATTAAGAACTTTCTTCTTGATTTGAAATGTAGTTTATGTTTAAAATTTTGAAAGTTTGTGTTGCCGGTCTTTTAATTAGTTTTCTTGGAGCATTACCTCTAGGAAGTCTAAACATAACTGCTTTTGATATTTCTGCTACCCAAAGCATTAACAACGCTTTGTTATTTGCTTTCGCAGCTATTTTTGTTGAGCTGGCTTATGTTCGCCTCACCCTTTGGGGCAATCAAAAGGTTAAGCTCGAGGGTAAATGGATATACATTGCATTTCCACTGGCATTTTTCTTACTATTATATTTGGCATTTTCTAGTCTGACAACGGCTTTACATTTTAATGATGTAACTCCAACGAAATCAGTTTTACCTAAAATTACGTCCCCTATATTACTGGGTTTATTGCTTAGTGCATTGAATCCATTACAAATACCTTTTTGGTTAACATGGAACAAGGTTTTGGAGTCAAAGAAAATTCTTGAAGACAATACAGTATCATTCATCGGTTATATGTTTGGTATTGGTGCTGGTACCTTAATAGGTTTATTAGTGTTCATTTATGCAGGAAAATTAATTGTGGATAATTACACACAGTATGCCCAAATCAGTAATTTAATATTGGGTTTACTTTACCTCGGTTTTTCTTTCTATCTTTTATTTTTATTATACAAAAAGCATCATCAACTAAAAATACAATAGGCTATGTTTAACTCCTCAATTCAAACAATTGAGCAATTCAAAGAAATATTATCTCAGCTCTCGAAAGATTGCTACGCAGAGCCTTGTGAATCACTTTCTCATGCAACTATAGGTCAGCATACAAGACATATTATAGAATTATACCAATGTTTGATTAACGGTTATGGTGAAGCTGATGTTTGCTATGACAAAAGAGAACGGAATAAAAGAATCGAAGAGGAGATTGGTTATGCCGTAACGCTACTAGAAAATATTCAAGAAAACCTCGAGAAGCCTAATAAAGAGCTTCAAATTCGCTATGAGTTGGGTGAAGAAGAAATCTGTCTTACATCAAATTATTACAGAGAAGTAATGTATAATTTAGAGCATGTAATCCATCATCATGCTTTGATTAAGGTTGGAATTAAGACAATGACCAATATAGAACTGCCAGATTCTTTTGGTGTTGCGCCTTCTACAATTCAGTACAGAAAGGTATGTGTACAGTAAGTTTCATTCCCAAAGGAAATACCTTTGTCTTTACATCGAACAGAGATGAACATATTTCTAGACCATCGGCATTTTTTCCAAAAAAAGAAATAGTAAATAATAAAAGAATCGTCTTTCCCAAAGATCCCAAAGCTGGTGGTACATGGTTTGCCATTAGTGAAAGCGGGGCTGTAGTAATTTTATTAAACGGTGCTTTTGAAAAGCATGTGCCCAAAGATAATTATGCCAAAAGTAGAGGGTTAGTTGTTTTAGACATCGTGAGTCACAATAATCCCCAAGATTATTTGAAAGAAATCGACCTTATCAAAATTGAACCGTTTACGGTTTTGGTTTTTGAGAAAGAAAAATTGGTGGAATTACGTTGGGATGGGAAAAACAAGCACCTGAAAACGCTAAAAAGTGACCAAGCTTATATCTGGTCGTCAGCCACACTTTACGACAAAGAGATAATTCAAAAGCGAGAAGAACTTTTCTCCAGTTTTATGAATAAAGCAGAGGTAGATGCAAAGTCTATCATTGACTTTCATTCGAACAATCATCAGGATTCGCAGAACGGGTTTATAATCGATAGGCAAACAGGCTTGAAAACCTTTAGTGTTACTCAAGCAGTTCTTGAAAAGAGGAGAGTCGCTCTAAAACATATTGATTTGTTGAAGCAAGAGACCAATAAGTTAGAAATGATTACCAGTCAATTGATTAGTCAATTCTGATGAGCTCTTTTAAACTAAAATGGCACAAACTTACCCATTGGGAATATTGGCCGCTTTGGGCAGTATATTATCCTCTATTTCCGGTTTGGCTCTTTTTTTCCCTTAAAGCACGTTCTTTTTTCTTTTTTAACACAGCCAACCCCTTAATGAAAAATGGGGGTATGGCCATGGAGTCAAAAAAGGAAATCTATGATATGATTCCAGAAGAATACATACCAAAAACAGTTTTGATTGAAAAGGAAAGCGTTACTATCGATAGCGTAGAAAAGCTTTTAAGTGAAATGAACCTGCAATATCCGCTAATAGCGAAGCCCGATATTGGAATGAAGGCTTTTGGCGTGGATAAAATTAAAAGTAAATCAGATTTAGAATCCTACATAAATAGAACTCCCGAAGATTTTTTGATTCAAGAGTTTATAGCCTACCCAGATGAGGTAGGTATTTTTTATGTGCGAGTTCCGGGTGAAGAAAAAGGAAAGATTACGGGTATTGTTGCTAAAGAATTCCTCTCCGTAACGGGTGATGACCGCAGTAGTATTTTACAACTGATAAAACAAAATCCTAGAAGTCATTTGCAACTGAAAGCTTTGGTCAAAAAGTTTGGAAACAAGTTAGATACTGTACTAAAGGATGGTGAGGAGTTTATTTTGGTTCCTTACGGTAGCCATACCAGAGGTGCAAAGTTTATTGATAGAAGTAATCGGAATAATAAAGATTTAGAAAATTTAATTGATGGTATTTGTACCCAGATACCCGAATTTTATTATGGTAGGTTAGATGTGTTATATGCTGATTTTGATGGACTTTCTAAGGGGAATGACTTTAAAATAATTGAAATAAATGGCGCCGGTGGCGAAGCTACACACATATATGACCCCAAGCATTCTTTGTTTTTTGCTTGGAAAGAAATTTTTAAACACTGGAATTATTTGTGCAAGATTAGTATTATAAACCATAAGAGAGGCTATCCCTATTTGAGTTTTAAAGATGGTCGTGCTATGTTAAAAGCAAATAGTTTGTTAGAAGAACAATTAAAATTGGTATAGAATGAAGATATATATAGCACTTTTTTTGGTAGTAGCATTTGGCTTTATTTCGTTAAACGCACAAGATGATCAAGATAATAGAACCGATTTAGGAGTATCGCTACAACTATACCCTGCAGGTATAATTCCTACTTTAAATTTGGAACATTATTTTGATAAAAAATCGTCGTTGCTTTTAAGAGTGGGTTTGAATATTGTTGACCGAAAGGATTTTAGTGATTTTAATCAAACTGAGACGGGTACTGGTTTCGGGGGTTCAATAGGATATAGAAAGCATTTTCCTTCAGGAAAAGGGAAGTTTATAGCGGGGATAAACCTTGATATTTGGAGTTTAACCATTGATTGGACGGATATTGGCCCAACTGATGCACCAACCTCTGGAGGCACTTATACTTTGGTAATTCAACCCTGGTTAGAGGGCGGTTACTTTTTGCCCATAAAAAATACTAAGTCTCAGATTGGGCTAACTGTTGGCTTTGGAAGAGAAATAAATGCCATAACAAGCGGTGATGAAGTAGAACAAGGTTTTATTGGTAGTGTTTCACTGCAATACATGTTTGCGCTTTAGGTTTTAAAACAGGCAAAAGCTTCTTGAAAAAAATTGGTCGCTGTTTTTTCATCAGTTGCTACGGCATCTAAAACGGCACCTTTAAAGCCATTGTTTTTCCATTCACCATGGCTGAGTTCAGAAAATTTATCGGTTTCTAAGCTGTCATGACCTTTATAACCACTGATGTAGAAGTAATGTTTGTCCATAACTGAATCGGGTATGGCCATACCAAGACCAATCGATTTGCCAGAATTATCGGTTAGTTCTGCAAAAGCACCAATATCGAAATGATGGGGCCAAACCCGGATAGTAGAAGTCAAGCCTTCTTTTTTCAAAAATGTATCCATGGCGTTTTGAGCAAGTTCTGTAAGCTTTGCGAGCTTTTCTAACTCTTTATTTGATTTGCAATTAAATACGGAATTATCATCTATTTCATAAGGCAATTCATAATGAAGATGGTATTGATACGATTTTGAAAAATCAAACTCTTCAGCAGTAGTTGCTACCCATGCGGTAATCTCTTTATGAGATTTGCCATTAATGTAGATTCGCTTTCGTTTCGTAATTTCTATCCACTCTAAAGAAAAATCGTCATACCTCAATGACAAATATGCGTTCTTATCATTTAGGGGCCAAGTGCGCAAGGTATTATCTTCTGGAAAAAAGCCTAAATTGGTATGACTGTCATCTGACCTCTCCTTTAAAAAACTTTTCCCCGCTGTTGCCAAATATTGAGAGGCTAAATGTAGTTGCGCTAATGTATCCATACTCTAATGTATGGTTTTTTAAGCGTACTTGATTTCTATATGAAAATATTGTCTTTTAGACTTTTTTAGAAAGGATGTGTTTTACAATAGTCGGCGCGTGGACCCTAGAGTTTTCTATAAACCATTTATGGGTTTCCATACCTCCGCAAATAACGCCGGCCAAGTAAAGACCTTCAATATTCGATTCCATGGTATCTGGGTTATACGTTGGTAATAGCTTTTCATCATTGGAAAGTTGAATACCTAGTCGTTTGAGAAATTCAAAATTGGGCATGTACCCTGTAAGCGCAAGTACAAAGTCATTTGGTATGGTAACCAGGCTTTCACTTGTATTAATGTCAAGATTGTTTTCTCGAATTTCATTTACGGTTGCATCATAATAAGCCTTAATGCTACCTTCTTCAATACGGTTAATAATATCAGGTCTAACCCAATATTTAACGCGTTTTCCAACTTCTGGGCCTCTAATGATCAAGGTGACTTCAGCCCCTTTTCTGTAGCATTCCAGAGCAGCATCTATAGCAGAATTACTGGCCCCGATTACTGCAAGTTTTTGACTAGCATAAAAATGGGGGTCTTTATAATAGTGCGACACCTTTGCTAGGTCTTCGCCGGGCACATTAATTTTATTGGGTAAATCGTAAAACCCGGTAGCCACTATAACGTTTGAAGCCTCGTAAGCAGATTTAGAGGTTTCTACAATAAATTTTTTATCTCGTTGTTCAACTTTTTCTACTTCTTCAAAAAGATGAATTGCCAATTTATTTGAAGTTACTATTCTGCGATAATACTCCAGTGCTTCATTTCGTTTGGGTTTTGCTTCTTTGCTGATGAACGGAATCTCATCAATCTCCAACTTTTCCGAAGAGGAAAAAAATTGCATATTTATGGGATAGTTGAAGAGGGAATTTACAATAGGCCCTTTTTCAATAATAAGATAAGAGAGTCCAGCTTTTTTGGCTTCCAGCCCACAAGCTATGCCAATAGGGCCTCCACCTATTATGATTACATCAAATCTTTGCATTAAGCTATAATTTGCTTCAAATCTTTAATGGTTTCAGTTGGGTTTTCGCTTTTGAAAACAAAACTACCAGCTACTAAAACATCTGCGCCTGTATCTAAGAGTTTTTTTGCATTGTTAGCGTTAACCCCGCCATCGATTTCGATAAGGGTGTTTGCATTTTTCCTAATAATGAGTTCTTTTAAATCAGCAACTTTCTGATAGGTATTTTCAATAAAAGATTGCCCGCCAAAACCTGGGTTTACACTCATTAAGCAAACGACATCGATATCTTGAATGGTATCTTCCAGCAGCTTGATAGATGTGTGTGGATTTAAAGCTACACCTGCCTTCATTCCTTCTGCCTTTATAGCCTGTAAACTTCTATGTAAGTGTGTGCAGGCTTCATAATGAACAGAAAGAACATTGGCCCCCAGTTCGGCAAATGTTTTAATATAGCGGTCAGGATCAACAATCATTAAATGTACATCAAGTGGTTTTGTTGCATGTTTGGCAATGGATTTAACTACTGGCATACCATATGATATGTTCGGTACGAAAACGCCATCCATAACATCAATATGATGCCAGTCAGCATCACTATTATTGACCATTTCAACATCCCGTTGCAGATTTCCAAAATCTGCGGCTAGTAAAGAAGGTGCTATTTTTTTACTCATTAGTGCATTGTATACTGCAAAAATAAGGAAATGGATTTTGGCTCGTCTCCCAATTTTATTAATCTATAAACGCAGATTTTGGAAGAACAATAGGGTCGCATCGTAATATCTTGCTGCTGCACATTTTACATTGGTTATTTTCATTTAAGGCCTTTAGCTGTTTTAGCGTGGAAGGGATCGGTAAATTATAAGTGTCTGCCATAGAATAATCTACCGCATAGCCCATATCTTCAAAAGCAGCTATCGATAAGCGACTTATGGGGTTGATACCAGTATTGATAAACCCTGTCATTAATTCATTGATAAATACTTGTTCCCTCCAATGTCCATCGCGTGTGCCCGCTCCACCCGTGTTGGCCAACGGAACACTTAATAGGCTTTCATCGTTGGTCAGTAGTTGATATTCACGAATACTATTTGTTCCGGTAAAAATGGGATTTTCAGAACCGGAACCTGAAATCAAAGTCAAAAATTGAAATGACCAGAGGGTACCAAAACCTAAAACGTGCCCCATTTCATGAATAATCACATCTTTTAAACTATTTTCTGCCTCTAATCGTGCTAAATCCGAAGTATCAAATTGCATGATTCCTGTAGCGGGCAAAAAACTTCCTGCTCTAAGTTGGGTGGGTCCGGCCTGACCCAAAATCCCCAAAGCACCATCAATATTAACCGCTTGGGCATCAATACGTACATTTTCTATGATTTCACCATTTGCCAATTGAACCCTTGGCAGCTCTCCTACAATTAGCTCTGACCATCTAGTACTTGCCTCTGCAAATACTATTTCTTGACTAGGGGTCAGACCACCTAAAAACCGAATTTCAATGGTGAAGCTCATAATTACGCGATTTAAAATTAAATTTTACAGGTCTGATATTTACCTGACAATAGAACAATACTGAATATTTACGAGTAAAAAATAGATTTAAGTTTTAACAGATTAAAACTTTAACAGAATAACCTTCAGTATTAAATACTATCTAGCTGTCTTAATCCTTCATAGATGATGACGCCTACAGCATTTGCTAGGTTTAAACTGCGGATATGCTCACTATACATGGGGATTTTGTATAGCTCATTCGTATTGTTTTCTGTAAGAGTAGGGGGTAGGCCAACAGATTCTTTTCCGAAGACTAGAAACATATCATTTTCAAAGGGAATTGTCCAATGGCTTTTGGTCGCATGACTAGAAAAATAGACAAGATTTTTATTGGTATGTTCGGTCATAAATGCTGCCAAATTTTCATAAATAAAGACGGATAGATGCTGCCAATAATCCAATCCTGCCCTTTTAAGCCTTGAATCGTTTAATTCGAACCCGAATGGTTTAATTAAATGTAAATCAGCACCAGAGGCAAGACATAGCCTACCAATATTACCTGTATTATTTGGTATTTCAGGCTCGACAAGAACAACATTAAAAGCCATTTAACTTTCTTTTGATTTCAAGTGAAGATACAACTGCTCTACCTTTTCTCTTGCCCAGGGGGTTCTCCTTAAAAATTTTAGACTCGATTTTATAGATGGATTACTTTTAAAACAATTTATATTAATCTGATTGGCCAGATACTCCCATGAATAAGCCTTAGTGAGTTCTTCTAGTATGGTAGCCAGTTTAACCCCATGTAGCGGATTGTTAGGTTGTTCCATTTTTTACTTAAAATGAGTAAGGTGAATAGCCCAGAAATATTTTCTTGTAAGGACTAAGCCTAAGTTTATAAAATGAAAAACTCCGGTAATCAGCCGGAGTTTATTCATCAATCAAAAAACGAACAGTCATGATAAACTGTTGTAGCATACTAAATTACAATATTCTTGCCAAAAAAAAAATTTAAGCTTTATTTAACTGTAATTTATTCGGTTTTAACCTAAATATGTCTTTAAAATCTTACTTCTTGAAGTATGTTTCAATCTTCTAATTGCTTTTTCTTTGATTTGACGAACACGTTCTCTAGTTAAATCAAAAGTTTCGCCAATTTCTTCTAAAGTCATAGAGTGTTGACCGGCAAGACCAAAATATAAACGAATAACATCTGCCTCACGAGGTGTTAAGGTTTCTAAGGCACGTTCTATCTCGGTACGTAATGATTCGTGTAACAATTCTTTGTCGGGATTTGGAGACTCACCGCTACGAAGTACATCATAAAGGTTAGAATCTTCTCCATCGATAAGTGGTGCATCCATCGATACGTGACGCCCAGAATTCTTCAAAGATTGCTTAACATCCTCAACGGTCATATCCAACTCTTTTGCAATTTCTTCAGGAGAAGGCATACGTTCGTGTGCTTGCTCTAAAAAGGCAAAAGTTTTATTGATCTTATTGATAGAACCAATTTTGTTCAATGGTAATCGCACAATACGTGATTGCTCTGCTAAGGCCTGCAAAATAGATTGACGAATCCACCAAACGGCATAAGAGATAAATTTAAAACCTCTTGTTTCATCAAAACGTTGTGCGGCTTTTATTAGTCCTAGGTTACCTTCGTTGATTAAATCTGGTAAGGTTAATCCTTGATTTTGATATTGTTTAGCAACCGAAACTACGAACCTTAGATTCGCTTTTGTTAGCTTCTCTAAGGCAATTTGATCACCAGCTTTTATTCGTTGTGCCAATTCTACTTCTTCATCGGCAGTAATTAAATCTACCTTTCCGATTTCTTGTAAATACTTGTCTAACGATGCGGTTTCCCTATTGGTTACCTGTTTTGTAATTTTTAACTGTCTCATCTAAATTTCTCCTTCAAATTAAGTTCAAAAGCTTGCGCTCATATACTTATACGTAAGAAAACTAAAAAAGTTACAATTTGGTAAAATTAAATCGGATTGTTTTAGTTTTGGGAGTTAGTTAACGATGAATCTTTACTTTATTTTTATTATCGAATTATTTCTTTATTAGGTTTTATAATTATGCGTAAACTCTGGAAAATTAAGTTATCAATATTAATTATTGCACTTTGTTTAAGTTGCTCATCCTCTGGTCCGGAAACAGGGAATGAAACAATTCCAATTGATGATGATTCTGTCTCAGAGGATCCATGTATTGGAAACTCAGGTATTATTAGATTGAATAATATTGAAGAGTTGAGAGGCTTTATAGATACTTTCAAGGACTGTAAAATACTTGATGGAACAATTTCATTGGCAATAAGGGATAGCATTCCCGCTAATTTAGTTAGTTCCATAGAAATAATAACGGGTGACTTAAATATAAGCGACTTATCCTATTCTGGAGAAAGTATTAGACTATTTCAAAACTTGAATGAAATACAGGGTGACGTTCTAATTCAAAATAATAGAAACGAAAATTTTATGGGGCTTTCAGGCTTGAATATTATCGGAGGAAACATGACATTTAGGCAAAATACAATTTCTCAAACTATAGGAGGTTTTAATGATTTACGAGAAATAAAAGGTGATTTGATTATCAATAACAATAATTTTAAGACCTTAAACGGATTCGATAATTTATCCAGCATAAATGGAAGTTTTGAAATTACGGACAACGATAATCTTGAAACAATAAAAGGATTTGCGAATATATCTTCTTCGGGAAATATTACGATGCGGATAAATCCTAATTTAACTGAAGTTGCCGGAATAAACGGACCTTTGAATCTAAATGGCAATCTATTCATCAATTCTAATTTTTCATTAGAAAGTATTAGTGGTTTTCAGTCTATCACGTCTATATCAGGGACAATGGAAATTTCTAATAACAGCGCTTTGCAAGTCTTAGGTGGATTTGAAAACCTGCGGATAGTTGGTGGTAGTTTTATGTCAATAATGAATAATACAGTTTTAAATGATATTCCTTCCTTCAGTTCTTTGACAGAAGTGATAGGTGAAATACAAATTGAGTTTAATAATTTAATGAAGCTTAATAGCTTCAATGCTTTGGAAAACTCAGGTGGAATCTTGTTAGGTTTAGGGACAGGCTTAACTCTTTTTAACTCCTTTAATTCTTTAACTCGCATTCAAGGTAACTTGGTAATTGGTAATATGAATATCATTGAGATTGAAAGTTTTCAAAATTTGAATGTTATTGAAGGTAGACTAGCTTTGACCTCATTATTTGAATCAGAGAATATTAATTTCTTGGGTAGTCTTTCTAGAGTTGACGGAGATTTCATGATAGGATCAATTCCAAACTTAAACGACCTTCAAGCTTTGAATCAGTTAAATATAGTAGGAGGAAATTTTTCTATATCTAATATGGAATCATTAACGGAATTATTTTCACCTCCGAACTTACAAGCGATAGGAGGTGAAATCAACATAACTTCAAATGAAGCGCTTCAAACTATTTCAGGTTTTAATAATATTGTTGATACAAAATCAGTAAAAATAATTGCCAATACTAGTTTAACTATGCTCGAAGGGTTTAATGACCTATCAGTAATTACTGGCAATCTTGAAATCTCTGGTAATTTTAATTTAGAAGAAATCACCAATAGTTTTAATAATCTCTCTTTGATTGAAGAAAGTCTATTTATTTCTGATAACAATGCACTAAATAACATTTCAGGCTTTTCAAGTCTAGAAACTATAGGTGAAAATGTTGTTTTAGATCATACTCAGATATCTAATCTTGATTTCTTTAAATCTTTAAATTCGATAGGAAACAATTTAGTCATAAACCTCAATTTTAATATTCAAAACCTCAGCGGTTTAGATGGAATAGACTCATCGATTAACAATTTAGAAATTACGAGAAATGAAAGTTTAACGGATATTCTGGGGATTCAAAACATACCTGTGATTAATGAACAATTAACAATTTCCCGAAATTCACTATTAACTGATTGCGCTATTGATTTAGTTTGTGACCACCTATCAGCTTCTGGTGCAAATGATATAAGACTAAATAGTCCAAATTGTAACTCAAGTTCGGAGGTATTGGCCAATTGTAATTAGTCTACTTGTGCCATTTTTAGTTTATTTTTCTTAAATTCTTTTGCTTTTTAAATAATTAAAGTCTTAGAATACTAGTAATCAATCATTAAACTATTTAAGGAGAAAAGAGGATGCCCATAAAATAAAGACACCCTCTCTTTCAAACTTTAAAAACAATTAAAGATTCAAAGAATTGATAAGTATATAGTTAATCTCTTCTTGGTTTTCTATCGCGATTATCTCTTCCGCCGCGACGGTCACCACCTCTTCTATCTCCACCTCTATCGTTTCTTGGTGGTCTTTCTACATAACCTTCAGGTTTCGGCAAAAGAGCCTTTCTTGAAACTTTCTCTTTTCTTGTTCTAGAATCAATACCAAAGTATTTTACATCGAAAACATCACCCATGTTAACTACATCGGAAACATTTTCTGTACGTTCCCAAGCCAGTTCAGAAACGTGAAGCAATACTTCGTTGCCTGGTGCATCTATATACTCTACAACAGCACCAAAGTCTAGCATCTTGATTACTTTTACTTCGTAAACGCTACCAACTTCAGGCTTAAATAGTAAAGAATCTATTTTTGCCATTACCGCGTCGATACCTTTACTACCTACACCGAGTACTTCAACAATACCTTCTTCAGTTACGGGGTCTTCGTTGATAACGATGGTCGTTTCAGTTTCTTTTTGAAGTTCTTGAATCACCTTTCCACCAGGTCCGATCAAAGCACCAATAAATTCATTTGGAATACGTCTTGTAACCATTGTTGGCGCATGATCTTTGACGTCTGCATTCGGGGCCGCTATCGTATCGGTAAGTTTTTCTAAGATATGTAAACGTCCATCACGGGCTTGTTTTAAAGCATTAACCAAGATTTCATAAGAAAGCCCTTTTACTTTAATGTCCATTTGACAAGCAGTAATACCATATGCGGTACCCGTTACTTTAAAGTCCATATCCCCTAAATGATCTTCATCACCTAAAATATCAGATAAAACAGCATATTTACCAGATTCTGTATCGGTTATCAATCCCATGGCTATACCAGAAACTGGTTTTTTCAATTGTACACCGGCATCCATTAAGGCCATTGTACCAGAACAAACCGTTGCCATAGAAGAAGAACCATTAGATTCCAATACTTCTGACACTACCCTTACGGTATAAGGGCAATCTTCAGGAACCATTCCCTTTAAAGCACGTTGTGCCAGGTTACCATGACCAACTTCTCTACGAGATGTTCCACGAATTGGTCTAGCCTCTCCAGTTGAAAAAGGAGGGAAGTTATAATGTAAGTAGAAACGTTCTTCACCTTCAAAAGATGGCATGTCAATCTGATTGGCCTCTCTAGAAGTTCCTAGAGTAACCGTTGCAAGAGCTTGAGTTTCACCTCTTGTAAAAATTGCAGAGCCATGTGTAGAAGGTAAATAATCAACTTCACACCAAATAGGACGAATTTCGTCTGTCTTACGACCATCTAAACGCAAACCTTCATTTAAGGTAAGGTCACGAACGGCCGCTTTTTCAGCTTTGTAAAAATACTTGGATATTAATCCACCATATTCTTCTTGCTCTTCTTCTGAAAAAGAAGCAATTATTTCTTCTTTAATTTCACTGAAAGCAGCGCTTCTCTCATGTTTTGCAGAGCCTGCCTTGGCTACAGCATAAACTTTGTCATAAGCAAGGTCATGTACTTTTTTAGCCAAATCTTCATCTTCTCGTTCTGGCTCGTACTCACGCACCTCTTTCTTTCCGAAAGCTTCGGCAAGTCGTATTTGTGCAGCACATTGTACTTTGATGGCTTCATGGGCGAATTTGATGGCTTCTGTCATTTCTTCCTCAGAAATTTCATCCATCTCACCTTCGACCATCATCACAGAGTCTGCAGAGGCACCGATCATCATGTCGATATCCGATTCTGCTAATTGCGCTCTTGTAGGATTAATAACGAATTCACCATTTACTCGACCTACTCTTGCTTCAGAAATAGCGCATTCAAATGGAAAATCTGATAATTGAATAGCAGCTGAAGCGGCTAAACCTGCCATTGCATCTGGCATAACATCGTCGTCATGAGACATTAATTGAATCATCACCTGAGTTTCAGAATGATAATCTTTTGGGAATAACGGACGCAATACGCGATCTACTAAACGCATGGTCAAAACCTCACCATCGCTTGGTCTCGCTTCTCTTTTAAAAAAACCGCCTGGGTAACGCCCTGCAGCAGCGAATTTTTCACGGTAATCTACAGTAAGTGGTAGAAAATCTACATCTGCTTGCTTGTAGTTAGATACAACTGTACATAATAACATACACTTGCCAGATTGTACAACAACAGAACCGTGTGCCTGTTTTGCCAATTTTCCAGTTTCGATAGAAATTTCTCTACCGTCACCGAGGTCTATGACCTCTTTAAAAGTTTTTGGAATCATAAAATTTTGTGTTGCCCTCTAATAGCGAAGGACTTGTTAAACATTTGGTCTACCGTCATCCGGACGGTCGGGTTGTGTTGTTGTGTTGACCAATGAAAAACTAAATGTAGCTTTTTGTGTTGCCTCCGTAGAGGACTTTGTAAAAATAAGGGGAAGCAAAAGCTTCCCCGTAAATTATTATTTTCTAATACCCAGCTCTTTAATAAGCTCACGATATTTTACAACATCTTTCTTTTTAAGATAGTCTAAAAGACTACGTCTTTTACCTACCAGTTTAACCAAAGAACGCTCTGTATTGTAATCTTTGTGATTTCTTTTTAAGTGCGTTGTTAAGTGGTTGATACGATGTGTGAATAACGCGATTTGCCCTTCAGTAGAACCTGTGTTGCCTTCAGAGCCGCCGTGTTTCTTAAAGATTTCGGCTTTTACTTCTTTTGTTAAATACATTCCAATATTATTTTAAATGATTTTTATGTATCTGACTGTTTCTCAATCAGGGCGCAAAGATAATTCTTTTTTTTAAAGAAAGAATCAAACATGAAATTAAACCTTTTTGCTTTTGTATTGTCATAACTACAAACGTTAAAGAATTGTTAGCGTTGTTGTAGGTTTTAAGCAAATACTAGTTCGTCTTGAAATTTACAGATTAAGCCTCATTAACAAACATTAAAATTAGAAAAGATGAAAAAGAATAGTAGAAAAGTACACTTGGTAAAAGTGTTGGTATTAGCTGCATTTACAGTAGTTTCTTGTAGTAAAGATGAAGTATCGATAGAAGAAGAAGTGGTCGCTGAAGCGGTAATTACAACTGTTGAATTAAAGTATAGTGATGAATCTGAAATGATTTCTGAAGAGATTTCTTCGATAGCGGAAGATGTTTACGCAGCAGATGAAATTTCAAGTACTTCAAAGTTCAATTATTCTTCAGATTACTTACCCGATTGTATTACGATTACAACAGTAGTAACGGATACGACCAAAGAAAAAACTATTGATTTTGGTGATGGTTGCGAATTGCCAAACGGCAATGTTATTAGTGGAACCATTAATTTGAGCTACGCTAAAGATATGGAGTTGGCCCAAAAAACATTGGCAATATCCCTTGAAAATTTTACATTCAACGGTGTTGCCGTAGAGGGTGGTGCCGATGTATTACGTTTGCGGTCTAACCAAAATGGAAACCCTCAGGCAGTTGCAAATGCCTCATTTAATGCTGCATGGCCAGATGGGGAAACAGCTTCTTTTGAAGGTACAAGAACGCGAGAATGGATAGAAGGTTATGGTAGCGGATTTTGGGGAGATAATGTTTTTTTAATAACGGGAAAAAGAACCTTTACCAATCGAGCTGGAAATTCTTTTACCAAAGAAATCATCACTCCTTTAAGGCGCGAGTTATCATGCCGGTTTATTGTAAGTGGTGTATTGGAGATTACAAGAAATGATGCTACAGCGAGTTTAGATTTTGGTGATGGTAGTTGCGATGCAAAAGGTATTCTTACCTCGCCAGATGGTTCTAGTGAAGAAATATTCTTGAGAAGGTTTTTGAAAAATTAGTAAATATTAAAAAAAAAGAGTTGGCTAACTAGCCAACTCTTTTTCTTTTCTTACTGGCTGATTGGTAATTAAATCTATGTACAAATTGACTTTGTTCTTTAAATCGCGTCGATGTGCTATAAAATCTAAGAAACCATGCTCCTTTAAGAACTCCGAAGTCTGAAAACCTTCTGGCAATTCTTTACCAGTGGTATCTTTAACAATTCTTGGGCCTGCGAAACCTATTAAGGCCCCAGGCTCCGAGATATTGATATCTCCAAGCATTGCGTATGAAGCAGTAGTGCCGCCTGTAGTTGGGTCCGTGCACAGCGATATGTATGGTATTTTGGCTTCAGCCAACTGCGCTAGTTTTGCAGAGGTTTTGGCTAATTGCATTAAGGATAGTGCTGCCTCCATCATACGTGCTCCACCCGATTTTGAAATCATCAAAAAAGGCACTTTCTTCTTTTTGGCAACATCTATAGCTCTCGCTATTTTTTCACCAACAACGCTTCCCATGGATCCTCCGATAAAGCTGAAGTCCATACAAGCTACGACCAAGTCTTTACCCATAGATTTTCCGATAGCGGCGCGAACTGCATCATTGAGTCCGGTTTTAGCTTTTGCAGCTTTTAATCGATCCGAGTATTTTTTGGTATCCTCGAATTTTAAAGGGTCTTTTGAACTGAGTTTCTCATCAAGTTCTTGAAATTTATTGTCATCAAAAAGAATTTCAAAATATTCTTTACTCCCGATGCGAACATGATAATCATCTTCTGGACTTACATAAAAGTTCTTAGCAAGATCATCAGATTCAACAATTTTTCCGGTAGGGGACTTGTACCAAAGTCCTTTAGGGGTGTCTTTCTTTTCCTCCGTCGCTGTTTGTATTCCCTTTTCCTTTCTTTTAAACCAAGCTGTCATAAAGTTAGATATTAAAGGGTGTTTACATTATTTAAATCTTCAAAAGCCTGTTTCAATCTTGCAACGAATGTCTTTTCGCCTTCACGCAACCAAACCCTAGGGTCATAGTGTTTTTTGTTAGGAGCATCGTCACCATCTGGATTACCGATTTGAGATTTTAAATACTCCGATTTTGTACCGATGTAATCTCTGATTCCGCTCATAAAAGCGTACTGTAGATCCGTATCGATGTTCATTTTAATAACACCATAACTTATTCCTTCACGAATTTCTTCAACGGTAGAACCCGACCCGCCATGAAAAACAAAATCAATATGATTGTGTTCTACTCCATATTTTTCAGAAATGAACTCTTGAGAATTCTTTAGAATCTTTGGAGTCAATTTTACATTACCTGGCTTGTATACGCCATGAACATTACCAAAAGCAGCGGCAATTGTAAATTGAGGGCTAACTTTACTTAATTCTTCATATGCATAAGCTACCTCTTCTGGTTGTGTATATAATTTAGAATCATCTACATCTGTATTGTCCACACCATCTTCTTCCCCACCTGTAATACCCAATTCAATTTCTAAGGTCATATCCATTTTACTCATACGCTCAAGATATTGCTTGCAGATAGCTATATTTTCCTCGATTGGTTCTTCAGAAAGATCTATCATATGTGAGCTGAACAATGACTTGCCCGTTTCCTCAAAATGTTTTTCACTAGCGTCCAATAGACCATCAATCCAAGGTAATAGCTTTTTTGCGCAGTGATCAGTATGCAGAATCACTGAAACACCATAAGCCTCAGCTAAGGTGTGAACATGTTTTGCGCCGGCAACAGCACCTGCTATAGCTGCTTTTTGACCATCATTGCTTAAACCTTTTCCGGCATTGAATTGGGCACCACCATTCGAAAATTGAATTATTACAGGAGCATTTAAATCTCTCGCCGTTTCTAGAACACCATTTATAGTGTCTGATCCAATTACGTTAACGGCAGGTAATGCATAGTTGTTGGCTTTTGCGTGATTAAAGATGTTCTGTACTTCTTTACCGGTTGCAACACCTGGTTTTATGTTGTGGGACATATGATTTTTGTTAGTTAGCGATTTAAGTAAGAAACAAAAGTAATAAAATAATTAGGCTTAAAAAGGATAATTAATTCCGATATTGAAGACAGACTCATTGAGATTAAAATCGGTAAACCATCTTTCTGAACCAATGCGCGCCGGGTTGTGGGTTTTAAAGCCTAAATCAAATCTGAAAACAAAATAGCTTAGGTCATACCTAAGTCCAAAACCGGTGCCTAAAGCAATATCCCCTAAAGAACTAAAACCATTGAACGTGGCTTCTGTATCGTTTACATTGTCAAAAACATTCCAAATATTGCCTGCATCTGCAAAAAGAGCACCTTTGATATCTCCTACAATCGGGAAACGGTACTCTAGGTTAAAACCAAGCTTAAAATTAGCTTCATTAAAGTCGTTTACATTTTCAGTTCTTCCAGGTCCTAAAGAATACACTTGCCAGGCACGATTATCATTTGCACCTCCTCCGAAATAACTACGAACAAAAGGTATGCTGCTCGAATTGCCATAGGGTACAGCTAGACCGAAAAGACTTCTAAATGCCAAAACGCTACCTTTATCCAAGTCCCAATGTTTTATGTATTCCATATCGGTTTTAAAATACTGAGAAAATGGTATGCCGTAAACCAGCTTTTGGCCATTATCATCGGTGTTAAAAGGAATAAAGCTTGAGAAGGCGGACAAGACGTTTCCTGCACTTTCTAGTTGAAGTCTGTATTGATAAAAACTATTGTCATTGGTGTCGATACGGTTGTTCTTCTGAAAAGTGAAGTTAGAAGAGAAAATAAGGTTGTTTTCTGTTAAACGTCTTTGGCGTTCTTCAATACTTCTTACATTGCCAAGATCTTCATTATCAATGGGAAAACCAGCTGCGGTCACCGAATTTATAAATCCAGTTGTACCATTGGGAATGCCCAGTCTAAATGGATTTGCAGGATTATCGGCATCGACTACAAAAAAATCGGCAAGTTCAGGAAACTCTGTTGGGTCATCAAAATTATCAGCAATTGCATCTAATTGTTGATATGAATTATTGTAAACATTAAAAAAGTTTTCGGCATTTGTATTACGAACAAACTCAATCGATATTAATTCTAAGGTGTTTTTTACAAAGTTAGATGGTGACCAATTATAGGCAAGTGAAGTGTTAAAAACCTGTTTGTCCAAACCAATGTTTTGTTGAAAATTGGTTCCGATAGATAATCGTGTTTGGGGCAACATGTAATATGGAATTACCTTTTCTGTATTCAGTGGAAACCAAATTCTAGGAAAAGTAAGGTTGATGTCTCCTCCAATTTCTGAGGTGAACGTTTCTTCAGAAAGTGATTGATCACTTAAAACACCAATGGAGCCTCTCACTGAAAAACTAAGTGTTTCCGCGCCTCCAAAGACGTTTCTGGCAAAAACAGAGCCACTTAAAGCCGTGCCTACTACTTGAATGTCGGATCTTGAAATATCAAAATCAAGCCCCAAAGAATATTTAGATCTTGCAGCCAAATAGATATTCGTAATCAAACGAGATTGAATTGTGTCTTGCTCAAAATCGATATTCGGATACTTGAAGGTATTGAGGTTGGTAATCTGTCTTTGGGTTCGAATTCTATCCAAATCCCTATAAATGCTATCTTTTTCAAAGAAAATAGCGTCTGTCAAGGCATTAGGCTTATATCGAAGTCGATCTTTGTAATAAATAGTATAGCCTTCGTGTTCAATAGACTGCATTGAGTCTATGTCTTGATTAAACAAATAATCTGCGTAAATATTTATTTTTTCGAAACGATGAACCTTGTATTCTTGCGATTTTGATTGGTCATTGGAGCCGACAAAGTTTTTAATGTTCAACTGAACATCCATTTTCTGGTCATCCCTAAGTTTTGTAGTGTCCCTTAAAATGTCAAAACTTATTGAGCTTTCCTGAAAATTATAAACACCAGAATTTCTAAAGACCGATGTTAATCGTTGGCGCTCTCTGTTGAAATTAGCTAAATCAAACTGTTCTTTTTCTTTGACAAAAGAACCTTCTTTATTGTCTAGATATAAAGAGTCTATGTCTGATGACAGAATGCGGGTTGATAACGAATCGACACTGTAGGGCTTGCCAAGAATAACATTGTAGTCAATTTCGGCCCGCTTTCTTTTTTTCTTAGGTAGAATGGTATAAGAAGCGGTGTTGTTAAAATAACCTTTACTGCCATAGTAGGCCTGTAAGCGTTCTGTAGACTTTCTTGTTTTAGTGGTATCTATAATTGCAGGTGCCTCACCTACACGTTTCAAAAAATTACTGTAACCTTTTACAAAGAAAGATTCTCCTAAACGGTTGACTTGCTTTTTTGATAAAAAAGAATTTAACCGCTGTTCGCGCTTTTCTTTTCTATGCAACCAATTTTGATAAGAAGAATCAGGATTTTCTTTTGCAAGATTGTATAGATTCAATCTAAGAGGATAACCAAAAAGGCTGCTATTGGGTTTTTGCGAAATAAGGTTTTTGACCTGGTCTTCACTTATTTTGATGCTATCTGCATAAATGGTGTTCTTTGTGAGCAGAAATTCATTTTCGCCTACTTTTTTAATTGCATTGCATGAAGATAAAATAAGTAGTAGCAAGAATACTCCTATTTTTGCCCTGAAATGACCAAGAACGTTTATTATCTTCATTGGGGGTAAAATTACATGATTTAACATGGTTAGCAAAAACCAACTCAAACTGATTAAGAGCTTACATCAAAAAAAGTACCGAAATGAACACGGTCTCTTTTTTGTTGAAGGATTAAAGACTGTCAAAGAGCTTCTAAATTCAGATTTAAACCTTTTTGAACTTTATGCAACAAAGCAATATAGTGGAGATTTTCTAGAATTGGAGATTCATGATATAACTGAAAACGATTTAAAAAAGATTAGTGCTTTGCGCCAGCCGAGTGGTGTTTTGGCAGTTTTTCAGATGCCAAAAACTAGAAAAGTGGATTTTGGCAATTGGGTGATGGTGCTAGATGATGTGAGAGACCCAGGAAATCTAGGGGCCATTATACGACTTTGCGATTGGTTCGGAATTGAACATATCGTATGTTCTAATGAAACAGTAGATGTGTTTAACCCTAAAGTGCTTCAAGCTACTATGGGTTCAATCGCCCGAGTAAATGTGGTTTATCAAGATTTAGAACCGTTTTTGGCGAAAGCTAGCTTGCCCGTTTACGGAACTTACATGCAAGGAGCTTCCATTTATAAAGAAGATTTTCCCAAATCAGGAGTTTTAATTATGGGTAATGAGGCTAACGGAATAGCACCTAAACTTAAAGCTAATATAGATAAGAGCGTAACGATACCACAATTTGGTAATCTAACAGCGGAAAGCTTGAATGTAGCCACCGCGACCGCAATTGTACTCAGCGAAATTAGGAGTAACAGTTAAATTTTTCGGCCAGGCTTACTCAAAAGTAAAGTTAATAAAGATTCCGCGTGTTCTAACGGCATTAAGGTTGCCTGTCCATGGACTGCTAGGGTCGTCATCAGCTACCAATTCATTGGTCAAGGCAAAAACACCTCTGATGGATGGAGTGAACTTAAAAAATTCAGTATAAAAATCTACGCCGAACCCAAGTTCGTAACCGTAGACATTCTTTTTCATTCTAAAAGTGCCGCTACTATTATCATCTAAGCTATCTTCATTGGCGCCTAAATTAACGGCAGCATAACCTCCTCCAATGATAAAAGGCTTAAAATTGTTAAAACGCTTTGTGCTAAGTTTTAGTAATAGTGGAAATCGAATGTAAGTGGATCGAACTTCCCTTATAGCTTCATTCTCAGTCGTAAAGCCGGGAAACCCAAGAATTCTCTGTGAATAGAGTAAACCTGGTTCAAATCTAACATCAACAAATTCATTGATGCGCATTTCGCCAATGAGTCCCACATTAAAACCAAAAGTTTTGTCTACGAGTACGTCTTGACCGATGTCATTTTCATATTCAAACTGAAAATCGTATTGGTTGACACCAAGGTAGTAACCCCAGTTCAATAGGGTCTTATCCTCATTTTGAAGATTTATGATGGGGTCTTTTTTAAACTGCGCATGAAGATTGTTTGTGACCAGAATAAGGGCCAGCAAGACAAGTAAGTTTTTCATCTATTTATTTTGACGCTACGTATATAGTTGCCACCCCAAATGTCTGAGGTTTGTTCTCTATACCTATAAACCCGATTTTTGCCAAAATATTGTTGAAAGCTTTACCATGAGGAAAGATAGCTGCCGATTCTGAAAGATAATTGTAGGCAACTTTGTCTTTTGAAAATAACTTTCCGATGGCAGGTAAGATATATTTGGCGTAAATGGTATAACCTTGCTTAAATGGTGTTTTGGTAGGAACGGAAGTTTCTAAAATTGCTAAAGTGCCGTTTGGGGCCAAAACGCGATAAATTTCTTGAAGTCCTTTTTCTAAATTTTCAAAATTCCGTACTCCAAAGGCCACTGTTATGGCATCGAAAGCATTATCCTTGAAGTCTAGATTTTCACTATCACCAACAACCATTTCAATAGTGTTATCTAGTTTTTTTTCGTTCACTTTATCAATTCCGACTTCTAACATCCCGGTAGAAATATCTAGGCCTACTATTTTTTTTGCCCCGGTCTTTACCATTGCAATGGCTAAATCACCAGTACCGGTCGCAATATCAAGAATACTATTTGGTTTGGCACTACCGACAAGTTTTACTACTCTTTTTCGCCATTTGGTATCTATGCCTAAAGAAATAACCCTGTTTAATCCATCATAATTTTTTGAGATGGCATCGAACATTTTGGTCACCTGTGCCTTTTTGTCTAAATTGGAATCTTTATATGGAATTACTTTTTTTGCCATTTCGAAAATTGAGATGCAAAGATACAACTTGAACGAAGAGTCTTCGATATCGTTTAGAAGCAAAATAAAATGTGTAATTTTGCCTATAAATCTGAAACTATCCCGCTGTATGGGCGAAAGTTTTGACCAACGAACAAACTATTCCTTTCCTCAAACTGCTCAATTTATTGAAATTGTTTATAGTTAAAAAAATCATTTTAGGTTAATGAAGATAATTATTGCAGGTGCTGGAGAAGTAGGCTTCCATTTGGCTAAACTATTGTCTTATGAGTCTCAAGACATCACCTTGATCGACACGGATAAAGAAAGTCTTTCTTATGCTGATAATCACCTAGATATTAGAGTTTTAAAAGGGGACGCTACTTCCGTTTCCGTATTGCAAGATGCCAATGTTGAAAACTCTGATTTGGTAATTGGGGTTACGGCTTCTGAGACAACCAATCTCACCTTGTGTTTTTTGGCCAAACAATTAGGTAGTAAAAAAACTATTGCTAGAATTTCGAATACCGAATTTGTAGATAATAAAGAGCTTATAAAATTTGATGAGTTAGGTGTTGATGAGCTCATATCACCAGAAGAACTGGCAGCAACGGAGATACAGTTGTTGCTGAACCAATCTGCATTTAACGATACATACGAGTTTGAAGAAGGTTTATTGACCATGGTGGGCGTGTTTTTGCCTAAAAACGCTCCTTTTGTTGGTAAGATGGTGAAGGAAGCTGCCAATATTTTTCCGGAGCTTCATTTTATGCCCATTGCCCTGCAAAGAATGGGCACGCAATATACGGTAATACCAAGAGGAGATACTATTTTTAAAGAGGGTGACCAATTGTATTTTATCACCTCTGCCGAAGGTGTAGATGAGTTGTACAAACTCATTGGCATGAAAAAGAAAGAGATAAAAAACGTTATGATTCTTGGTGGTAGTAAAGTTGGCTGTAAAACCGCACATTACCTCTGTAATAAAAGATTTAATGTAAAGCTCTTCGAAAAAAATAAGGATAAAGCTTTTGAAATAGTAGATAATTTGCCCAATGCCTTGGTGATTAACGGTGATGGTAGAAATGTGGAGCTATTGGACGAAGAGAGTATTGAGTCGATGGACGCGTTTATAGCTGTTACCGGTAATTCTGAGACAAACATTATGTCTTGCCTAGTGGCAAAGTCCAAAGGGATCAAGAAAACAATTGCTTTAGTGGAAAACATGGATTACTTTCAGCTTTCGCAGTCAATAGGCATAGATACTTTGATCAATAAAAAGCTGTTGGCCGCAAACAATATTTTTAGGTACATACGTAGAGGCGAGGTCTTGGCCTTGACTAGGTTAATCAACTTAAATGCTGAAATTTTAGAATTCGAAGTAAAGCCGACATCCCTTGTAAATGGAGAAATTATAAAAGAATTGGATTTTCCCAGAGATGCTATTATCGGTGGTGTAATAAGAAATGGAAAAGGAATTATCGCTTTGGGAGATTTCAAGATTTTACAAGGCGATAAGGTAGTCGTTTGTAGTCTTCCAAAGGCAATTTCAAAAATTGAAAAACTGTTTTTATAATGGGACTTAATCTAAGGATTATTGTTCATATAATGGGTTTATTGCTGCTATGTAATGGTGGTTTTATGCTCGTGGCCGCTTTGGTAAGTGGTATTTATATGGATGGCGCAACCTTAGATTTGGCAATGGCGGCAATTGTTACTCTACTGGTTGGGGTAATGGCTATGTTCTATACCCGAGGACATCGTAAAGAAGTGAAACGTAAAGAAGGATACATTATCGTCACTTTTGGATGGTTGGTCATGTCATTGTCTGGCGTACTACCTTATCTTTTTTCTGGGGCGGTACCCTCGGTTACAGATGCTTTTTTTGAAACTATTTCGGGTTATACAACTACTGGAGCATCAATTTTGAATGATATAGAGAGCTTGCCAAAAGGTATTTTGTTTTGGCGAAGTCTTACCCATTGGATAGGAGGTATGGGTATCATTGTGCTGGCCATTGCAATACTACCGTTATTAGGTATTGGTGGCATGCAATTATTTGCGGCTGAAGCTCCCGGCCCAGGAGGGGATAAGCTTCATCCTAGAATTACCGATACTGCAAAACGACTTTGGTTTATTTATGTTGGTTATACTGTTGCGGAGACTATTCTGTTAAAACTAGCGGGCATGTCTTTTTTCGATGCGATGAACCATGCATTGGCAACTTTGTCGACAGGTGGGTTTTCTACAAAAAATGGAAGTGTCGCATACTGGAACAATCAGCCCATAATTCAATATATTATCATTGTATTTATGTTTTTGGCGGGCACTAATTTTGTGATAAGTTACTTTGCTTTTACCAAAAAAATACAACGTGTTATTAAAGATGAAGAGTTTAAGGTCTATTCTTTTTTTATAATCGGATTTACTTTAGTGGCTTTCTTTATTGTACTGCTTCAGGCAGATGTTCAAATTTCAGAATATCATCCACAAGTTTGGGGTAAGACCGAAAGTGCTTTTAGGCATGCCTTATTTCAGGTGTTGGCAATAGTCACTACCACAGGTTTTGTTACTGCAGATTTCACCAATTGGACGCCTTTTCTTACCGTATTTTTCTTTGGTTTAATGTTTTTAGGGGGTTCCGCTGGTTCTACTTCTGGAGGCATAAAAGTAATGCGTCATCTATTAATTATTAAGAACGGAATTTTAGAGTTTAAGCGAACACTTCATACGAATGCCATTATACCGGTTAGATATAACAACAAAACGGTCACAGAACATATTGTATACAATATCATTGCCTTTTTTGTGCTGTATATGTTACTTTTTATCATTGGGGCACTGGTCTTGGCATTTTTAGGTTTGGACTTTGAATCTGCAATCGGAGGTGCTGCGTCATCTCTTGGGAATGTAGGGCCCGCTTTAGGGGACTTAAACCCAGTGGTGAATTTTAGTGAATTACCTGCGTTCGGAAAATGGTGGTGCGGCTTCCTTATGTTGTTAGGAAGGTTAGAGTTATTTACCGTGCTAATTTTATTTACGCCTTTCTTCTGGAAGCGTACTTGAGTATTATACTACAGCTTTGATCCGAGCAACAGCCTCTTTAATCTCTTCTTGTGACGCTGCGTAAGAAATCCGTATTCCCTTTGGATTGCCAAATGCATCACCTGTAACAGTAGCTACATTGGCATTTTCGAGAATATACATGGCAAAGTCAGAAGCATTATTTATTTGGGTACCATTTAAGGTTTTACCGAAATAGGCAGATACATCGGGGAAAACATAGAATGCGCCTTCTGGTTCGTTGCATTTGAACCCTTCGATGCCATTTAGTAATTCAAGAATCAATTTTCTTCTAACCTTAAACTCATCTACCATATATTGAACACGGTCAGGAGATTCTGTCAATGCTGTAATTACGGCACGTTGGGCAATACAGTTAGCTCCACTGGTCACTTGCCCTTGTAGTTTATTGCAAGCACGAGCGATGTAAGAGGGCGCGCCAATGTAACCAATACGCCATCCCGTCATAGCGAAGGCTTTTGCGACACCGTTTACGGTTACCGTTCGATTATACATATCCTCAAATTGCGCCATTGAAGCGTGCGAAGTAACACCGTAATTGATGTGCTCATAAATTTCATCACTTACCACAATGATTTGAGGGTGCTTTTGAAGAACATCGGCCAAAGCCCTAAGTTCTTCTTTACTATAAATTGAACCACTTGGGTTGCATGGTGAGCTATACCATAACATTTTGGTTTTTGGAGTGATGGCACCTTCCAATTGTTCAGCGGTCATTTTAAAATCGTTCTCAATTGAAGTCGGCACTTCAACGGGTACACCGTCGGCTAATTTTACAATATCACTATAACTTACCCAGTATGGGCAAGGCAGAATAACTTCATCACCCTTATTTAAGATTACTTGGGCAACGTTGTACAAAGCTTGCTTGGCCCCGGTAGAAACTACAATTTGCGAAGGTTCGTACGTTATTGAATTGTCTCTTTTGAACTTTGTAATGATGGCTTGTTTTAGTTCAACATAACCATCAACAGGTGTATAAGAATTATAACCATCGTTAACGGCTTGAATAGCCGCATCTTTTATATAATCTGGCGTGTTAAAGTCAGGTTCCCCTAAACTCAAACCAATAATGTCTTTACCTGAAGCTCTTAATTCACGTGCCTTAGCTGCCATTTCAAGGGTAGCGGAAGGAGTAACGCTATTTATCCTGTCCGAAAGTTGGTTGCTCATTATATGATGTGATTTCTAATATTGTAAAGAAGGTTGTTTACCCAGTTCTCTCAAATGTTTGAAGTGCGAAATTATTGCTTTTCTTGTAGTTTTATATTCATTATAAGGCAAATCGAACTCCTTAGCCGTTTGTTTCACAATTTTAGAGATTTTTGTGTAATGTACATGGCTGATATTCGGAAAAATATGATGTTCGACCTGATGGTTTAAACCACCTGTAAACCAATTGATAATTCTATTTTTAGTACCGAAATTTACTGTCGTGAACAACTGGTGAATTGCCCAAGTGTTTTTCATGGTTCCACTTTCGTCTGGTAAAGGAGTCTGGGCGTCGTCAACGATATGTGCTAATTGAAATACAACGCTCAAAATTACCCCGGCTACGTAATGCATAATAAAAAAGCCCAATAAGACCTGCCACGATGGAATATCAACAAGAACTAGCGGAAGTATGATCCAAATCGTTACATATAATATCTTGGTAATAACCAATGTACTCCAATTAATAACCGGGCTAGGTAATTTGCCATAAGACAACTTACGTTTCATATATCTGTACATCTGTTGAAAATCGGTTGTTATCGCCCAATTAAAGGTCAACAAACCATATAAAAAGATAGAATAGAAGTGTTGAAATTTATGATGTTTTTTCCACTCTGCATGTTTTGAGAAGCGCAGTATTCTGCCAGCTTCCATATCTTCATCATGTTCGTGAATATTGGTATACGTGTGATGCAAAACATTATGCTGAACTTGCCAGTTGTAAACATTACCGGCCAGAATGTAGATACTACTGCCCATCAGCTTATTTACCCATTTTTTGTTCGAATATGCACCGTGGTTGCCATCATGCATTACATTCATTCCAACACCGGCCATACCTACGCCCATAACTATGGACAAAAGCAAGTAGCCCCAAAAAGGAAGGTCAAGGGTTAGTATTAAAAAATATGGTGTTAGAAACAGTGAAAACATCACGATTGTCTTCAAATGAAGTCTCCAATTGCCAGTTTTCTTGATTTTATTTTCGTTGAAATATTGATTGACTCTTTTATTAAGCGTTCTAAAGAATTGTGCGGAATCTTTTCTTGAAAACCTGATTGTATCCTTCTCCATTTACTAAAAATTTTACATTACAAAGGTAACTAAATTGAAAGTCTGAAAAGTTAGTGTTTTGTGAAAACGTTTTTAAGGTGTTAAAAGTATTATTTTTACCGAGTTTAACATACATCGATGACTGCCGAAATTGTCTTTAAATACTTTACAGATCTTACAGAAATCCAAAGAGCGCAATTTATACGATTAAATAGCCTTTATCAAGATTGGAATCAAAAAATTAATGTGGTTTCTAGAAAAGATATTGATGAGCTTTATGTCAGGCATGTACTTCATTCTCTGGGAATAGCCAAAATTCAACGATTTAATGAGGGTGCTCAGGTTTTGGACGTTGGAACAGGAGGGGGCTTTCCAGGAATACCGCTGGCCATTCTATTCCCAGAAACCAAATTCACGCTGGTTGATGCAATCGGGAAAAAAATTAAGGTGGTGGAAGAAGTCATAGAAGGACTTCAACTTGAGAATATAAGTGCACATCATTCAAGAGTTGAAGATTTGCCTGGGCAGTTCGATTTTATCGTTAGTAGAGCGGTAGCAGCTATGCCTACATTCGTGCATTGGACCAAGGGCAAAATAAAAAAAGATTCTGTTCATGAGCGAAAAAACGGTATTCTTTACCTTAAGGGAGGTGATTTGACCAATGAATTGAAAGACTACAAGAACGCACAGGTTTTTGCCCTGCCTGAATTTTTTGAAGAGGATTTTTTTGAAACCAAAAAAGTGGTATACCTACCCCAGAAGTATAAAGCTAACTTGTGAGAAAAGTTTTAGAGGTACTGTGTTTTAGTTGCCTTGGCATGAAAAGTCTTCACGTTTAAAAATAATACGGGTATTTGAAAGTTCGTTTGGTAAAATATCTGAGCCTAATAAACCTAATGATCGCCCTTCACAATCGAATACCGGAACTACAGTATTACAGACGGGGCAACAGTTGTTTGAAATAAAAACTGTCTGACTATTATAGTCGGCTATTTCAATGAAGAAATATTTTGCGATATCACCTTCATTATTTTCTATATCATCTACTTGGTTTTTTAACCAAGGTAACTCTTCAATAGGGTTATTTACCTCACAAGCTGCAATAATGGTAAAATCATTGTCGTCATCTCCGCATCCTATTAAACTCAAAAAACTTAACACTAAAATTGCCTTTTTCATCATACCATGTTTTTTAATGGATGGTTTTGTATGAAATAGGTTGCTTGTGTCTATGTTTCTTTAGGGTTAAATCAGTTCATAAAAAAAGCACTGTAAAGCGCTTTTTAAATTTTAAGTAGTGTTTTTTATTTGCTCCAAGGTGGTACAACTCCGTTTGAACGTGCATAGGCAATGAGTTGCCCTTTGTGTTCTCCATTGTGTTCCATCATGGCTAAAAGACCACCCATCTTGTTCATTTTGGCAAAGCCAAAATCTACCTCTGTGGTTAAGTCTTCAGTCTTGACTTCCATTATCTTTTCAAGAACAAATTCATTTGATTTCTTAAGCGTGGCAATAATATTTTCCTTGCCTGAAATTTTACCCAAATTCATCATATCTACATCTTCAGGTGGTGGAAAGCCCATTTTCATTGCCAGATAATAATTGCCACCGGCTACGTGTAAAAGTGCCTCGCCTACGGAGTTTACACCTTCCGCAGGTCTCCAATCATACTGTTCTTCAGAAAAGGCTTCGGCTAGTTGTATAACCTGCCCTTGGTTACCTGCCAAAACCCCTTTTATGGTGTTTTGGGCCAAATTGTCTTGCGCATACGTGATAACTGTTGTTATCAGCATACATAGTGTTGCTATTTTTTTCATTGTTATGGATTAAGGTTGTACTAAGAATCTAAAACTTAGCATAAGCTTAAAAGTAATGAAAATTTTTAGTGATTACACCAGGTGTCTCACTGTGGTAGAAGTTTTAGCTAAAAAATACATTGGCATATACCAATCGGCACTTATATGCATAGTTTTTTAGACGATACCAAAGCTTATCGATTCCGTTTCCAAGGCCAATAAATATATTTCCTAATGAAGTCATAGTAGCAATAAACTTAAGTTAATAATAATTAATAAACAATTAATTAACGTTAAATTTACATAAGAATTGTGTTCAACCTAATTACAAAACAAAAAAAATGCATTTAACAGCCTCCTGGTTTAGGTGTCAAATGCACTTTTAAATGTGTTGATTTTTAATTGACTATCCTAAAAACGGATATCTATAATCTACGGGTGTTACAAAAGTTTCTTTTATTAATCTGGGCGATACCCAACGCAACAAGTTCTGCGCAGAACCAGCTTTATCATTTGTTCCAGACGCCCTAGCACCTCCAAAAGGCTGTTGACCAACAACGGCGCCAGTAGGTTTGTCGTTGATATAAAAGTTGCCGGCGCAATTTTGCAACGCTTTAGTTGCTTCATCGATAGCATATCTGTCTTGAGAGAGCACGGCTCCTGTAAGTGCGTACTCAGATGTGCCATCTACCAATTGTAGCGTTTTTGACCAATCTTTGTCTTCATATACATAAACCGTTACTACTGGGCCAAAAAGCTCGGTGCACATGGTCGTATATTTTGGGTCATTTGCAACGATTACGGTCGGTTCTATAAAATACCCTTTTGATTTGTCGTAATTACCACCAGCAAATATTGTTGCATCTTGGTCCGCTTTGGCTTGGTCTATAAAACTCGCTAGCTTATCAAAAGAACCTTCATGTATTACGGCAGTGATAAAGTTACTCATATCTTCTGGTGAGCCAGGTTTATTGAAGCTTTCAATATCTTTTTTAACCAGACCGAGAATCTCGTCAGCAGTGGATTTTGGAAGATATACCCTTGAGGCTGCACTACATTTTTGTCCTTGAAATTCGAATGCTCCTCTGGTGATAGCTGTTGCAACCTGAGCAGATTTTGCAGATGGATGGGCAATGATGAAATCTTTCCCCCCTGTTTCACCAACTATTCTTGGGTAGGTTTTATAGTTGTGAATGTTCGTTCCGATCTGTTTCCATAACTCTTTAAAAACATGGGTAGAGCCTGTGAAGTGAAGTCCGGAAAAATCTGGGCTTGCAAGTACTGTGTCGGTAATCATTACAGGGTCGCCCATAACCATATTAATAACACCATCTGGAAGTCCAGCTTCCTTAAAAACGTCCATAATTACTTTGGCTGAGAATACTTGGCTGTCACTTGGCTTCCAAACTACAACATTACCCATCATTGCTGCGCTAGCAGGTAAATTCCCAGCAATGGCGGTAAAATTAAAAGGAGTGATGGCATATACAAAACCTTCTAATGGGCGGTATTCTACCCTGTTCCAGATACCTTCTGCAGAATCTGGCTGTTCCTCATAAATCTGGCTCATATATTCCACATTAAAACGTAGAAAGTCTATGAACTCACATGCGGCATCAATTTCGGCTTGATGAATGGTCTTCGACTGCGCCATCATCGTAGCTGCATTTATTTTTGCACGGTAAGGTCCTGCGATTAGTTCAGCCGCTTTTAAGAAAATGGCCGCCCGTTGTTCCCAAGTTAGGTTGGCCCAAGCATCTCTTGAAGCCAAACAGTTGGCGATGGCTTTTTCTGCATGCTTTTTTTCGGCAGTATGGTAATGGCCCACAATGTGTTTATGGTCATGAGGGGGAGACATAGGTTTTGTTGCCCCCGTCTTTATCTCCTCTGAGCCAATGTATAATGGAACTTCTACTTGGCTATTGTAATATGTTTTGTATTGTTTAAGAACAGCTTCGCGCTCAGGACTTCCTGGAGCGTAGCTTTTTATCGGTTCATTAATTGCGGTTGGAACTTGAAAAAAACCTTTACCCATTTCGGAAAATTTAAGTATTAAATAGTTCCGGCAAAGGTAATAAACGGTAAGCTAAAAAGCGACTAGTTAAGAGCGAAAGGAGCAGCGAATTTAAAGGTAGGTACTTCAACTAGAAATTCTTCCGTAGAACTTAAATTTACCATTTGGTAAAAACCTTTCATCGCACCTATCGGTGAAGCCAAAAGTGAACCAGAACTATAGGTGTGCGCTTTACCTGGTTGAATTACCGGTTTTTTGCCAATGACCCCTTCACCATCTACGGTTTCCATTTCCTTTAGAGAGTCAAAAATATCCCAATGGCGTGCTGTTAATTGAACGCTTTCTTTACTCTGATTTTCAATTGTAATGGTATACCCGAAAGCATAGTGCATTTTATAATTTTTGAAGAAGGTGCCTTCAAAAGTTGTTTGCACTGAAACTTTAATTCCTTTGGTTACTTGTGTGATCATATTCAATATGTAAATACACTTCCTATTCCTAATAATAACACCGTAATTATGGCTAAAAAGGTAAATACCGAGTTTAGAAATAAATACTTGATGCTTGTTTTGAAAAATCCTTGGTTGTAAAACTTTCGCATTGATTGAAAAAGATAGACTCCAAAAATTAAAAGGAATATTATCGCTGTTGACCAATCAAAAATTGAATCTATTATCCAACTAAGGATGAGCAAGATAAATAATAAGGACTGGTTGTGAAAACTGAAGATCAAATGATCGGTATAGGTATATTTTTTACGGATGTAAACCACAGAAATGAAAATTGTGAAGATGGGTAAAAAGAAAAATATGACAAAAGGTAGTTTTGCGATTGTATCATTTAACCAAGTTCCAGGTTGCCTCCAAGCCCTTAAACTACTCTTCGAAGCATTGAAGGCCAATTTTGTTTTCCAAGAATCATCTATATCATATTTAGCTTTTGCTTCGGCATAACTGGTTATAGAATCATTACGGAGTTGAACAAAAAAGAATTCCATTCTTTTTAAAAAGCCACTATCTGGATCTTCCTTAAGTCTTTGAAAATAACTGCGCGGGTCAGCAGTCATAAAAGAATCTTTCTGTTTTTCTTTTAGTTCTTGCGCTCTGATCAAATATTCTAAGGTATCCAGACCCTGTATGCCCTTGTCGATTTCTGGATTATTTGTTTTTATGGAATCTAAGCCTCTAAAAAGCTTGTCCAATTTCACTTCGGATTCAATACTGTCCTTTTTCCGTTCTTCTGCCGTCTTATCCCCATCAAAAGAAAAAGATAAAGGACCAGTTTGATTTATTTTCTCATCTAATTTTAGGTCATCTAAATTCGAGAATGCCCCTCCATAACTCACCATTAAAAAATATAGAAAAGCCAAACTTAAAAGAAACCGAAACGGGTTGGTATACGAAACTCTTTTCCCTTTTATATAATCTCGTGTTATAGTGCCAGGTTTGACCAACAGGGCGTAAAGCGTTGCAAGAAGTTTAGAATCGTAATTAATGAGGTTGCATAAAAACTCGTCAAAAAAGTCTTTGATGGTCAATTTTTTGGTGCTATTGGCCTGAGCGCAATTTGGGCAGTATTTATCGCTCATGCCCAAGGGATGTCCACAATTAAGACATTCGGTGCCTCTAAATTTTAGTTCGTAACGCCCTCTACTGATTAGGCCTTTTTCTTCCCCTTCGTCCATTTGGTCGGTTCTGGGATTAAAGATAATTTAATTACTGATATTTCTCGAATTTGCTGTGCCAATACCAATAATGCTATCGTACATATCGCCAAAGTTTCGATAGTAAACCAAAATCAGATAACTATTTTCGGTAAAATGCGAGTTGCCCGAAATGCTATTTAGGTCTACAACACCTTCTTTGTTTTTCGTAACATATTTATAGTTGTAGAAACCCTGTTTAAAAGGATACATCAATTCTAAATTCCCAGTATCCTCGTTGTAAACCATTTTATTCTCGTCGCTCAAATCATAGTTGTTGAATTTTCCGAATACATAGACATCATCTAAACCAAATTCTGGGTTATAAGGAATACTAAAATGTACTTTGGTATATTCGGCTTCTCTAGAGACATCTTCACCCTGCAAGGTTCTTACCACAAAATCACCGTTAACATCTGGGAAATAGGTGTATTCCCTATCATAGCGATATTGATTGGTGAAAAGATAATGATTGTACAACTCTTTGAAATCTATTCTTGAAATCGCCGCTGACGGAGCTCTAAGGTCTTTTGTGTCGAAATTCAAATACTCGTTACCGCCATAGAAGCTAGTTTCTTGGTCGTATTTGTATACAAGCTCATTGCCTAAAGTAAACTGAGGTTTAATATTATAAATAGCCGTTGGCCAAAAATAATTTTGAATAATAGCAACTTTTACCTCTTTTTTCGGGTTTACAATTTCAAATCCTGAAGTATTAATGTTGAATTGAACTACCTGTTTTTCGTTCAGAAAATTAAAGTCCCTTGAACGTTTTACAACACCCCCGACCGTAACTGCATTTTGGTATATGATGAATCTTCGTGAAAACTGTAATTCACCCACCATGTTATAAACTTCGATTAGATAATTTCCACTAACCCTGAATTTAAGCTGGTCGTTTGGTAATGTTAACCTATAGTTGGAGTAGGGTTGTAATGTTGTTAAACTATTTTCATAGTCGATGATTCTTTGGTTGTCGGTGCCAATAAGGTATTGTGATTTTAAAAGTTCGGAAGGTGTCCAATCATAATCGCAGTGTACTATTTTAAAATAGTAATCTTGTTCGCTTGCCGTAATATCATCAAACTCTAAAAGTAATTGTTCCCCCAACTCAATCACCGGAAATTGATCCTCTGTTGGGCCTTTAAAGACTATTGTTTTGATGTTATAAGGAGGTTCGACCTCTTGTTGTACTTGGGCAACCAGACTTAAAGTAAAAAAAATCAGCAGAAGCTGTTTAATGAAAAAGCGCATTAAAAGCATATTTTGGTGGTAAAGGTAAACAAAAAGCATGCCCGACAAATTTCGGTCGATGTAATACCAATTTTATAGCCGATTAATTATAATAATTATTGTTTTAGTAGTAAATTTGCATGCAATTTTGTTAACAAAAGGTCCACAATAATATGTCTAAAGACATCCGAATTAAAAAAGGGTTGAACATCAACCTCGTCGGGGCTGCTGAACAAACTACATCTAAGGCTGTTTTAAGCAACGTTTATGCCCTTAATCTAGAAGATTTTCACGGAGTTACCCCAAAAATGTTGGTTAAAGAAGGAGCTGAGGTAAAGGCTGGCGAAGCTATTTTTTACAACAAGAATATTGAAGACATGCGCTTTGTTTCTCCGGTTAGTGGAGAAATAGTTGAGATTTTAAGGGGTGCTAGACGTCGTATTTTGACAATAAAGATTCTTGCAGATAAAGAACAGAGCTATCAAAAAGACACTGCCATCGATGTGAATGCTGTTGATGGGGAATCCATTAAAAAAGTGCTGCTTCAATCAGGTTGTTGGGCATTTGTAAAGCAACGTCCTTACGATATTGTTGCCAATCCTGATGCAACTCCGAAAGCTATTTTTATTTCGGGATATGCTACTGCACCATTAGCTGCTGAAACCGATTATGTGCTAAGAGGTAAAGAGAAGGAGATACAAGCGGCAATTACTGCACTTGCTAAAATGACGCCTGGGCAGGTTCATGTTTCGGTTGGCAATACCGAAACATCGCCTTTTACAAATATCAACGGTATTACGCTACATAAGGTATCTGGTCCTCATCCTTCAGGCTTGGTGGGAACCCAAATTAATAAAATCGACCCTATTAATAAAGGAGAAACGGTTTGGACCGTTGCACCACAAGATTTGGTAATTATCGGAGAGTATCTTTTGACAGGCCAATTCAATGCAGAGCGCACGGTTGCTCTTGCAGGTTCATCGGTAAAAGCCCCTAAATATTATAGCACTAAAATAGGTGCTGAAATTTCTACCTTCTTGTATGCAAGTGGTGTCAATCAAGATAAATTTCGTCTAATAAACGGAGATGTACTTACGGGTGCAAAAACGACTCCAGAAGGTTACCTAGGTTTTTATAACAATACGGTTACGGCTATCCCAGAAGGTGACGACTACGAATTCTTTGGATGGAACAAACCCGTTTTTAATAAAATATCATCAACAAGGGCATTGACATTCTCTTGGTTGAACAAGAATAAGAAGTACGATTTAGATACCAATACCAATGGAGAGCATAGAGCTTTTGTAGTAACTGGTAGATACGAAGAAGTTTTTCCATTAGATATTTACCCGTTACAGCTTTTAAAGGCCTGTATGGTTAAAGACTTGGATGAAATGGAGCAATTGGGGCTCTACGAAGTGGCTCCAGAGGATTTCGCACTTACTGAATTCATTTGTATTTCTAAACAACCGCACCAGCAGATAATCAGAGAAGGACTCGATTTAATGTATCAAGAAATTGGATAAAAATGGGCATGAAAGAAAAATTACATCAGCTTAAATTAAAATATCAGGGTAAAAAAATGGCTCCGGCCTTTAATGCCCTTCATACCTTTTTATACACACCGAACGAAACCACCCATTCTGGGGGGCATGTTCGTGCTGTGGACGATTTAAAAAGAACGATGAATACCGTTATTTTGGCTTTGGTGCCATGTTTGCTTTTTGGTATGTTCAACGCTGGCTACCAGCATTACTCGGCAATCAATGGCTTTCCGGCTGAATTTTCCTTATTCGAACACTTTATTACTTGGGATAATTTCTGGTTGGGCGCAATAACCATTTTACCCTTAGTTGTCGTTTCATATGGTGTCGGTTTATTGATTGAATTCATATTTGCAGTAATAAAAGGACATGAGGTTGAAGAGGGCTATTTGGTAACCGGAATGCTTGTGCCACTTATTATACCTGTAGATACACCGCTTTGGATGCTGGCTGTAGCCGTTGCTTTTGGGGTTGTAATTGGTAAAGAAGTTTTTGGGGGTACAGGTATGAATATCCTTAACCCTGCATTGACCATTAGAGCATTTTTGTTCTTTGCTTACCCAACATGGATGAGTGGTGACAAAGTTTGGGTACACGATGCTGTTAATCTCGCAGGTACTCCTGACGCCATTTCTGGTGAGACCATATTAGGGCATTTAGCGGCCGGTAATACAAGTGAGTTTTCATATTCTATTTCAGATATGTTCTTTGGCTTTATTCCGGGTTCCGTTGGCGAGACATCAACATTTTTAATACTTCTTGGAGGTTTGTTCTTAATCTTTAGCAAAATTGCCAGTTGGAGGATTATGCTTAGTGCTGTAATCGGTTCTTTGGTAATGGGATTAGTATTTAATGGAGCGGTTGCTTGGGAGTGGATTCCTGAATACAGCAAGTTCTATGGCTTAATGAGTTTCGATTTTTGGAAACACTTAATTGTCGGGGGGCTCGCTTTTGGTATCGTCTATATGGCGACAGATCCGGTTACTGGTTCTCAGACCAATAAAGGAAAATGGATTTATGGATTTTTGATAGGATTCATTTCGGTAATGATCAGGGTATTTAATCCCGGATATCCAGAAGGAGTATTCTTGGCAATATTATTAATGAATGTTTTTGCACCAACAATTGACCACTATGTGGTTCAGGGTAATGTTAAAAAACGTTTGAAACGATTAAAGAACGCAACTATTCTTCCAAAACCATCTGATGGTAAGGCAGAAGAGTTAAAAGTAGAAACAGTATAACATGGCAGTAAATACAGAGAAAAACACGTATACCGTAATTTTTGCAATAATTATGGTTGTGGTTGTTGGGTCTATTCTTGCCTTTTTGGCCTCCGGCTTAAAAGATAAGATTGGAGAAAACGAACGTTTTGAAAAGCAACAAAATATTCTTTACGCCATGGGCGTAAACGAGAACACTGAGGACAGTGGGGTTAATTTTATTCCTACAACCGAGGTTGAAGGTGAGTTCACGAAGTTCATCACAAAGCAATTGGTGGTTTCGCCAGATGGTAGTGTAGAAGAGCAAAATGATGCCTATCTGATAGACATGAAAAAACAACTATCAGCTTTAAAGAATGGTGGAGATGCTCAATTTCCACTATTTGTTGGAGAAAAAAATGGTAAAAAGTTCTATATATTACCAATGTATGGAAAAGGGCTTTGGGATGCCATTTGGGGCTTTATGTCCCTTGATGAGAATATGATTGTTCAAGGTGCTTATTTTGACCATAAAGGAGAGACGCCAGGTCTGGGAGCTAATATTAAGCTTCGCTACTTTATGGATGATTTTATCGGTGAATCAGTATTAGATGGTAATCGATACGCTGGTATAGCTGTGGCCAAAGGAAATAACGATCCGTTGAATAATGATAAAGAAGACAACGAGGTCGATGCTTTGGCTGGTGCCACCATTACAGGTAATGGTGTAGCGGCAATGATCAAAGAAACATTGAATATTTACAAACCCTATCTAGAAACGATTAGAACCAATTAATATGGCGCTACTTTCAAAAAAAGATGCAAATCTTATATTAGATCCACTAGCCGATAATAACCCAATTACTATTCAAGTTTTAGGTATTTGTTCGGCTTTAGCAATTACGGCAGAGCTTAAAGCTTCAATCGTAATGGCGATATCGGTAATATTCGTACTTGGTGTGGGTAATGTTGTTATCTCCTTGATGCGTAACATCATACCATCTAAAATTAGAATTATTGTACAACTAATCGTGGTTGCAACCCTTGTAATTATAGTAGACCAGGTATTAAAAGCCTTCGCCTACGAATTAAGTAAGACACTTTCTGTATTTGTGGGTCTTATAATTACAAACTGTATTATTATGGGGCGTTTTGAGGCTTTCGCTTTAGGTAACGGTCCTTGGAAATCATTCTTGGATGGTATTGGTAACGCCTTGGGTTATGGGGTAATACTAATTATAGTTGGCTTTTTTAGGGAATTATTTGGTACAGGAACATTATTAGGGTATCCCGTTTTCGGTGACCCAATTGCCAAAACAGGATTATACGCTACAGGATATGAGAATAATGGTTTTATGATTATTCCTCCTGCCGCCTTAATTGTAGTTGGAATTATTATCTGGGTACAACGTTCAAGAAATAAAGCATTAATCGAAGAAGCATAAATAAAGAACTATGTTAGAGCATGTAGAATTATTTTTCAAATCCATTTTCATAGACAACATGGTTTTTGCTGTCTTCTTGGGAATGTGTTCTTATTTGGCGGTTTCCAAAAAAGTAAGTACCGCAGTCGGCTTAGGTGCCGCGGTAATCTTTGTATTGGCCGTTACGGTGCCTTTAAATTGGTTGCTTGATCAGTATTTGTTGCAAGATGGTGCATTAGCTTGGTTAGGCCCTGAATATGCAGATTACAACTTAAGTTTCCTATCTTTCATATTATTTATTGCGACCATTGCCACAATGGTGCAATTGGTAGAAATAGTAGTAGAGAAGTTTTCGCCATCATTATACAATTCCTTAGGTATCTTCTTACCATTGATTGCTGTAAACTGTGCTATTCTTGGAGGTTCTTTGTTTATGCAGGCAAGAGAAATACCAACTTTGGGCTTAGCCTTTAATTATGGTGTTAGTTCAGGTATAGGATGGTTTTTAGCGATTCTGGCTATCGCCGCTATTCGCGAGAAAATTAGATATTCAAATGTTCCTGCACCTTTAAGAGGATTGGGAATCACTTTTATCATTACTGGATTAATGGGTATCGGTTTTCAAAGTTTTGGGGGAATGTTGACTGGTGACAATGAGCCACCTGAAGAAACAGCTCCTACTACAGCAGAAAAAATTGAAGAAAAAGAAATAAAAAAAGAGATTGAAGATGAAAAAGCAATCTCTTATAACGAGGTTAAAAACAAATAACAAATGATTTTAGCTACAAGTACGGGAGGTACTATACTAATTACGGTAGTTGCGTTTCTAGTTTTATTATTAATGCTAGTTGCATTGCTATTGTTTACAAAAGAAAAATTATCACCATCTGGCCCTGTTACACTGACTATCAATGGTGAAAAGAAAATAGAGGTTTCCTCAGGGGGTACGTTATTATCTACCCTAGGAAATCAAAAAGTGTTTCTGCCTTCTGCTTGTGGAGGAGGGGGTACCTGCATCCAATGCGAGTGTCACGTGCTTTCTGGAGGTGGGGAGGCTTTACCAACTGAAACACCACATTTTTCCAGAAAAGAATTACAGCACGGAGCGCGTTTGGCTTGCCAAGTAAAAGTAAAGCAGGATATGGAGATTACCATTCCTGAAGAAGTTTTCGGCATTAAAAAGTGGCCTGCTAAAGTTGTTCGTAATTATAATGTTGCGTCATTTATTAAGGAATTTGTTGTTGAGATTCCTGAAGATATGGGCTATAAAGCTGGAGGGTATATTCAAATTGAAGTTCCAAAATGTGAAGTGAAGTTTGCTGATATGGACATCACCGCGCATCCTGAGGAGCATGATAAACCTGATAAATTTCAAGCAGAATGGGACAAATTTAATCTTTGGCCCTTGGTTATGAAAAACCCTGAACTGGTAGAAAGAGCATATTCTATGGCTTCTTTCCCCGCTGAAGGGAGAGAAATTATGCTAAATGTTCGTATTGCAACGCCACCATGGGATCGTTCTAAGAACGGTTGGATGGATGTTAATCCTGGTGTAGCTTCTTCGTATATTTTTGGTCTAAAACCTGGTGATGATGTCGTAATTTCAGGACCTTATGGTGAGTTCTTTATCAATGAGTCTGATTCTGAGATGTTATACGTTGGAGGTGGAGCTGGTATGGCACCAATGCGCTCACATTTATATCATTTGTTCAAGACCTTAAAAACAAATCGTAAAGTTACCTATTGGTATGGTGGTCGTTCAAAACGTGAACTATTCTACTTAGATCATTTTTATAAATTGGAGAAAGAGTTTCCGAATTTTAAATTCTATTTAGCGCTTTCTGAGCCTTTAGAAGAAGATAATTGGAAGGTTAAAGAGAGCATAGATGCCCCTGGTGATGGTTTTGTCGGATTTATACACAATTGTGTAATAGACCATTATTTGAACCATCATGAGTCTCCAGAGGACATTGAGTTGTATTTCTGCGGTCCTCCATTAATGAACAAGGCTGTTCAAAAAATGGGTGAAGATTTTGGGATACCAGATGAGCATATCAGATTCGATGATTTCGGTGGATAAATAGTAAATATAATTCTTGTTATACAAGAATCTAAATATAAGCCGATACAACCCGTATCGGCTTTTTACATATGGAACGAAGAGAACTTACGGAACAAGAATTGCATAATTTGGCAATGAATATTGTTGGGAAACAACTCGAAGAAAATGGTTACGAATTTTTAGCCGTAAATAGTGAGTTGAAAAAGAATCCTCAATTTGTTTGTACTAAAGATAAAAAGCTAAGTTTTATAGTGGTCAAAAGCATTGAATACCCAGGAGACCCAAGGGACAAGGATTTCTTTATGGCCGACTTAAATAAAATGAAAGACCATGCTTTAAAGTTTGAGGCGAGAACCTTTTATGCCGCTGTCGGCTTGGTCAATGCGTCTGATTATTACCTGCCCGTGTATTTGAATGAGGAGTATGTCGTTGATTATGAAGGTTTAATTGAAATTTAACTGCGAGAAGATGAAAAACCTACTTTTAGTTGTTCTAGTACTGATTTTGTTTGGGTGCGATACTAAGCCAAATTTAGTGAAGAATCAAAACACCGGACCAGCCCTCGGAACGAGTTATGCAATTCAATATATATCCGATAAAGAACTTGATTTTCAACGCGAAATTGATTCTGTTTTTACCGTATTCAATAAATCAATGTCTACCTATATTACTGATTCTGATATTTCGAAAATCAACGGTGGGGATACTACGTTAATAGTAGATCAAATGTTTAGGGACATTTTTTTTCAAAGTCAAGTTATTAATAGTGAGACGGACGGCTATTTCGACCCAACTGTAGGTGTTCTTGTAGATGCTTGGGGTTTTGGTCCTGAAGATAGTACAATGAAAATGGACAGTACTAGGGTAGATAGTCTTATGCAATATGTGGGCTGGAGGCATATAGGTTTAACAAGAGATTTTAGAATCACAAAAAGCAAACCCGAAGTACAGTTTGATTTTAATGCAATTGCCAAAGGTTATGCCATTGATCGTTTGGGAAGAATGCTTGACAAGCATCAGATAAAAAACTATTTGGTTGAAGTAGGAGGGGAGGTTCTTGCAAAAGGAACTAATATAATCTCTGGCAAGCCTTGGAAAGTTGGTATAGATAAGCCTAATAATTTTATGAAAAGAGGGTCCGCAGCTGTGGTTAACTTAAAAGACAAAGCTTTGGCCTCTTCTGGAAATTATAGAAAGTTTAGAATAGACCCCGAAACTGGTGAAAAGTATGTGCATACTATTGACCCAAAAACGGGCTACACAAAAAATTCCAATGTACTTTCGGCGACTGTTGTAGCAAACAGTTGTATACAGGCTGACGGTTATGCCACAGCTTTTATGGCAATGGACTTAAATGCATCTAAAGCCTTGTTAGAACTTAAGAGAAAGGAGTTGGACGCCTTTATTATTTATTTGGATGAAGAGGGTACTATGAAAAACTTCATGACTTCAGGATTCGAGGCGATACTGGCAAAGTAATTATTTACTCACTACAGGAATTATCTCTCCTTTTGCCAAACGATAACGATTTATGCTATAGTTGGATTAAATTTCCGGCCCAATTAAAGGACTCTTTGTTTACTTTTGAGGCTTTGTTATAATCTTCATCGGTATTTACGTTTTCCCCTTCTACAAGTACATTGACCGTTTCAACATTGTCAGTGAGCATAAATGAAGGAGCAAAACCAACCATTGATAAATCCGTTATATTCGCTCCAGAATCACCCCCAAACGAAAATCCAAGAGCACTTTGGTCAGTTCTGGCTGAAAATTTGTCAATAGTGGGTCTACCGTTAGGGCCGCTAGCGGAAACTATTGAAGTATAAGGCTTGTCATTTGCAACATACGAATAAGATTGAACACCGCTCCAACCCTCATCTATTACGATACTGGAACCTGAATTGTTTTCAAAATAAATATTTGAAGAGGATACTGTTCCCCCAGTATATTTAATTCCTTCTACAGAATTAAAGAAAGCCACATTTTCTATGGTCGTGCCAGAACCAACGCCAAATAGCGATAGAGCAGCACTGTTATTATTTGATAGGCCACCGGCATTCTTAAGAATCAAATATTTTATAGTGCCAGAATTTTCACTAAAGTCATTCCCTCCATAATCTATGTTTACTTTACCTATCGTTTTTGAAATGTTTTCACCTTTTGATGAAAAGGAATTTCCTGCTATTAGTATCCCTCCCCATGAATTTGTACTTCCTTCTGGCGTTGTCATCAAAACTGGCAGGTCAATACTTCCATTAATTACAATGTCTGCACCTTTTTTTACTAAAATGTAGGAATCACCCGGTTCGGCCTCAATTGTGGTTCCAGCAGGAACGATAAGTGTTGCACCAGGCTCTAGGATCAACCCTCCGGTTAAATTGTAAATTATACTTGGATCTAGTTCCAATTCTCCCGTAATTGATCCGTTAAAATTTGAAGAGTCAATAAAATTTTTATCACCTTGTACCTGTTCGCTATTCTTACTACATGCATTTAGGCATATTGCACAAATAATAAAAAGAATAGAATTCCAATTTCTGCTCATATTAAAACTATTTAAAAAAATACCCTTTATCATGGTTTAAACCGTATTCTCATGGTTAAAGAACTTGAGCGATTTAAAGAAGATAGGCCATTAAGCACGATTTATCTTAGTTTTATTGTTTATTTCATGATAAGGATTCCACCTATATTTTCTTCCTTGTTCAATTTTACCTCATAGGAGTAATTCCCGGCCGGTAAATTGCCCCTTTCTATGCTCACCCTGTTTAAACCTTGATTCAAAGTTCCTTCACTTGTATGCACGGTTCTGCCCATCATATCATGAACATATAATTGATACGTATTGGAAATCTTGCTTTCAAATGCAATTGTTGCCTTAGAGATCATGGGATTTGGATATGCCCTGTTTAAACGTTCTTGCCCATTAATTTGGGCCATGGCTTTACCGGATTGTGAGCTTGCCAATCGCAAGCGAGTAAGTTCTAGAATAAAATGTGTTGGTTCGTTTTCCCAATTTGGTACTTCAAAAACCATCATTGTGATATTATCCAGATTTTTTAGATTTCCTTCAAAGGCGCTGAAATCTATGTAGTATTGGTCAGTTTCAGTGTTTAAGACAATTCGAGCTTTCATTTGTTCTTCGTAAGGCAGATCGGGGTTGATCAAACGCACATCCATCTCTCGAATCTTGTTTGATTTTGCATTAAAGGCTAATCCATTAAATTCTGAAATGTCTAATGCCTCAAATTTAGCTTGGATAGCCCGGTAGAGCACAAATTTTTCATTTAAAAGCCCTCGAATTTTGGCACCTCGCTCTATGTAAAGGTCACCGTCGTTTTGGCTTTGAAAATCTCGATATGTCTCAAAAATTTGAAGATCTTCCTTGCTCTCATCAACATCGTAACCCCAAACTCCATCTGCAAAAAAGACATTGTCTGTTACAGCGCCTTCTTTTTCATTAATGGTAAAACCAATGGAATAAACGCTATTAGTATCGTAAACCACTTGTTCAAAACGTTCTCCGGTTAATGAGAACGTGTCGTAAAAAACTCTATCAGTACTCGTTTCTGAATCTGAAACAAGACCTTTGATGTTCACGGATTTTTGCCCACTGCCGTTGATAAAGTTTAATACCAAATTGTTGTTTTTGTAAACAACATCTTGTATATAAACTTCGGGTAGTTGGCCCATTTTAAAGTCAAGGGGTTCCTCGTTCAGATTTTCAATGTTATAAAGTAGTTCCCAAGTTACCTTCATTAGATTAAATGAGCTGTTGGCCCAAACCTGAAAGTTATAGTACTCCCCGTTAGAATGGTAATCAGATACATTCCAGTGGTTTTCAACGGTAACCCCATTGGTTTCATCAATAAAGAATGAGAATGTACACCCATATTCAATTTCACCTTTTTTGCTTTCAAGTTTTGTTATAATGAACTCCTTATTTCTATAGATTGGTATTTTCCACATATCCAATATTTTAGAGCCCACGACCCTGTCACATACTGCCTTTGTATGTTCATAAACACCGTTTTCTGATATTGTTGCCAAGACAGCACCTTTTCTTATGTCTCCATCGAAATAATCAACGGACAAAGTCTCAACGGCATTAGTAATAGCATTTAAATCTGTTGGGGTACTGTTGAAAGAGGTGGTATTTGGTATGGCATCAACAGGTATAAGACTAAATAAATCGATCCTGTCCTTAGTTCGGCTCGTATGAGTACCTTTTTTTATGGATAGACCTTTTTTGTGTAAATCAACTTTTTTTGCAAAATTTCTTTCTTCGGTTTTAACATTTAAGCGATGTGTATTGTTCTTTATGCGTTCAAAGTGTCTTTTATTTATTTTTTCAGCTAGACGGGCATTACTTTCCAATCCGCTATCATTACCGCCCGTAGTAGAGGTAAAGGTACATTCGCTTTCGTCCGGGCAGCCCATATCATCACAGTCTGTTAATCCGTTATTATCGTCGTCAATTCCATTGTTGCAAATTTCAGTACCAAAAACTGGTGGTGTTTCAACGGGTAGCTTTATATACAATGGTATGTTATTGTAGTCACCACATTTTCCCGATGGAATGAGCTTGTTGCAAGTTGTTGCTCCGTAAATATCATCACATACTTTTGAAGATACGTTCCAACCTATCCAAATATTGTTTAATGAAAATTCGTCACCAAAGGTATGAGTGAAAGATTGTGGGCTCACATAGATTTTGGTTTGATTGGCCGGCAAAGTACCATAACAAGTGCTCATTAGGCTGAACTCACTCCCATTTTCTACTTGTGTATGTATCATAGGGGTATACCTATCTGTTCCAGTGGTGTTGACCAGTGAAAATGCAATATAACCTGTTACCGTATCACCAATGGAGTAGAGGTAGGGTTGAAAAGGTGTGCCTTGGTCGTCTACCGCGAAATACGGTTCTTGGATAATAACATCTTGGGCACTACATGCATAGCCGCAATCCAATGGATTTATGGGTAAATCTTGTCCATTTAGATTGTTTGTTGTTAGATAGCAAATTATGATGAATAAGTGGCCAACAATTCTTGAAGTAGTAATTTTCTTCATGCAACTAAGATTTGGGTTTTATTTTATTAAAACTATTATGTAGGATAAATATTGTTAATTATTTTAAAATTAAATAGTGTGTATAATCTCTTGTTTAGAGAAAAAAATAATTAACTAATTAAAAATCAAGTAATTGAAGGTGTATGTATGGATGATTATTGTGGCCGGATGGATGATAAATTTCGACGAACGGTACTATTTTTTAACAAGAGGAATAATCTCTCCTTTTGCCAAACGATAACGATTTATGTTCTCAGAACTTAATTTACTGGTATAGTCCACTTCATCAACCTTAAAACCAATACTTCGAAGTTTGTCAAAAAAGTCTCTGCCGTATATACGTACATGGTCGTACTGGCCAAATATCTTTGCACGTTCCTTTTTGTCAGTAATCGAATCGTCTTCAAAAGTTTTTTCCCTATTCAAGTCTTGAGGTATTTGAAAAATACCGAATCCCCCAGGTTTTAAAACACGATACAGTTCTTGCATAGCCTTGCTGTCGTTCGGAATGTGTTCGAGGACATGATTGCATAAGATGACATCATAAGCGTCATTGTCAAAGGGAAGATTGCAAATATCCGCTTTAATGTCTGCGATGGGCGAGTTAAGGTCCGTAGTAGTGTAATCGATGTTCTTAAGTTGTTTAAAACGCTTATGAAATGCTTGTTCAGGGGCAAAATGTAACACATTTAATGGGGCGCTAAAAAAGTTGGTTTCGTTCTTTAGATATAGCCAAAGTAGTCGATGGCGCTCTAATGATAGGGTAGAAGGCGATAAAACACCTTCTCTCGGATTTTCGTATCCGTAAGGTAAAAACTTACGAAACCCTTTTCCGTCTATAGGGTCAATATAAGTGTTGCCACGATAGTAAAGGGCCAAAAAGGGTCTTATCCAATAGCTTAAGCTAATAAGCCAAGGCCTCGGAACTAAGTTTAAAATGGATTTAAAGATTTTGGACATAACAAAGAAAGTTATACAAAACTTGGGAAGGCACGATTTTTGCCAAAAATAAGTGTTTGAGTTAAATATGGTGATGTATTTGACTACACTTTTTTAAATTAACGTTAATGGTTATTTCATAATATGAGGAATAGGTTCATTTTAATTTTTTTCTTCTCAATTACGCTTTCATTTTCTCAAAGTGTCGAAGGTGTAGTTTTAGATAGCATAACAGGAGTTGGTATTGCAGATGTTCATGTTCAAAGTTTGTCAGGTAATCATGGCACTATAACAAATGAAGAGGGAAGGTTTAGGATAATAAACTCATCAAATGAAAAAGATTCTTTGAGAATATCCCATATAGGATATGAAGTATTAGAATTGTCTGTCAAAGAGTTTTCTATAAACTATTCCGATACACTGTATTTAAAACCGAATTTGTTAGAATTACAAGGAGTTACGGTTACAAATGATGGGGTTTCTGAAATGATTCGGGATATTATGGAAACCCTAAAGAAAAGTCAGATTAGAAATAGTTATGCATTCTATAGACAAACTTCATTTAAAGATACTATAGCGATGGAATGGATAGAGGCTTTTTATAAAATAACGCACTCTAAAAATGGAATAGATAAAATTAAAATAGACCAGGCAAGATTTGCAAGAAAAAGAAGTGATTCTACCTCACTATTTTTAATCCATTCAAATTTTTCCTCTCTCACCTTAACCCCTCAACTATATTCACCTGTACTTAAAACTAATGAGGTTACCGTAGGCAAGCCATTTGGGGAAAGTTTTATTAAAAACTATCAGTTTTATATTGAAAAGAGTTATCAAAAAAATAAAAGTACATATCATGAAATACATTTTGAGCCTGACGATGATATAACAAATCCAATCAACAGTTATGGGAGTTTTGTATATATACCCTCTGAAAAAAAACTTGTTCAGTATACCGTTTTTATTGACCACGCTTTGGGCTCTGATGATCTATCTAATTATAAAGGAGATAAAAAATTGGCAATTGATAATGCTCGACACAAGTTACAGTTTAACTATTCTGAAATAACAGGACACTTAGATTTTATAAATGTAGAATACTTCTATGATTTTATTGAAAATGATGTAGTATTTCCTTGTAGGGTGGCTTCAAAATTTATTATATACAAAAATGCAATAAAACCGCATAAAAAGCTTAGGACTTCAAGTTTGGAGCTTGAAGATGTAAGAAATTTTGAAAAAGCTAAATACAAGCCCCGTTTTTGGAGAGATAATCCAGTTATTTATCGAACAGAAAGAGAAAACTTAATCATATCCTCGTTTGAAAAAGAGAATGCCTTTGGAACTTATTTCAAAGGAAATTAAAGATGATGTTTTTTAGATTTTAACTTGCAAATTCTTCTTCTTCGCGCGAGGTAATGCCCAAAGCATCATAGATGTATTTAAAAGTAGAAAGAAGCTCCGGTTTACCATCTATTAATGCTACGTCATGTTCAAAATGTGCACTAGGTTGTCCATCGGCTGTTAAAATCGTCCATCCGTCCCTAAGTTGTTTTATGCGTTTCGTACCCATATTTACCATAGGTTCTATGGCAACGACCATACCATTAACAAATTTTTTGCCTCGACCTCTTTTGCCATAATTTGGCATTTGAGGGTCTTCATGAAGTTCTTTACCTAGTCCATGACCCACCAATTCACGTACAATGCCGTAACCCTGATTTTCACAATAATTTTGTATGGCATAACCAACGTCACCAACACGATTACCAAGTTTGAATTCACGTATTCCTACATACAGGGATTCTTTGGTAATTTTTAAAAGTTTCTTGGTTTCTTCGGCTACTTCGCCAACTTCAAAAGTGTAGGCATGATCACCATAATAGCCATTTTTTAGGGCGCCACAATCTACTGAGATGATGTCGCCATCCTTTAGATCATCGTTATTTGGAATACCATGAACTACTTGCGCGTTTGGGCTCCAGTTTAGCGTATTAGGAAAATCATACATGCCTAAAAAACCTGGTTCGGCACCTTGGTCCCGAATAAATTCTTCAGCAAGTTTATCTAGCTTTAATGGATTTGCTCCAGGCTTAATTTCAGAGGCGATCATCCCTAAGGTTTTAGAAACTACCAATGCACTCTCGCGCATGAGTTCAATCTCTTCTGCCGTTTTGATTTTAATCATAGCCGCAAAGATAAGATGAATTGCATTAATCAATTACGATTATTCATGCCTAAACCAGTGCTTTTTGTGTCATTAATTTGGGCTGAGAGATTCCCATCATTTTTAGAATTGTTGGGGCAATGTCGCCAAGAACACCATTTTTAATTTCTTTGATATCCTTGTCAACTAAAATCAGAGGCACGGGATTTGTCGTGTGTGCGGTATTTGGGCTTCCATCAGGATTTATCATAGTGTCGCAGTTGCCATGGTCGGCAATGACAATTGTACTGTAATGATTTTTGAGACCAGCTGTAATAACAGCTTTCGCGCATTCATCCACTACTTCACAGGCCTTAATGGCAGCTTCCATACTGCCCGTATGCCCGACCATATCAGGATTTGCAAAGTTGAGACATACAAAATCTACATCTCCTTTTTCCAATTCAGGAATAATAGCATCACGTATTTCATATGCGCTCATTTCGGGCTTTAGGTCATAGGTCGCTACTTTAGGTGAGGGGCATAAAATACGTTGTTCGCCTTCAAAAGGTTCCTCACGCCCTCCATTAAAAAAGAAGGTTACATGAGGGTATTTTTCAGTCTCTGCTATCCTTATTTGTTTTTTACCAGCTTTGGCAATCGTTTCTCCCAAGGTATTTTCAATGTTGTCTTTATCATAGATTACTTTGACACCTTTGAAAGAATCATCATAATTGGTCATGGTCACATAATACAAATCAAGCTTTTTTATATCGTGTTCCGGGAAATCTTCTTGATTTAAGACCTGTGTCAATTCTCGACCTCTATCTGTTCTGAAGTTGAAGAAAATAATAACATCATCTTTATTTATTTTCCCCTCTTCGTTCAGAATTATTGGTTCTATGAATTCATCCGTTTTGCCGTCTGCATAGCTTTTTTCCATAGCAGTGGAAATATCGTCTGAGAAGATGCCAATTCCATTTACCAAAAGATTATAGGCTTTTTTAACACGTTCCCAACGCTTATCCCTGTCCATTGCAAAATAGCGTCCAACAACCGATGCTAGCTTTGTATTCTTGGTGCTACAGAATTTTGAAAGATCTTCTAGAAAACCTTTACCACTTTTTGGGTCAACATCGCGCCCATCAGTAAATGCATGTACAAAGGCTTTTTCTACACCATAACTTTCTGCAGCGTTTATTAGAGCCTTTAAATGGCTGATATGACTATGAACACCGCCATCACTTACCAAACCAAGAAAATGGACAGGTTTATCGTTTTTGTTGGCATATTCAAAAGCCTCTTTTAAAACAGTTTCATCTTTTAAGGTATCCTCTTTAACAGCTTTATTAATTTTAGCCAAATCTTGATAGACTATTCTGCCTGCCCCCAAATTCATATGACCTACTTCGCTATTGCCCATTTGCCCTTCAGGTAGCCCAACGTTCATACCATCGGTTAATAAATCGGAATTAGGGTATGATTCGTAAAGAGCGTCGACGAATGGTGTATTGGCATTTTCTATTGCCGAAACTTCAGGATTAGGAGATTTGCCCCATCCATCTAGAATCATAAGGATAACTTTTTTGTTCATGCTATGGTTTTGAATTATCAAAAATAAAGCCTCTGATAATACTTGTTGCGTTTTTTTTAATGCGAATTTGTTAAATATTTATGTTAAAAAATAAGGCCTTGTTAAAGTTTAGTTATTTAAGTGTTAATCCTGTAACAATCCATTATCGACGCAGTCTATATTTATATCAATATAACTTATAATCACTTCATTAATCAAAATTCATTCATCATGAAAAAAACAATCCTAACTATCGCTGTTGCAATTTCTTGCGCAGTAACCGGCATTTATGCCAATGAAACAAACAATGACCCAGTTTTGAATACTGAGGTTTCTACAAATCTTGAACTAAGTTCTTTTTGTAAGGCGATTATGAAAGGAGACCTTGAAACTGTTCAAAAATTAATTGACCTTGGCGAAGATGTAAACAAAAAATCTTTGGGTATGACACCAGCTCATTTTGCGGCTCGTTACAATAAACCAGAAATCTTGAAAGTGCTCATTAATAATGGGGCCGATCTCAAAGCACGCTGTGATAAAGGGTATACTGTTAAAAAGTACGCAGAATTATCAAATGCTATGGAAGCATTAAAGGTATTAAAAGTAGCTATGAAAGGATAAGGAGTTTATTCATTTCATCAAAAAACCCATTGCAGCGCAATGGGTTTTTCATTTACCTTATAGTGTTCAAGTAAAAGAGTAAATATATTTTCTTGATTTTTAAAATTCAAAACCGGTAAAAGCACGATATAAAAATGCATATAGCGCCATAGAAATCATAACTGCACAAAATGCAGAATACGCCTTTAATATGATGACCAAAAATTCTGGTTTGCAATTTGCAAATGCCTCAGAATAAAGGCTTTTAAAATGTGTAAGTGTTCCCATTAGTTATGTCTTTTGTTTGTAAAACGACTTAGCTAATTAGGTTTAAGTGGGTTGTGATTTGGAAATTTAAAGGTACAAAAATAGAACCAAAGTCACTTATTATTCGATAAAGTTCTTGTTTTATCTTTTAACTGCCTTGATATTTGATAATCGCCTCTTTTATCTTTTCAATACGATTTTCAGGATCAGGATGCGTACTTTGAAATTCTGGTACACGATTGGGTCCCGCAGCTGCTTTTAAAATTTTCATCACTTGAATCATTTCATAGGGATCGTACCCTGATTGAATCATGAATAGTACCCCAAGTTCATCGCTTTCTAATTCATCACCTCTACCATTGGTTAAGAGCGTATTTTGCCCGATTCCACCAACAACACTTCCTAAATCCCCTGCGCCTACGGTAGCTCCCATAGTTGCGGTTCTCCAAAAATTGCTATCTGCTATGCGTTCGGCAGAGTGTCTACCGATTACGTGACCTATCTCATGGCCTAAGACCCCTGCAAGTTGAGCCTCGTTTAACTGAGAGAAAAGTGCGTAGGTGATAAAACACTGACCGCCGGGCAATGCAAAAGCATTTATGGTTCTATCATCTGCTAAAAGATGAAAGTCGTACTTATAAGGTGTTTCTCTGGCAACACTATTGTTTACTAGTTTCTGCCCAACGGCATCAACAAAAGCTTGCAAACGTTCATCGGGGTAGAGCCCCCCGTGTTGCTGTGCCATTTCAGGCGCACTTTGTAAGCCGATGGCAATTTCTTGTTCCGTAGACATATTAATGTGCTGAGACCTACCTGTATAAGGGTTTTCTTCTGTGTTATTACATTTTTTGATAAATGCAAACGCCACGATGGCCAAACCGATAAATATTCTAATTTTCCAGCTACCTCTATTTCTCATTTTGCGCTAGTGTTCTAGTTGTCTGAAAGATATAAAAAAAGAATTATAACAAATCCTCATTAATCCCTAGAATATTGTTTTGAATATAGGTTTTTAAAAACCCAGTAGTAAAGTGTTCGCTGCCTTCAAATTCTTCACGAATTAGCTGTCTAAAGATATTTACACCCCTAAACTGTTCGAGCATCGGCTTTGAAAGCGGTGCATAACTATAGTGCCAAGGCTCGTATTTAAAGCCTTTTCTAAAATAATCATCTGTATATACCAGATAAAAGCCAAATTTTTGTGCATTGGCATCCAACCACTTTTTAAAAGCTTCAAAAGGACCTCCCTCCTCAAATTTTTCAGGAACCAACACATCGCCCGATACTTTTGGGTAACCATCTATAATGTCTATATCGGTACCCCAATGGTGTCTACTAGTTCCCGGTATGGTAGAGTATTCAATGATTTTATCAATGGCATCGATAGGTTTCATGCCATCAGTTTCAGTGTACTTGATGAATTTTCTTTCAAAAATAGCTTGTTGCCGGTCAAAACTACGGTAACTGGAAACCATTTTAATATCGAAACCGGCACTATAGGCCGCTTTTTTCATATCAAGAAAAGCATCATACGCTTCTTTTCTAAGATTGATGCCTTCACCAAAAAGTTCGATATCGGCCTTTCCCATTAATTCTTCTATAGAATATTCAGGGTCATTACTAATAGTTAGAGAGGGTATGGTAGCTAAGGCAATTCCGCCTATGCTGGTTTTTTTTAAAAAAGTTCTTCTTTGCATATTGTACTAATCAGGTCTAGTTATTTACTATAATATGGAGCAAAAGATATGCCACAACTAAGACTTTCTTCAAAGTTAAGAAGTTTTATAGAAGAAACTACTTGTCAAGAAACAAGAAGCCCTGATAATTTAATTCTAGGTCAAATAGTGTTACAATATAGAAGTAGACCCCTTCTGCCAACCCTTGTGATTTATTGATAACGAGATTATTTTGATTAGAGAAACCATTGAACTCATCGCTATAATTGTCCATTTCAAATACCTTCTGACCGAATCGATTGTAAATCTGAAGATTGTTGCTTTCCGATTCGCCAAGATTATCGATAATAAGCACATCATTGATTCCATCGCCGTTAGGTGATACAAAGTAGTTGCCTAATGTAGGGTTGTTAACCGCAAATGTATCTAAAGGTAAGGGTACGGTACCAAAAGTAATTGCCGCATAGTCGCTAGGTACAAACTTTTCTGAAACCAAAAAACCTTGGTTCAAATCACCGCTAAAAGCGGTATTGCCAATTACAGTCCATAAATTACCGGTTTTTGACCAGCCCACTAGAATAATATCTTCAACGGTATTGCCCAAATTCACTAAATCACTTTCTGGGTTCCAACTTAGTGTTACGGTCGATGGAACATCACCTTGCAAAATCCAAAACTCTTTATCGGTTATAGCGCCTATGTTTCGTACCTTTTCTTCTATGTCAAAATTCTCTGAGATAGCGGAAGGATTGCTTGGATCTTGCCTCAGATAAGCACAAATCGCCAATTCATTATTACTATCGGATTCCAGCATTAATGGCCGTAATTGGGATTGATCCCCAACAGGGAACGAAAAAATAGTTTTATTGGTAATCGCGGCGAACCCGGTGACTTTTGAAGCATCGTTTTCGCCTGTGAAAAAAGTATTATCCAAAAAATTTAGGTAAACTACTTGGTTGTTCAAAGAACTTAGTACGTTCCCTTCAACAAAATTGAAATTATTCGAAATATTAAGTGTAGTACCCAAAAAGAGGTTACTTGGTAAAAATATTTCGGCGTCAAATAGAGTAGGAGCGATGGAACCACTTACCTGTATGGGGTTATTGCCATAAAACCCAACCAGACCCGAGGTGGTCTCAAAGGTGCTTTCATTGATCAGGTTAGTATGAAAGCCTAGTTCTGCATTACCATGTAACTGCATATTACCGCTGTTATAGAGGGCAGTTTGGGCCGTTGCGAAAAAACCGACCAGTAAAAACGATATGTGGAGTAGTTTTTTCATTACTCAAAAATCAAGAATTGTAAAGTGCCAATCAGCGACTACTAAAAGTCCAGTTGCATTACTTCTAATTTCCACCGTAAAATTTCCAGGGTTTTGAGAAGTTATATAAATTCTATTATCTCCAACGACAGATAATTGGATTATATAATTGTCATCTGGCCTAGCAGTTGACAAGGTTACTGTATTTATTCCAGCTCCACCGCCTATAGTTGCCCCGTTAACACTAATTGAGTTAGCACCATTTGCTTTCCCCATAGCTACAACAGCAGGTTCTTTCCACTCTGTACCGGTTGCTGTTGCGGTTAAAATATCACCAGCATTTCCTGTTGCTCCAGTTTCATCTAATAACTGCTCTGTAAGTTCCAAGCTTCCATTAACAACTAATTCCGAATCTGTTGTTCCCTCATCTCTTATTCTCAACGCTTCAATACCTCCAACGGAAAATCCTAATTCATCCGCAGCACCTCCCCAAAACATACCGGTATTGGGATCGCTATTAAAGCGATATGAAGGAGCATTTGCACTTCCGTCTGAAGTAATAAAACCTCCCGATCTAGTGCTACCATTAACTTGAATTCTTATGTTACCTGAAGTGTCGGGTGTATTGGTCCCTATACCTAAAACATTATTTGTGTCATCCCAAAATAGCTGTGTGTTATCTTCAGTTGGTTCAAATGTAGTTGGTGCTGCAAAGAATATAGATCCTGCTGCAGTACCAGCGGTAGTAACATTGCTTCTATCGGTCCATTCCACATCGGTTCCAGCAGCGTTTGTTACCAATACCTGGTTAGCATTTCCATTTAGAATATTTTCTACTTGAACAGCATCGTCCGCAATTTTTGTATTATCAATTGCATCGGCTCCAATATCAGTAGTTTGTACCTGTCCGTCAACAATGTTTTCTGTTCGTATTGCATTGTCGGCTACCTTGGTATTATCAACGGCATCGGCTGCCAATTCGGTTGTGCCGATGCCTCCATCGGCTACATCAAGGGTAAACGGCGTTGCCGTTGCGCCAGTTCCGGACCTTATAAGAGAACCTCCTGTGGTTGCATCGGTAACTTCGTTACCAATAACCCCATCGACTTCTGTAATAACTAGTGCGGAATCATCAACAAGAACCCAGTTAGTTCCATTCCATTGAAGAATTTCACCGGCTGCTGTTCCATCAGCAAGTTTTGCAGAGGTCACGTTCGCATCGGCAATATCATCGGTCTGAACCTGTCCGTCAGTAATATTCTCTGTGTTTATTGCATTGTTGGCTACCTTGGTATTATCAACGGCGTCGGCTGCCAATTCGGTTGTGCCGATACCTCCATCGGCTACATCAAGAGTAAATGGAGTTGCTGTTGCGCCCGTTCCGGACCTTACAAGAGAACCTCCTGCCGTTGCATCGGTAACTTCGTTACCTATAATCCCATCTGTTTCTGTAATAGCTAGTGCGGAATCATCAACAAGAACCCAGTTAGTTCCATTCCATTGAAGGATTTCACCCGCAGCTGTTCCATCGGCAAGTTTTGCCGTGGTAACCGCATTGTCTGCTAAATCTAGTGGAGTTGCAGCAAGCCCATCCCCGTCAAGAGCCGTTGTGGTAGCTACTGCCAAAGGTGCTGGATTTTGCCAAGTGGCATTTCCAGCCCCGTCATTAGTAAGTATTTGTCCATTTGTTCCAGCTGCAGCTGTAATAGTGCTTGCTCCAACGGTCACTGTTCCTGTTGTTGCAATGTTTTGTGTTCCAAAATCAGGATTGATTTTTGTTCCGGCAATGGCGGCCGCTCCCGATACATCAGCATCAATGATTTCACCATCGTTTATCTTAGCAGAAGTAACTGCATTATCGGCGATTTCATTTGTTTCAATTGCATTGGGTTCAATCGTCAAAACCCCAGCGTTGTTTATAGTAGCGTCGCCGCTCATTGCAACACCAGTTGCAACACCAGTTGCGCTTCCTACAAAAATATTTGTATTTGCAAGTGCATTTGAGCTAGCAATAGAATTGTCGACATAGTTTTTTGTTGCTGCATCTTGGGCATCGGTAGGTTCAGCAACATTTTTTAATTGGAAACCACCTAAGGCCACATCCGCTGCTGCATCACCAAAACCACTTAACGGAATATTCACCTTGTCTAGTTTGGAGTTTGTAATGTTAGCATCGATAATTTCAGTTGTTCCCACCGCATCAGGTTCAATCGTCAAAACCCCGGCATTATCCATAGTAGCATCACCACTTATTGCGATTTCTTGGGCTTGATTTCCGGCATCACCAATATATATGGTACCATCCGCTAGATTGCTTAATCCGCCAACGGCGTTATCAACATAATTTTTATTGGCAACGTCGGTAATGTCCACAGGATCAACCACATTGAGCAATCTATTGTTCCCAAAATCAACATTTGCCGCTGCAGGGGCAAAACCGCTAATAGGAATTGTTGGCTTGTCCAGTTTTCCATTCGTGATACTTGCATCTAAAATCTTATCGGTGGTCACGGCATCATTAATAATTTCAGCGGTACCAATGGCATTTTCAGCCATTTTAATCTGGGTTATCGCGTTATCGGCAACATCAAGGCCCACACTATTAAAAAGGGCGTTGGCAGGGTCACCTGAAATGGTCAAGGTGTTTGCAGGTGATGAAAGCACGCCTTCGCCTGAAAATTCGGTTACATCAACATCTAGCGAACCGTCAGGTGCCTGTGTAAGACCAATTCCGGCAACGTTTGCCGCTATTTTGGAACGATCTACGGAATCATCTTGAAGTTTAGAACTCACAATAGACCCATCTTGTATATCTAAAAATCCATTAATACTCGAATCGACGATATTAAAACCAGTAATTTCACCCACTTCAATGTTCACATTATCACCAGTTTCTGTAATTACAATGGTATTGTCATTATCTACCGGATTGAAAACGGGATCAGCGCTAAACGTAACTACTCCTAAATCCGATAATGGTACTGAAACCGTATCACCCTGACTGTCGGTTAATACCAGTTCTTCGCCTACTACTTCAAAATTCGTATTAAAAATTCCTTCTTCACAAAGGTTTAGCCAAGCAACGCCATCAAAGTAGAAAACACATGCTTCATCAGTATTATAGACCAAAGCGCCCTGTAAAGGAGTGATGGAGTTCATTTGGGCAGCACTCACTCTGGTAATGACCAGAACACGACTATTGCTTTCTAGTTCCAAAACCGAGGAAGCATCAATATTCTGAGGGTTGTTACCGATTTTAATTTGCGACTGAAGAAAACTCATCGCAAAAATACCTAGCATAACGCTTAAGAAATACTTTTTCATAAATAGGTTTAATGAGGGGTGACTCAACCGTAAAAATAATGCAATCCTAATATTCACCTAATTTTATACGTTCAAATACCATTGTGATAGCTGAACGGAAAGAATATTTGCTCACTGATTAAAAGATTAACAAAAGTTTAGAGTGCCTTTCCTTTTTTAAATGAACTTTAGCCACTTTCTTTATAGCTTACTGACTAACAGCTATATTTATGAAAAACCCATTTTTATCCATACTTCTTTTACTCTTTACTTTGGCGATAACCGCACAAGAAGACAATAGACAAATCTTGCGAGGCCAAGTGATCTATAGGGGTAGTAATGTAGCCAATGAGAATGTTATTAATTCAAATACAGAAATGGCAACCATCACTAATGATGATGGCCGATTTGCAATTCGGGTAAAGGCGGGGGACCAACTGGTTTTTACGGCGGTCAACTACCAACTTATGGTCGTTAAAATTACACAGGAGATTTTAGATAATAATCGATTGGTGGTCGAAGTAAATGAAAAAATAACCCAGCTGGACGAGGTAGTGGTTAGTCCTGAAAATCAAGAGAAGTTTCTAGAGGTAAATAATGAAAAATTTAAAGATTTTGAATATGAGATTGACCGAAGCACCGAAGTTCAAAATGTAGCGCAATCACAGATAGAAAGGGGTATGACGGATGGTATCAATTTTGTAAATATTTTTAAGGCAATCTTCAATTCTAAAAATAAAAATAAAGAAGAAAGCAAACCGCTAAAGGTTAGTGAAGTAATGCGCCAAGTGTATGATGATGAATTTTTTGTTTCAGATTTAAAGTTGCCACAAGATAAAATAGATGCTTTTTTGTTGTATTGTGACGACAAAATGGGTTCGCAATCGCTTTTAAAAAAAGAAAATGAGTTTCAATTGATCGACTTTTTGGTGACCCATAGCAAAACTTTCAAAGCTAGTCTAGAAGAAGAGTAGTCTTATAACCATTCAATTTTGGGTTTAAATATTTCACATATCCGGCAAAAATTACTTTTTGTCTCGGTGCTTATCTTACCTTTTGCCCTTTTAGGACAGACAAAAAAACAGCTATCGGGTAAGGTAATCGCAAAAGACAAAGACGTTACTGGGGTCGTGGTACAAAATAGTACTTCTGGTAAAGCCACAATTACCGATGTTGATGGTAGTTTTATAATACAAGTCGCGTTGAACGACACCTTGGTCTTCTCTGCAGTTCAGTTTAAGCGAAAAGTACTGCCAATTACTGAACCATTTTACAATTCAAGTTTTTTAACTGTGCCTTTAGAAGAGTTTGTAAATGAACTAAGAGAAGTTGTTGTACAGCCTTATAATCTATCCGGTAATTTAGACGCTGATTTAGGCGGTTTAAACTTAGAAAAAGATGTAAGTGCCGAAGCCCTTGGTCTACCCAATTCTTATCGAAAGATTCCGACGCAAAGCGAACGTAAATTACAGCAAGCTACTATGGGTAAGTTTAACGTTGGTATGCTGTTGAGCCCACCTCTGGACCCTCTTATCAATGCAATAACAGGTCGAACAAAAATGCTTAAGAACAGGGTAAAAGTCGATAAGGCTTATGCCAGAACACAGCGGGTGCAAAATTTTTATGTGGATTCTATTTTTACGCAGGATCTAAAGATTCCGTATGAAAAGATACCCGACTTTATGTATTTCTGTGAAGTGGACAGTGCCTTTCAAGCTACCGTTGACACACATGACAAACTTAAAATTTGGGAATTTTTAGTCCAAAAAAGTGCTAGTTATAGGGCGAACAATAAATTGGACTAATGAATGCGCCCTACTTTAAACTGATACTATTTATAACGCTGTCTCTCAGCTGTTCTTTGTCAATCGGGCAGTCATCAAAAATTATAAAAGGAAAAGTTGCCGCCAAGGATAAAGACGTGGCAGCGGTAGTTGTACGAAACATGTCTACTAAAAAGGCTACAATAACCAGTGAGGATGGTAGTTTTTCGATACAAGCTTCTTTGAACGACACCTTGGTTTTTTCTGCCGTTCAGTTCAAACAGAAAGAAATACCCATCACTACATCTTTTTACAATTCTAGTTTTATAAACGTTCCGCTTGAAGAATTTGTAAATCAGTTACGAGAAGTTGTGGTGCAGCCGTTTAACTTATCCGGAAATCTAGACGCTGACCTATCTCATCTCAAATTAGAAAAAGATGTAAGTGCCGAAGCCCTTGGCCTGCCTAATGCAGACGTTCGGGTAGTAACCCAGAGTGAAAATAAACTCTATGATGCCGATCACGGTAAGTTTGCCTATTATTATGTAATTGCACTAACTATAAATTTAAACAAAGTGCTCAATCGCCTTAGTGGTAGAACCAAAATGTTGAAGGAACGTCTAGCTCTAGATAAAAAGTATAAGACAACACAAAAGGTTGAGGCAGCTTTCGTTGATTCACTCCTTGTACATCATTTGAAAATACCAGAAGAAAATTTTTATGAGTTTATTCGTTTTTGCGAATCTGATAAAAATTTCTTTGTATTGGCCGAAGGTAAAGATGAACTGAGATTATGGGATTTTCTGATACAAAAAAGTCTAACCTATCGTGAAAATAACAAGTTGGACTGAATCTACTTGGCATGGCCTTTGTGTATCTTTAACATGTATTTTTAAACTATGAAAAAGACAATTCTTTCGCTATTAAGTGTATTTATTCTATTTACTTCTTTTACCATTGCACACAAGTTTTATGTGAGTGTGACCAATATTAACTACTCAGAAAAGACCGATGCCCTGCAGATTACATCTCGCATTTTTATTGACGATCTGGAGGCCCTGCTGCAAGAGCGTTATGAAATAACTGCAGGTCTTGGTACAAAAGAAGAGTCTGAACTTGCTGATACCTATATTGAAAAGTATTTAAAGGCAAAGTTCGTATTGGAGTTAAATGAAGAGGGGGTGAGCTATGATTATATTGGCAAGAAGTATGATAATGATGTTGTTATCTTTTATTTAGAGCTGCCAAATGTCGGTTTTGAAGGTTTAAAATCTATTGGAATACAAAATGATGTCTTATCCGATCTTTATGAGGAACAAAAAAATTTGGTACACATTAAATGGAAAGGAAAAAAGAAAAGCTTTGTGCTCATCAGAGAGAATAATAAAGGAATGTTAAACTTATAATGATCTCTTAAAGTTTACTTAAAAAAGGAGTATTTTACCGCGTCAAAAAATCAAAAAAAAGATGAATAAACTAAAGTATTGTTTTGCTTCCATGCTGTTCCTTTTCGGGGCGGTTGTATTTGCGCAAGAAGTAGAAGAAAAGAAAGAGCGCGAACCTGGTCATACCAACCAGAGCAGGTTTAAACAATTGTATGAAGAATTTTCGACACCGAACACTTATCGTTCCGCCTCTGGTGCACCCGGGCCAGATTATTATCAGCAGCAGGCCGATTATAAAATGGATATTGAACTAGACGATAAAAATGCTAAGATTTACGGTAACGAAACCATAACGTACACAAACAATTCTCCAGATGATTTAGAGTTTTTATGGGTACAGTTAGATCAGAATGTTAGAGAAAAAGATACCAAGTCGGCACTACGTAATGGTAATGGGGTAAACTTCGCATACAGTGCTAGTAACTTTGCCCAAACGTATATCACTGAATCTTTTGATGGCGGTTTTAATATTGAGTCTGTAAAAGACGCTAGCGGGAAGCCATTATCATACACCATTAACCAGACGATGATGCGTATTAACATTCCGCAAGCCCTAAAGAGTGGAGACCAGATGTCTTTTTCCATAAAGTGGTGGTACAACATTCCGGATCATACCGTTAATCGCGCAAGATCGGGATATGAGTATTTTCCAAAAGATGGCAATAGAGCTTATGTAATAGCCCAGTTCTTTCCTAGAATGGCGGTCTATAACGATGTTGAAGGTTGGCAAAACCATCAATTTTGGGGTAGCGGCGAGTTCGCTTTACCTTTTGGAGCTTACGAAGTGAATATTACGGTACCAGCTGATCATGTTGTGGATGCCACAGGGGTGCTTCAAAATAGAAAAGAAGTCTTCACCAAAGAAATGATGAAGCGTTACGAGCAGGCAAAAAAGTCTTACGATAAACCGGTTCTAATCGTTACTCAAGCTGAGGCTGAAGCTAAAGAGGGTAGTTTTTCGGAAAAGAAAAAGACCTGGAAGTTCAAAACTGAACCAGGCAACTTGGTACGTGATTTTGGATTTGCTTCTTCACGTAAGTTTATCTGGGATATGCAGGCAGTTAAATTGGCAAACAGAGATGTTATGGCCGTTTCTTTGTATCCAAAAGAAGGGAATCCTCTTTGGGAAGAGCAGTCTACAAAGGCAGTTGCCCAGACTTTGGTGACCTATTCAAAGCACACATTTGATTATCCATACCATAAGGCTATTTCGGTGCATGCAAAAAATCAAGGTATGGAGTACCCAATGATTTGTTGGAACTATGGACGACCAAACGAAGATGGTACGTATTCTGATAGAACTAAATATGGTATGATCAGTGTAATTATACATGAAGTTGGGCACAACTTTTTTCCAATGATCGTTAACTCCGATGAGCGCCAATGGGGTTGGATGGATGAAGGATTGGATACTTTTATGCAATATTTAGCGGAGCAAGATTTTGGTAAAAATTACCCAGATGTTATTGCACCTAATGCCAAATATCCTTCTAGAAGGGGAGAGGCCTCAAAGATTGTTCCTTATATGAGCGGGGATCAAAGTAGAATTGCTCCAATAATGTCAAATCCAGAGAATGTTTACCAATTAGGCCCGAATGCCTATGGAAAACCTGCCACGGCATTGAACATCTTAAGAGAAACCGTAATGGGTGAAGAATTGTTCGATCATGCCTTTAAAACCTATGCGCAGCGTTGGAAGTTTAAGCACCCGACACCAGAAGATTTTTTCCGCACTATGGAAGATGCTTCTGCTGTTGATTTAGATTGGTATTGGAGAGGTTGGTTTTATACAACCGACTATGTTGATATAGGTGTTAAGGGAGTGAAAAAATATTATGTTAGTGGTGATAAGACCAAGCAGATGAAAGAATATATGGCTGCCCGTAATTTAACCGATGCAGATTTACCACCGTTGGTTTATTTGGTTGAAGAAGGTAGCGAAGATTACAATGAAGGTCTTAAAGGAAAAGCACCATCTGAAGTTGCTCTAACGTTAAAAGAGTTTATGATGGACAACTTGACCGCAGAAGAAAGAGCTCAAGTTAAAGAGCCTAAATTTTTCTATGAAGTTACTTTTAACAAACCAGGAGGCATACCAATGCCATTGATTGTAGAATACAAATATGCTGATGGTACTACCGAAAGTGTTACTTATCCTCCTGAAATTTGGAGAAAAAATGATGCTGAGGTTAAAAGAGTGCTTTCTTCAGAAAAAGAATTGGTAGGTATTGTGATTGATCCAAAGCTGGAAACTGCCGATATCGACACGACAAACAATTCTTGGCCTATAAAAGACGAGAAATCTGATTTTGACCAGTTTAAAGAAAAGGTAAAAGGAAAATAATTTTCTTCGAGCCTAAAACAAAAAGCCCTGCAAATCGCAGGGCTTTTTTTAGTTTACAAACAACTTCTCTTTATATTTGCACTATGCATTTTTTATTTATCAGCGGAGGTGAAATTTTCTTTATCATGTTTATCGTGGTAATGGTTTTTGGCGCCGATAAAATTCCCGGTATAGCCAAAGGCTTAGGAAAAGGTATGCGACAACTTCGAGATGCTACCGATGATATAAAACGTGAGATTCAAAAAAGTGCCGATAAACAAGGAATTGACACCGACTTCACGAAAGACATTAAGAAAAGCATAGACGATGTTAAGAAAAATGTCGAAGAAGTTACCGGAGCGGTCAAAAGAGGTGTCAAGTAGATGTTTGAAAAACTGCTTAAATGGGATCGGGAGACCTTTTTATACCTGAATAGTTTAGGCATAGAGAAATATGATGCCTTTTGGTCTATAGTAACTGATATCACAACTTGGATTCCGCTCTATCTTCTATTCATTTTTCTTTTTTTTTATAAAACCTCAAGTGCAGAGGGCCTAAGAAAGACTAGTGTATTTTTGGCACTGACCATATTCATTCTTTTGATAACAGATTTGACAAAAAATTTTGTTGCCAGGTTAAGACCGAATAATGATGAAGAAATAAATGCTTTGATTCGGATTTTAAAAAGTCCTATGGATTATAGTTTTTTTTCTGGCCATGCGGCCAGTTCTTTTGCAATAACTGTTTTAGTATTTCTTTTGCTAAGAAAAAAGTATAAATGGGCCATTTTGTTCTTTATATGGCCTCTATTATTCGCAACTAGTAGAATTTATGTCGGAGTGCACTTTCCTCTAGACATACTCGTTGGGATTTTTGTAGGTGTTGCCTCTGGGTTGTTATTCTATGCTTTGTATAAACGTTTTCTAGAAAGGAAGAAAATACCTGTTTCTTAGTTATAAAACCCTGCTCAAGGTGAGCCCGTCGCGCACAGGCAACAGCACCGTTTCTACCCGAGCATCTTCCTTAAGTTTTTTATTGTATTTGAGCAGTGCTTCGGTAGCTTTATCTGATTTCTCGAGCGGCTCTATGACCTTGCCTGACCAAAGCACATTATCTGATAGAATAAGACTCCCAGGGCGGCATTTTTTTAAGGCAGCTTCAAAATAAGCGTCATATTGTTTTTTTTCTGCGTCAATAAATACCAAATCAAAGGTTTCATTTAGCCTAGGAACAATATCTAAAGCATCACCTAAATGTTGAATTATCTGCTTACCGAACCCACTTTTATCAAAGTACTTTCTTTGTAGGTCACTTAATTCCTCATTCACATCAATGGTATGAAAATGTCCATCTTTTCTTAAGCCTTCGGCAAGGCAGATGGCCGAATACCCGGTGTAGGTGCCGATTTCCAAGATAGCTTTTGGAGCTGTTATTTTTGATAACATACTTAAGACCCTGCCCTGAAAATGACCCGTTATCATTCTCGGTTGTATAACTTTTAGATGGGTCTCCCTAGTTAGTTCTTTTAGCAGTTCAGGTTCTTTTTCAGTATTTTGAGCAATATAGTTTTCTAATGTATCTGATAAAAAATGCATTTTTTGCTTTTGGTAAAATTAACCAAATAAGGATTATTTTAGGAACATGAAAGATTTACTTATAAGAGACGCAAGACCGGTCGATTTACCTGTACTTTTAAAGTTCGAACAAGAACTGATAAAAGCTGAAAGACCCTTTGATGTAACGATAAAAGACACTCCCATCAGTTATTATGATATTGAATCTTATATAAAGAATCACGATATTAAGGTTGTGGTGGCTGAATATAAAAATCAGGTAATAAGTTCTGGGTATGCCTTAAAAAAGCGAGCAAGTGATTTTCTAAAACATGACTTTTATGGACATTTAGGGTTTATGTATACCGTTGAAGCATTTAGGGGTAAAGGGGTAAATAAGAAAATAGTGGAAGTACTAAAAGACTGGTGCTTTGCAAATAACTTAAATGAAATTAGACTCAAAGTTTATTATGAAAATGAGTCGGCGATCAAGGCTTATCAAAAAGCAAAGTTCGTTTGCCATATGATAGAAATGCGTCTTGATAATTAAACGGTGGATACAGCTTTTAAAACCAATAATCAAAAAAATTGAAATCACTCTTTTTAATACTCTCCAATCCGCGATATTTTGCTCCCGCTTTTGTATTTACTAGTCTAAATATTTGGTTCGGTACCTGGGCAATTTATATACCCACGGTCAAGGAAAAGTTGGCCATTGACAAAGCGGACTTGGGTATTGCCATTTTCTTTTTATCACTTGGTGTTTTTACTGTTTTTCCTATCGCATCAAAAATTATAAATCGTTTAGGAGTAGGTAAGGCGACATGGTTCGCAGTGGTTTTGAATAGTGCAATGGCGCTTTTTCCTTTGCTGGCTCCAAGCTATTATTCACTTTGTGTTGCTTTGTTTTTTCTGGGAGCTTCAAATGGTCTTTTAGATATTGCAATGAATACTTTGGTTACCGAAATTGAGAAAGAAGATAAGAAGAACTTTATGTCTGCGGCACATGGTTTTTTCAGTCTTGGAGGTATTTTGGTTGGTCTGGGCAGTTTTTTAATTCCTTTAATAGGTAATCCTTTTTTGCATATGTTAATTACCACTATTATCGTTTTTAGTATTAATTTTTCTTTAAAGAAGCACTACTATCAGGTAAAAGCGGCACCAATAGAAAAAGAACCGTTCAGTTTTAAATTGTTTAAACCACTTTTAATATTAGGTATCATTGGTTTTGTAAGTATGGGCAGTGAAGGGGCTATCATAGATTGGAGCGGTTTATATTTAAAAGAGATTACTCTTGCACCTGAATTTTTGATAGGGGCTGGTTTTTTGGCATTTTCTATCACAATGACCTTGGGTAGATTTTTTGGCGATTGGATAAGTGGAAAAATAGGTTCGGTTAAAATTGTTGGAGCTGGGGCTGTAATAGCAGCAATTGGCTACGCTTTTGTACTATCAGGAAATACTGTTTTGGCTATCATTGGGTTCGCCTTAAATGGCCTGGGCTTTTCGGTAATGGTGCCCGAACTTTTTAGAATTGGTGGAAACGTAAAAGGCGTAGAATCATCGCAGGGCGTTGCATTTATAGCCGGTACGGGATATCTTGGTTTTCTGTTAGGCCCGGTAATTCTCGGCTTTACCGCAGAAAAGTTCTCGCTGGTCACAAGTTTTTATGGATTGTTAGGTTGTGCAGCTTTAGTACTGGCTACTACATTTATCTTGAATGCGAAAAAGAAATGATCTATTTCATAACGGTTTGAATTCTATCAAAAAATAGATTAAAATTTTCTTCTGGTTTTTTATGGTCCATAGCAAAATGGAATCCATTATGATCGATATAATTTTCCCAAGTAGTGGTCATAGATGGTTCTTCTTGATTGGCTTTTCTAAATACCCATTCCTTAATTAAATAATCATCTTCAAAATAGAAATCATAGGCATCACCAGGGGTATATCCACCTTCAGTATTGTACACTATAGTTAACTTGTTCATAGGTTTTTTGGCGATTGGCGCCATTTCACCCTCAGAATGTGTGTATTCAAAATTAGCTGCATCCCAAATCAGATTAAAAGGGGCCAATAACCAATACCTGTCATTAATAAAGCCGCCATTGGTTTTATAGGCAATGCTGTCCATTTTTTTTCTATTGTAGAATAATGAATCACCGTTAGAAATGTGTATGACATCGTTGGTTTTTGGCTTCCATACCCAACTCCGTTCAAAATGAGCAGAGTCTCTATCTACATTGAACGTGAACGCAATCTGTTTTACTTTTTTCCAATTTTCATACCCATGGGCATTGGCAACTTTTTCTAAAATCGAAATAGCTTCAGTTTCTTTTCTAGCCTCTTCTTTTTTATCGGTTTTACAGCTAATAGTGAGCAGAAATAAAAAGCAGATTATTGTAGTATTAATGTATTTCATGAGGTAGTTTTATCAAATATAAGCGGTTTTTAGCCTATATTGAAAATTAGCAGTAAGCCTGTCGAATTAAAACCCAAGTAAAAGTGACTTTTTTAAAACGTCTGTTTCTAATCTTAATAAACCATGATAAGAGGTCATTGAAAGCTGACGACGCTTATAGCCAATTCACCGACGAAGAATTAGTACAAAAGATTGTTGCTAATAACAATGCGCTATTTTTTGGGGTATTGTACGATCGTTATTCGAAAATGGTCTACAATAAGTGTTACGGTTTTGCAAAATCTAAAGATGAGGCTGAAGATCTTACCCAAGATGTTTTTTTGATGTTATTTGTTAAACTGGCTTCTTTTAAGGGCCGTTCAAAATTTTCAACTTGGTTATATTCTTTTACCTATAATTTCTGTGTTAATTACGTGAACAGAAACAAACAGCGTAAAATGAGCGATAACTCGATACCAATGGATGATGCTGAATATAGGTTGACGGAAGAAGTGCCTGATGAGAGTATTTACGAACTAAAGGCCAGTAAGCTTGAGAAAGCCTTAGAACTGGTTTCACCAGAAGATAAATCCATCCTTTTATTAAAATACCAAGATGGGGCTTCTATAAAAGAATTAAGTGAAGTACTCGAGTTGGGCGAGAGTGCTATTAAAATGCGATTGAAACGCGCAAAGGCTAAACTATTGGAAATCTATAATACCTTATCATAGATGGCAAACGAATTTAAAAATCCGTTTAAGGAGCTGGATAGAAAGTTACGGGAAGTACCGCCAGAAATGCGGCAGAAGGTAATGAACGATATTGCCGTTGCTAAGCTTATCATGGATATGGCTATTTTGGTAACCTCAAACTATTCATCACTTATATCAGGAATGTTCAAAACCAATAAAAGAAAATAATCGACCAAAAATATAAAATCAGGAAGCATGGAAAAATATCAAAAAGTATTATCGGATAGTCTAGGTGATATGCTATCCAATGTAGTACAGTTACTACCGCAGTTAATAATTGGTGTTCTAGGTCTTATCGTAGCATGGATACTATTAAAAGTAATTTTATTTGTTGTAAAACGTGTTTTGAAGGCGGCTAAGATAGATGCACTTTCTAAGAAGATTACCGATGCAAAACTCATGGGAGACAAAGAAATCAAAGTTGATTTACTCAAGATAATTCTTGGTGCGGTCAAAATACTTTTGATTTTGGTTTTTACCATCGTCATCGCAGATGTAATTGGCTTAAAAGCCATTTCCGAAGGTATTATTTCAATTTTAGCATATTTGCCAACTTTATTAAGTGCCATTTTTATTTTTGCAGGAGGCCTGTATTTGGCAAATCTGGTAAAGAAAGGTACCCTGGCCTTATTTAACTCTATGGGTATTGGAGGGTCAAAAGCGATAAGTAGCATTTTGTTTTATTTGATTACTTTCTTTATATCTATCACCGCGCTTAACCAAGCAGGTATTGATACAGAGATTATCACCAGCAATTTTACAATGATTCTAGGAGCCTTTTTATTTGCGGCAGCACTTGGTTTTGGTTTAGGTTCTAGAGATGTTTTCTCAGATGTGCTGAAGATGTTTTACACCAGAAAAAATTATGCTGTAGGTGATAAAATTGCTATTGGTGATATAGAAGGTACCATTGATGCTATCGATAATATCACATTGACGCTTAAAACTAAGACTGGTAAAACGGTAATACCTATAAACGATGTAGTCTCACAGCACGTTGAGATAAAATCTTAAATAAAAAAGCATCCGTTTTGAGCGGATGCTTTAATTACTTTCAACTCTAATGTTACTTGGCGTTCACTGCCTGCCCTTTTATTTGAATTACCGGGAATTCTGTTCTTCTGTTCAGTTCCAATTCTTCTGGCGAGCAGTCTTCCTTACTGGTACACTCATTAATGGGCTTACGTTTTCCGTACCCTTTAAAGGATAGGATATGGTGTTTTGGAACACCATTGGCAATGAGATAGTCATAAGTGGATTTTGCCCTTCTTTGAGATAATCCATCATTATAGGCATGACTACCAACAGGGTCTGTATGCGCTTCTAATTTTATGATCATTTGGGGATATGTTACGGTCATTAATTTTACAACCTTATCCAATTCTTGGGCGGCATCAGGTCTTATGTCACTTTTATTAAAATCAAAGTAAATTTTATTGAGACCTGCCAAAAGTTTTACATCCAAAACAGGTTCCAGCATAATGTCCACTGTTTTTATTTTTGTTGACCGGCTAACATCCTGTGTGTTAAAAAAGACGTTTTTATGGGGGTGAGTCTTTCGTACAGCTTCAATCATATAGTTCCTTTTTCTGCTGATAAACATTCTATATTTTCCATTCTCATCAGTTAAGGTCTCCCCAACCTTTTCTTTGGTCTTTTGATCAAATAAAGAAATTGCAACGTTATCTAGCGGTTGATTGTTTACGGCATCTCTTACGATACCTTCTACCGCTAGCGATGGTGTAAACTCGAATCTATAAATATCATCACTTCCTTTTCCTCCCTTTCTATTAGAACTTATATAGCCGTTTATACCGTTTTTCTCAGCATAAAAACTAAAGTCATCGGCGCTACTGTTAATGGGTCTCCCCAAATTTATTACGTCCACAAAATTACCGTCCACATCAACAATAGTAGAGAATATATCTAGTTGTCCAAACCCTACATGACCATCTGAGGAAAAGAAGAGTTTGCCCTCCGGATTCACAAATGGGAACATTTCATCGCCTTCAGTATTAATGATTGGTCCTGCGTTTACAGGTTTCATGATTCCGCCCCTATCATGTATTTCAGAATAGTAAATGTCCGTTCCACCGTAACCCCCTGGTCTATCGGAAGCAAAATACAGGCGTTTTCCGTCTGGGCTTATAGCAGGATGTCCCGTAGAATAATAATCACTATTGATACGTAAGCTTTTAACGGTTTTCCACTCACCATCAATATATTCAGCTTTAAATATTTTTAAGTTGTTGTCTTTCTCCAGACCATAACTTTCTTTGTTTTTAAAGTAGTTGTTCCTGGTAAAATACATGACCGTGTCTTTTTTGTAATCTGTAGTAAAGACCAAAGAACTTTCATGGTATTTTGAGTTTACATCCCCTCCCAAAAGTTTAGGAACTGCCGAGGTGCTTCCTTCTGGAACGGTAAAGATATCCAACCATGGTTCGTTGTTCCAACCATAGAGTTTTTCTGAACCCTCATCTTCTCTTGTTGAGGAAAAGTATAATTTTCCTTGGTGTACAAAAGAGCCAAAATCACTTCCAGATGTATTAAAATGAAGCTCTGTTACATCATAGCGTTCTCTACTGTTAAAGACCACAGATGCAAAATTCCCGTCTTCAAGAAACCTTTTGGCCCTAGAATCTTGCTTGTTGTGCCTTTTATATTTCTTTAACCATTTTGATGCTTCATCTATTTGCCCATCACTATGCAATGCCATTGCATACTTAAAATAATAGTCTGTGGGTATGTCTGGGTTGTTGATAACCGCCTCAAAATGTGGCATTGCTTTGTTAAAATCCCTTATCAACAGATAAGATTCCGCCAATTGCTTGTGTGCGTGGGTAGTGTTGAACCCTCGCTCCAACATATGTTCATATAATGGAATTGCCTTGGCATAGGAAAACAAGCTAAAATAGTAATCTGCTTTTCTCTGTACTCCTGATTGAGCGGCTATTTGTTGTGTTGATACTGCAAGAATCAGTATCAAAGAAAATTTGATAAATGTTTTCATAGCGTAGGTATTTGGGTTAGAAGTATCTTGGAGACTTGAATACACCGGGATTGCGTTTGCCCAACTCAAAAATTAGTATTATTTCATGGGTTCCGCTTGCTCCAAGACTATTCCTAAAGTCCCCCCTTGGAAGGTCATATGCATACCCCAATCTAAAATCCTTACTGATTTGATAGTCCATAAAAGCACCAAAGTTGGAAGCATCATTAAAACGATAAGAAGCTCCAAACCAGAATTTTTCATATGCTAAAAAGCCTGCGGTTACGTCATAAGTTGCAGGTGATCCATTAGTAAATTTTGAAATTACAGAAGGTCTAAATTTAAAATCTAGAGAAAGGTCCATTACTATTCCTGCAATTGCATAATAACTTACATTACCGACTCCTTCAAACTCTCCATCCATAAAATTGGTTTCAAAAAACCTAGGTGCAGAAAATCCTGCATACCACCTGTCTGAACTAACATATACACCAGCTCCCATATTAGGAGTCCATTGATTTACTGGAACTAATTCTGAATCAGAACCATCACCAATTTGCGGACGGGAGTAATTTGTAAACCCTCCTTTTAAACCAAATGAAAGATTTGCTTCATAAGAAATAGGCAAAGTATATGAAAAATCTCCATATAAAAAATTAGTGTCTTCAAAACCCAAATGATCATTGATATAGGTAAAACCAATACCTATTTTGTCATTACGTAAAGGTGAATGTATAGAAAATGTACTTGTTACCGGGTTTTCCTCAACACCTTCCCATTGTTGTCTATGTAATGCTGTTATATTCAATTTTTCCCTACTACCAGCGTAAGCAGGGTTTATAGAGATGGTATTAAACATGTACTGCGTAAACTGTGGAAGTTGCTGTGCGCTCATAATGGAAGACAAAGAGAGCAGCAAAAACAACAAAATAGCATTTACAATTTTCATGCGCTTGGGTTAAGTTTTATTTAATGGTGAAAATAAATTGGGGTCTATTTTCAGTACAAATAGCGTAAAAATTACTCATAATCAATAATTTATACGTCTAAATAGATTTTATTGTCGTTGTAGGAATATAGTTTCGTTTAAAGGTTTTTTTCTCACGTTGAATGTAAATACTAATTACATATGGCATACTCAGATAAATTAAAAAGGTTTGATAAAAGGGGCTAATTATAGCCCCTTATAATTTTTACTTGGTTCCTAGATAAATAAAACCGTTAAAGGGTTTTAGTGGTGTTCCAAGTTCGTTATCAACGGCATTGATAACGTAATAGTATGTTCCGGAGGGTAAAACTCCTGAGGAACCAAAAGAACCACTTGGTGAAGAACCGTTCCAATCATTTTGATAATCTTTGGCCTCATACACTTTGTCTCCCCATCTGTTGAATATCTCAACATCAAAAGTAAACTGGCAGAATTCTACACCCCGTATTTCAAAATAATCATTAATTCCGTCTCCATTTGCGGTTACAGCTTCAGAAATTTCAATTTGATCTCTACTGCACGGTACACAATCTGTATTAACTACTATAGTAAAGTCTACATAATATTTACAGTCCCCTTCAATAGAGCTGTAGGCTATTTTGTACTCACCAGGTAAATGGTCAAGCGGGTCAAACAAGCTACCATTAAGCGTAACATCACCTTCAAGCACTTCAAAGGTTCCATTGGTATCAAAAGACTCAGGTAGGTAATTGATTAAATCAATAGCCTCATCTTCAATACAGATATCTATAGTAACCTCTTCCAACTGGGGTTGGAATACAAATATGATTTGTTCAAAAGAAGCTGTATTACCACAAGAATCAGTTACATTCCAAGTTCTGATTAACATAAAATCTTCAGAACCATCAGTAGCATCTTGTCTTACTTCGTTAAAGACTACAGTATAGTTACCGCAACCACCCATAAAGGTTAATTCTGGTACAGGAGGTATTTCCTCTCCACAAAGAATAGTAACCTCCTCTTCATAATCACTAGCTGTAATAGGTCCAGTAGGCTCAATAGTGATTATTTGAGTATGTGAAACGGTATTTCCGGCACAATCGATAGTAGTCCAAACTCTTGTAACAGTATACCCGCTCAAACAATTTGCATCATTAGTTGTAGTTTCTGTAAAGTCTACCACAATGTTACTATCGCAATTGTCAATGGCGGTAAGGGTTACTGCATCAGGAACTTCGTTACAAAGTACTGTCATGCTCTGAGGTAACTCTTCTACAAAAGTTGGAGCTACAGTATCTTCTACTATGATGGTTTGTGTATGTGAAACATTATTACCGGCACAGTCAGAAACTGTCCATGTTCTAGTAATGATATAATCTGAAGGACATGAATCACTATCAGTGATAGTTTCCGCAAAATCAACTACCATGTTAGGTTCACAGCTATCAATAGCAGTCAATACATCAGCATCAGGTACACTATCACATTGTACAGTCATATCCGTAGGAAGTGCTTCCACAAAAGTAGGTGCAATAGTATCTTCTATGGTAATTATTTGAACATGCTCACGAACATTACCAACACAATCGGTAATAGTCCAAGTTCTGGTAATTGTATATTCTGTAGGACAAGAATCTGTATCCCCATCAACAGTTTCTACTAGTACTACAGTAATAGTACAAGCACTAGTTGAAGTAATATCCTCAGCAGGAGGAATAGTATCGCAAGCCTCAATAGTCATATCTTCTGGCCAACCTTCGTTACCATCATTATCGATGATATTTACAGTAGCCGTATCATTCGTAAGAATAGTTACAAGAGTTGTTGATATATTACTTAATATAACATTAAAGTCTTCAGTATCTTCAATGATGACATCATCAATGATAGGGATAGTAATTGTTTGTGTATTAGCATTAGCCCCACCAAAAGTTAATGTTTGTGTACCACTGACAATACCGGTATAGTCAAAAGCATCAGTAGCTGTACCGGCAGTAGAGTGATATTCTACAGTAAATTCATCTTGCACATCAGCATTTAAGACAACATCAAGAGAAACGGTACCTGCATCTTCATTTACATCAATACTGGTGATATCGAACTGAACACCTAAAGATGGGTCGCTATCATCATCATCATTAATAGTACCCGTAGCAGTATTGGTAGTGTTGCCGTCTACAAAACCGATTCCTAAATTAGATTGAATATTAGAAAGTACAACTGTAAATTCCTCAGTTGGTTCAATGATGTTGTCATTTAAAATTGGAATATCAATATCAAATGAATTCACGGTGGGCGTAAAGGTAATAGTGCCTGATTGAGTGGTCATATCGCTGCCGTCCATTGCAGTACCATTATTCGTTACATAATCTACAGTGACATTTTCTGAAATATTACCAGTAATTGTTACTGTGAATCTAGCGAAAGCATCGCTACCCTCAGTAACAATTACATTGGTGTTGGTAAAGGCAATGCCAGTCACTCCCGGATTGTTGTCATCATCGTTGATGATACCGTTTGCTGTACCATCGTTGATAGGCACCAGTGGATCGGTGGTACTATTTAGAGTTACCGTATAGGCCTCTTGTGGCTCAATGATGTTATCGTTAA
>NZ_JBHULB010000015.1:0-5328 GCF_042684265.1 Croceitalea marina | reverse complement strand
CCAGTTCCGACATCGTGTTGTTCCGTCTGAGGTTTATTGGCTTAAGTTAGGGAATTTTATGGACGAATAGCAGTCGTACTGCCTGGCCGATGATGGCAAATAGGAAAAAAAGGTAGGGCGGCGACCTAGACCGCCCGGTTTTTTACGTTCCGGAGGAATTGGCCATCATCGTCTCGGCTATGATTAGTGCGGGGCGGAAATCCAGCGAATTTCCTGTCTCGCGCTAAGCAAAAACTTTGGGTTTTGTTTTTTTTACTTGCACGAAGCAAAATCCCAAAGATTTTGCGACTTCATAAATATACACAGACCTTGGCGTTTTAACCCGAAGTCCGTATTAATTATAGCCATTGTTGGCGGTAGTTATTTGTTTTTTAATTCTTCGGAAGGCATATATTCTTGAAGAAAATCATGCATTTGCCAGAGTGTTCTTTCTCCAATTGGCGAGAAAAAATCCATCACATGAGGCCAACCTTCAATTCTGTCATAGACATAGGGGACTTTTTTTGATTCTAGTACTTGTGCTAAATTATCAGAATTTTTTACAGATACAGAACCATCAAGCGAACCATGTATTAATAAAATCGGTGGGTCATTTAGGTCTACATGTTGGGTTGTTGAAGCATCAATATAATTGGTAGTGTCTAAATCATAAGATGTTCCAATATATAATTCAGTAAAGGGATGTTCTCTTTGAATTGTCAAACTCATATCATGTATTCCATACAACGAAATTGCACCTTTAAAGGAAGATGGATTTAAACCTTTTACATATTCTCTATCGGAGTTAGCAGCTAGTGCTATAAAAGCCGCTAGATGACCACCAGCAGATATGCCATAAGTCATAATTTGACTAGCATCTATATTATACTCCTTTGCATGTTCGATTAAGAATAAAATGCCATCTCTTAAGTCTTCGATGTTGGCTGGAAATTTGTGATTTGTTGATAACCGATAATTTATTGATGCAACGGTGTAACCCATTTCAACAAATTCTATTGCACGCTGCGTATAGAACTCTCCTTTATCACCTGCTTTCCAATAACCACCATGAATTATTAGTATTAGTGGGTTCGATGATTTATCAGTTTTATTTGAGTATATATCCAAACCGAGTGATAATCCATCAGTTTCTTTATAAATAACATCTGTTGATTTTTTGATGTTTTCAGGAAGAGAGAGTTTTGTGTCATATACCATTGGTACGTTTTGGGTTGCTACTCCAAATAAAAAAGCTCCATACATTGGAAAAGGCTCGTAAGCTGGCGGTTCTTCCAAATGATATAAACTATCATAATTAATTGCAATAATTCTGGGACCAAAGGTTTCTTTAGAATCTTTCAATTCCTTCTCTTGATGCTGAACACAAGAACTTAATGAAAACGCCAATATGGTGATTAATGCAAGGTGTAGATGTTTCATTGTTTCATTTTGCTTAATTACCGCCAACGGTCTCGTATATGAAACGTAGCGTGTAAATAGACGCTAACTTTTCGGATTATACACAAGCCGAATTTTTATCTTTTGTTTTTATCTTTTTATTTTAAAAGCCAAATTTAAAAATTTGGCGACTTTGCAAATACAAATAAACCTTTTGGAAAGCCTGTATTAGCTATGTTTTATATACATTGTTAGCCACTGGCTTTTTTCCCAATCTTGTTCAATATTTCTTGAATATGGTCAGGATATTTCCCCTCAAAATATTCAAACACTAATGGATTTCCTGTACAAAAATGACTCGTATATGTAATCCAAGTTTCTACACTGACGTTTTCGTTCATTTTAAACAGCTTGTATGTTTTCGCTTTTAAATGAGTCCCGATTTTTTCATTAAAATTCAAGTCGGAATCCCTTCGTTGAAAATATTCTGTTTTCTCGTAGAAATGAATTGCTCCATCAAAATGTCTAAAATGTTTATTTTTTATATCATATTCCGCGTGTAAGTAACGAACAGGATAGTATTCTGTTCCTCTAATATTAATAGTTACTTTCTCTGTCTTAAATTCCTCTGCTTGAAAAGTTTTTATTTCATTCTTTTCTGTCCATTTGATGTCAAATGAATATGCATCGTTGAAGAAGAAGGAAATATCAGTTTCATCTAATTGGGCTGGTGGGCGAATTTTCACAACACCATTTGGGATTTTCTCAATTTGTTCTTTAAAAGATGCACCATACCAAGTATCAAGTTCCAAATATGCTGAATCATCTACATTTACTCTTACTCGATTTGCATCTAAAGCAATGTATGTTTTGACTTTATCATCTTTAAATTTCCAAAAAAGGTCAATAAATCGAGGTGCGAAATTTGCAAATTCACTTAAACTTCTCCTAAAATAAGGATGAGCCATTGCAATGAATTTATCAGAATACAACATTCCGCTATTGAATATTTTTTTCTCAAAGTGCTTTTCTAAAGACTTACATTCAATCAGTTCTTCATCAACTTTTTCTAATTCAGGTTTGAGGTGGAAGAGTAGGTTGGGATATTTTGCGACTATTCCGATTGTTTGTATGTAACTAAAATTTTCATTTGTCAATTTCAGTCCAATTTCCGAGCACAATGAAATAAAATCTTTTATTGTCTTGGAATGGTTTTCAAGCTGTTTTTTCTTTTCCTCTTGTTGAGCTTTAAAATACCTTTCTTTTATTTCAGACATTGATTCCATTCGGGTAAGTGATGTTTTTTTAGCTTGTGNTACCCGCTAGATATGTCCAGTTCCGACATCGTGTTGTTCCGTCTGAGGTTTATTGGCTTAAGTTAGGGAATTTTATGGACGAATAGCAGTCGTACTGCCTGGCCGATGATGGCAAATAGGAAAAAAAGGTAGGGCGGCGACCTCGACCGCCCGGTTTTTTACGTTCCGGAGGAATTGGCCATCATCGTGTTCGTGTATGGTTTCGTTGCGTAGAGACTAAGATAGCAAAAAGGGAATAACCCATTGTTCAGCCGCGAGGAAATTCCGAAGGGAATTTCAGACGCAATGAACTATACACGTTGTTGTGTGTAGTTTTTATTCAGAAGCTGGATTTGTCATTAGTCCAACAATTTCAATTACCTCATAATTGACAACTGTTCGAGCGCCTTCACGTCCATAACATTTCATTCCGATTTTAATTTTGCCTTGATGATATTTACGCATTTTATCATTTACAATCCACATTTTCGCCTTTCCGACTCTTGGTACAGGTTTGTCTTTTTGTTTAATTACATTTCCACTTTCATCAATGAATTCAGGCCAAATCATAAAAAGATGATTTTCTTCATGTTCTTTATGCTCATACCAAAAATCCCATCGTATACCTTGGTAAGGCAATGTCTTTCTACCATTTTCTGATTCAGTCAAAATTTGATATTCTACCAAAAAGTCATGCGGATGTCCTAAATTTTCATTGTATGGTTTGTGATTATCCATGACACTTAATTAAATATCTGTTGCTATAATTAGATTTGGCTTTTGCCCTTGATTTATTTTTCTGTAATTGACAAAGGCTCCAGATTCCAGAATTGCATTTAGTAATTCAGGTTTATTTTCCTTTAGGAAATTTCCATTTTCGATTTGTAATAATATTGGCTGTTCAGTCAAATCATCAATACAGTCAATCCAAGAGTTCATATTCGCTCCGTAATAATCTGGAAAATTCAATTCCGTTTTAAATTCCAGGTGAAATGAATTCCAATTAGTTAATTTTTTACCATCAATTTTGAATGTTATCATTTCATTTCTCAAATTACACACAACGGTTGGGCTATGGTTTCTTTGCGGAATCGTCCGCTAGGACATTCCGAGAATACCTAGCCATCAATGCAAGATAAGAATTTCCGGTAGGAAATTCCGCCGCAATGAATTATAGCCGTTGTTGTGTGCTGTACTTTTTTCTTTCAAATGTTAATATTTGCTCTGCCCAGGATATTTTTTCCGCGAAGCTCTCCATTTCAAATTCGAAATATTTTCTTTGAATCTTATTCAACATCTCGGTTGATAATATCCAAGAAATAAACTCATCTATGTTCTCGGTTTTGTCATACAATCCACTTAGTTTTTTTCTATCGAAAATTATGGTTTTTTCATCAATTATAAATTCGGCTAAGTGTTTTATAGCCGCTTTTGATTCCGATTTGCCCCAAATATCTAGTAAATCAGCAAAGTTTGGATAGAAATTAGCAAGCGCAGAAAAGTAATCTCTAAACTCCCATTCCGCCTTTTAACTATTATCATTTACAATACTTTCCCACAACGCAATCATGAATTCTTGAATAACAATTCGCTCATTTTTTGGCCAATTTTTCCAATCAGAAAGAACGAGTTTGTCAAAGGCAATCCAAATTTCGTAAGGCGTTCTTAATTCTGCTGTCAATTCAAAAATTCTAGGAAGAAAATGTTTGAAGTCTGCAGCTTTTCCCCAAGTAGTTATTGCTTTGCCTGTATATCTTGATAAATCGTCTTCGTCTAATTCACGTAAAGGTTTTTTGAAAATTAATCTATTCCAAGTATCTAATTCAGGCCCATAGTTTAGACTTCCAGTCATTTTTGGCCCGCTATGATACTTTTCGAAGGTTTCATATAGTTCTTTTATGTTACTTAATAATCTTGAGGTCATTTTTCGTATAGCACACAACGGTTGGGCTATGGTTTCGTTGCGGAATTGTCCGCTAGGACATTCCGAGAGAACCAAGCCATCATTGCAAGATAAGAATTTCCGTTTAGGAAATTCCGCCGCAATGAATTATAGCCGTTGTTAGGTAACGTTTTTAGAGCACCAGAAAATATATGATATTGACAAAAGTGCTAAGATTATCGGAAATATTATGTCCAATGCAAGAACCATGATTCGGAAAAAAATACGAGTATTTTTAGTCTCATTTTCAACCTTTTTTTTTGCGGCCGAATCTGGAGTATCAACGTATACATTAATATCTCCAGTTGCGTTTTTCCATTTTTCCCTATAGCTTTTAGTAAATTCTTCATTCCCAAAACGAATTAACAGCGCAACTAGAAAAAAGATAATAATGTAACCTACAAAATGAGCGAGAAATTCAGCCTCTCTAATTGGAATATTAAAACCTAAGAATTCAAAAGATCCGGTTGAATATTTTATTAGCTTAACTAAGAAAATACCAACTATTGATGCTATCAAGAGTGACTTTCTTAATTTTTTGACGTCCCCAAATTCAAAATTTTCCATATTTATTTTAAAATGTTACCTAACGGCCAGGCGGGTATTGCGAGTAGCGTCTCAAAGTATTTGAGCTAGCTACGATAGCAATTAGACGCTATTGGTCCATACCCGCTAGATATGTCCAGTTCCGACATCGTGTTGTTCCGTCTGAGG